>JBCNVN010000017.1:0-30027 GCA_039630055.1 Candidatus Caldarchaeales archaeon | reverse complement strand
TGGTTCGAGGCTGACCGCCTCCAGAGATGCCCCAGGCATAACACTGGAAACAGTCTTCCCCTGAGAGAAGCCCCAAGCATCTCTCAAAGTATGCTGGAGGAGTCGAGGCCGCCCCAGGCAACCTCGACGGAGACGGAAGCCCCAGGCAACCGCCTCCCCCGGCCTCCAGCACGCCTCGGAGGCTTTCAAGCCTCATCTCTGTAGGCCCCCAACCCCTCCCCCGGGGATGATGATGTTTCCCCCGGGATGCCCTTGTCTCAGGCATGTTTGAGGGGTTTCATGGGGTTGCGGCAAGCCTTACCAGAGGCTTCTGAGACCATCTTTATCTTTTGTGCTGGGACCTTCTACCCCTCCCATCCACCGTTCTCCCCCTATGGTAGCATCTTGGGGCTATGGGCGTCCAGCTTTCTTCCCGCCGCCAGCCTATCATGGCTGGATCCAGATTTCTCTGGATGGGGAGTAGCTCCTACATCATCTACGACTATGTTCTCTCTATGTCGTAGACTCATTTTATCTTCTATCTTATGGTGTTGGGTTGATGTTTATATAGTCTGCTCTCTTTTATCGTCTTGAGAAAGGTTTGATTAGGCTGTTTTCTGTGGAAAGTGCGTTTTCCAGCTTTTTTACATTGGTATGCTTTATGGGAGGAGGGGATGGTTTTGGTCTTGAAACTTTGGCTACTACCATCTTATAATATTGGTAATGTTAAGAAGATTATCTTGTGTGAAGTTTGGAGGAATAATGGTAGGATTGAATTAGATGAGTTGTGGAGTAGGCTTCAGCTCAACATTTCAGATAGGAAGGTATTTGATGAGAACCTGGACGACCTTCTATGTAATGGGGTTTCTGTAAGAGGCTTCATAGGATTGGCTTTTAGACTGCTTTTTAAAGCGGAGCGATGCTATCCTTTGAGGAAAGAAGAGGTTGATGGAAAGGTCTTCATATATCAGTCTGACAAGCTTTTAGAGAGAGACTATAAGAATATTCTTTTATTTACAGCGTTCTTAGCGGTCTTCAATATATTAAGCTTGACTTTGAAGTCTACACCATTAATCTATGCAACCTCTATAGCTGTAATAGTTGTTTTAGCTGTAGTCTTCACTCTCTCAAGACTACTTCAGATATCTATAGTAGAAGTACTCGGCTTTAATAGAGTTCTCCAATTATCGGTCTTGAGGTTGAGGCATCTGGGTAGAGGGTTCCAAGTAGTAAGACAAGGTAGATGTGAACAGCATTCTATGTTTAAAGTTGGTACAACAATCCGAGAAGTAATAGAGAGATGTTTAGGAGAAGACTCTGTAGGAAACTACGAGGTCTTGTACGCTGACACTAAGCCACCCTACATTAAACATCTAAGAATGGCATCATACCTATTCGAGGAGAATCTTCCAGAAGAATCAACATTGATAGCGATACCATTAGATGAGAGAAAGATACTCGAAGACTTCACATCAAAATTGAAGGAGATACTCACACCTCCAAGAACAGAATCAGATAATTCAAGGTCAAAGAGATCAAAGTCGAGGACTCGAGTACTAAAGATATCTATACCAGAATTCTGTAAAGAGTATCCTATGCCTATAGAGATAGGGTTACCACTATGCTTGAAGACAGCTAGAGAAGAAGGATGGACGATAGAGAAGATGACAATAAGAAGAAGACTCACATAAAGCCTCTAAACCTGTTTAGAAGGCGTATTAGTTCTCTTAGCAAATTTCTTCAGTACTCGTAGTCTAATGGCTATATGCTGTTTCTCTTCTTGGCGATAGCTTCAGCAGGAAGCTCAGCTTCTAGTCCTCCTACGTTTTAACCAAGACATAAAAAGAATAGTTGACACCAGAGCGATCAGCAATACTATCAGTAGTGTCAGAGTTAGTGGAAGTTTGAATACCGATACCCCTTCAACTCGAGTAGTATAAGTCGTATCTGTATTACTAATTGTAGGCGTAGTCTTTACGGTCTTGGTCGGAGTGGTAGGTGTCGTGAGTTTAGTGGAAGTCTCTGCAACAGCTTCTGATTTCTCTGAAAGTATTATCCTATAGCCCTTGATCCAGAATCTTACTTCAGCAGGCCTATTAATAGAGTTCTCGAATATTATGCTTACCCAATACATTGGATGATAAGATAAAGGAGAGTATGATGAGAAATGGAAGCTGCCGCTCATGGAGTCTTCTACATAGTAGTAGGATAAGTCTCCGGATCTTGGATCAATGTCATCTGGTACGGTTATCCTTGCTCTAACCGGCTGATTCGCCTCAAACCCTCCTTCAATAATAAGAAAACTCTCCCTCGTTGCTATAAGCTCCTCCTTGTTTAGAGTTTCTCTCTTCAAGCTGTCTTTATTATAATCGATCCACTTTTCAATCCCTCTCCACTTTATAGATAACGTGCCATTGGAATCTCTGAGAAAGAATGCATTAATACACGATGTTAAATTTCTCAGTTCCACGTTTATCTTAGACGAGGACGGCGAGAAGTATATCGGATTAAGCCTTGGAAAAACTCCAGATGGATCCCTATCCATTCTAAAGTGGAATTCTTCCGTGCTGTACTCTTTGAGGATCTTCCAGTTGTAGTCATCTAAGATTATTAGCCTGAAGGATAGACCTGAAGGCTCGACGGCCTCTGCTTCAAGTCGGTAGTTAAACCCTTTGGGACAGAAGCGGCTATAAACGCCCGAAAAGCCCCAGTAATATTTATTACTTATTTTTACCAAAGTCTCAAAGGACTCTACTTTATCTTCGGTATAGAGTGGAGCAAGCTTTACAGTTTTCTCTTTATCGAGGACTATTATAGGTTTTGACTTTACTACGTTCTTCCAAGATGCTCTAGCCCAGATCCTGACCTCCGCGGTCTCGCGCCCCTCATTCTCCATAACAAATGCTAAGCTCATGAACCCTCTTTTTAACTCGCTTTTCGAAGGTGATAGCTTGAGGAGAAAATCTCCTGCACTGCTCTTTACAGAATAATAGACTCTTTCATCTTCTTCAGAGTTTACAGAGAATTTTATGGGTAGGTTCGATCTAAAACTACCTTCAAGGACTATGTGCTCATTACCTAAGATGGGGAGAGAAATGTCATACTCTCTCATAACATCTTGTCCTTCATCATACTCATAATATGAGATCTTTCCCTTCAAGACGGCTTCGGGCTCGTATCCCTTTCCCTCGAAGACTATATAGATCCTTCCACCAGTATTGGTAAGGTTTGTCTTTAAACTACACTTCCAATCGCATAACTTCTCGAACATCGGGGTGGAAGGCTTACCAATCCGCCATAACTCAAACTCTATGGGACTAAACATAGAAAGCTTAAACGGTCTACCGAATACTTCAGTAATCTCAGCTTCAAACATTATATTGGAAGATGTATCTATCCGTATTAAGCTTCCGCTCTTTAAAACCTCTTCCTCATTATATACCCATCTTGGAGGCACTCTTATGATAAGCCCGTCCACCACGTTTTCAGTCAGTACATTTCCAGATAAATTGATGCCGACCTCACTATCTGTAAATGGAAGAGAAGAGGATGCTAACAAAGATAACAGTGCTATGATTACTAAAAGCAAGGTGAGTTCTCATTACATACACCCTACCGAATAAAATAGAAGTGTTTTTCCGTGATATAAAAACTTCTCTCAAAATTCAACTAGATAGCGTCCGGATAAAGGAGAATATTTAAAGAGAGGCAGACCCAATCTCGTCAGCGACGCCCCCTCAAAGGTTTAGAGTTTCTGCTGTCGGTAAGGCTTACATTGGTAAATTATGTGTGGATTGTAGATTATAGGGGGATTCAGAGAGTTGTGATGGATTCGAGGTAATTGTATTTAGTGTAGGCTCGAAGTATAGTATTGAGGACTTTATAAAGACCCATTATATATGGATATAGTTGATGAAGAGATAGTTGGAAAAGCTATATATGTGGAGATAAGAGAGATGTAGGTATTAATAGCTGAGGTTGAAGATGAAGTTAAGAAATTCTTAGGAGAGGGAGTTTAGAGACGAGTCAGTCATCTCTTGATGAATCCTTAGAAGAAGAGGTTAAACAAAAGCAAAATATGGTAGTTAAGAACATGGAAAAATAGAGATATGTAGTATCGTAACTTCGTAATCTTCATACTCTATACAATCTTAAAAAGAGCTAGATCCATCAAATCCTCATATTAAAACAGTTTACATGTTACTGATTAGATTCTAATAGTGGGGATGGGTTAATATGTAAGATGTGGAGGGGCCGGGTGTAAAGGTAATCTCGGAGAGACTCAGGTTTTTAGAGGGTAAGGTAGTACTAGATTCTGAGGGGAGGACTAAAAAATTTGATGTAGGTTTGTTAAGAGGGAAAGATATTAAGAGAGTATTTAGTTATGGTAAAAATCTTTTTATCGAATTTAAAGACCTAGGTTATCTAAGAATCCACTTTCTAATGTATGGGTCATACTCTGTGAATGAGAAGATTAAGGATGATAGATTTATCAGATTGATGATCAAGGTAGATGACTCTCAGGTATACTTCTACAATTGTAGCATAGACCTAATGGAAAGATATGATTTCAACAATAACGATATCCTCAGCGATGAGTTCTCGGTAGAAACAGCTGTCAAGAACTTAAAGAGATATGAAGGATACATTTGTGATGCACTACTAGATCAAGAACTATTTCCAGGGGTTGGCAATATAATCAAAGTTGAGGGGCTATATAGAGCATCGATACATCCATTGTCGATATGTAAGAACATACCTGAAGAAAAGATGGAGAATCTTGTTAAAGAGGTTAGAAGCTTTTCCTTCATATTCTATAAGACGATAAAAGAAAACAATAGATTGAAGGAGTATCTTGTATGTTATGGTAGAAGGACTTGTCCAAGATGTTCGGGAAAGATGGTTATAAGAAGATTGGGAGAGAAGAAGAGGATCAACTACTTATGTGAAAACTGTCAAATCCTATTTTGACTTGATGAGCTTGCTCACCATCTCTTTAAACTTTCTAACCCTTTCATAATGGTCTACTATAGGCTCAAAATAATCTCTCAATCTGTATTTTAATGGGTCGTGAAGCTCTTCACAACTATATCCCGATAACTCCGGAATATACCTCTTAATATACTTACATTCTGGATCATACTCTTTAGCTTGAGTTATCGGGTTAAATATTCTTAGAGGCAGATTATCAACTCCTACAGAGCTGGCCCACTGCCAGTTTCCAACATTCAAGACTTCATCATAATCTATGAGATGATGTTTGAAGAATTTCTCACCTATCCTCCAATCGATGAACAAGTCCTTGGTTAGGAAGTTTGCCATTAATAGCCTCGCCCTATTGTGAGCCCATTTTCTAACTTTAAGCTCTCTGATACCAGCATCTATTATAGGATAACCTGTTTCACCTCTCATAAATCTCTCTAACAGATCTTTATCGTTCTCCCATTCTATCCTTCTAGCCCAAGGCTTCAGCTCTAAATCCTTCATGTACGGATATCTGTAGACTAGATTGTAGTAGTACTCTCTCCAAGCAAGCTGTCGAATATATGATGGAGAATCTTTGTAGGATAGCTCGTAAAGTCTTCTAATAGAGATCAATCCCATCCTTAAACA
This sequence comes from Candidatus Caldarchaeales archaeon, assembly GCA_039630055.1. Lineage (GTDB taxonomy): Archaea > Thermoproteota > Nitrososphaeria_A > Caldarchaeales > Wolframiiraptoraceae > Geocrenenecus. The sequence continues at coordinate 24,435 of JBCNVN010000017.1, read as the reverse complement.
TGGGGAGACTTTGGATGAATAGTCTTCTCCAAGATTATCCCTCAGTCTCTCATAATCTCTAAAATTATAGCTTAGGATGTCCTGCATCAGTATATCGACATCCCAGAATCTACAAGGAATAGGTTTAATCTTTTCAGAGACCTGGATGATGTCCGGTTCATCTATCTCTTCAACCTTATCTAGAGGTGGAGGTGGAGAGATCCTAGTGTCCACCATTCTCAGCCAAGCTCTATAGAACGATGAGAAATTATGCAGATTTCTTATTTTCCCGATTTCGACCAAGATGTTATCGCTAACCTCATGGTATCTGACACCCATCATATCACAAATATTTTTTACTTGTTCACATCTAGATCTTCCACTCCATGTTAGAGGCTTAGCTGTTATCACATAGTCGATCTTATACTTACCGAGTAGATACTCGAATACCTCTACAGTCTTCCCATAAAAAACGTATAACTTGACCTGTCTGCTCAGCCTTCTTAAAGCACTGATAATGAAGCTTAATCTCAGATCTTCTCTATCTATATTCAGATCCTTGAGCAGACCTTCATCTATGATAAATATCGGTATTATTCTGTCGGCTAAAGCTACTGCCTCGTTGAGAGCTCGATTATCGTCAACCCTTAAGTCTCTCTTAAACCAGTATATAGCTTTCAACATCGTTAGCATAGTATCCTTCTCCAACTAATAAAGGATAAAATGAGGGGAACACAAATTGTAGAGAACGGCCTTAGGAATCCATGGCTTTCACCAATCCTCAGACCGATCACTTATCTATAGGCTTGTATCTATATGGAGACACATCTTTTTTATCTTCCACGATATATGACCCACTTACGGCGAGATATCTACTAGACCACCTTTAAAGAATTTAGGATGATTTCTCAGTATTTGAAGTGATTCTGCCGATTGATTTCAGGAGGTTAAAGGAGGATGATCGTAAAACTCTCTAAGCAACTTTACTATTAAAAACCGAGATTAGACCGATTCTATGTTAAGAGGCTTCTCCAGGGTAAAGAAGATTATAGTTTCTAGTCTCTGACCGAATCGGATCTCGATCTCTAAACTATTCCTTTGAGTATCAAGCTCCAGTAAAATCTATTTACCATCTGTTTTCCAAGATACCATAAATAGCTGAATCCGGGCTTTTTAGGTGGTTTCTCATAGTTGAAGCTCATATATATTGCTTTCTTAAAGCCTGCATCACAGAAGCATGTTACTCTTCCATCGTAGATCGCTCTAGGAGTATATCCTTGAATGTCTGAACTTATCCGTTCGGCCACCACCTTTGCTTCAAAATGTGCAACCGATCCCGCCTTAGATACGGGTAGGTTCGTTGCATCACCTATAACATAGACCTCTCTGTAATCTCTGTATTGTAAGGTGTGCTTATCTACAGGTATCCATCCACCATCTACCCCAAGCTCAGATCTCTCTACTACCTCAGCGCCTCTATGGGGTGGGACCATAACTAATAGATCGAATTTTAGAGACTCTCCTTCAAGAGAGTTTACTATCTTCTTCTCAGAGTCTATAGATTCTATATTAAACATTGGATGCCAGTGTATCCCTTTCGCCTCCATCATCTCTGTTATAGATTCTGCCACGGCCTCGTGGGGAAAGGTTCTAGGTAGAGGAGATAGATAATGTATCTCAACCTTGTCTCTAATCCCCTTCTTGGTAAAGTAATAGTCTAGAAGACAGCAGAACTCTGCTGGAGCTGGTGGACATTTATAGGGTAGACCTCCTACCCCTACCGCTATCACCCCTCCACTATATCTCTCTAATTCTTCATGAAGCCTTACAGCTCCTTCAAGACTATAGAAGTGGTATGCTGTCTGATATCCTGGAACTTCTTCGGGAACTATCCTTGAGCCGGTTGAGATGATTAGATAATCATAGTCTAGCTGTTTTCCACTCTGTAATTGTATTAGCCTATTGTTTACATCTATCTTTAGAGCTTTATCGATAATCAATTTTACCCTCTTATCGAGTAGGGTCCTCTCTTCTCTTATGATCTTTGATTCATCTATCACTTCTCCGAGGGCTCTGTATAGAAGAGCTGGTTGGTAGATGTGGCTGGAGGAGTCGTTGACGACCACTATCTCAGCATCTTTTGATATCTTTCTCGCCAATACATTTGCTGCTACTGTTCCGCCGGTGCCCCCACCGACTATTATGATCTTCTTCATATATACTAGATTATCGAGCCTTTCTTATAACGAATTCTGTATATCCATCTCTCTCGTATATTCCTAGCAACTCATGTCCAGCTTTCTTCACCCACAGTGGTATATCGGTCTTCGAGCCACTATCCGTAGAATATACTGCTACTACTTCTCCAACTTGAGCATTCTTTACAGCTTTTATAAGCTCCATTAAGGGACCTGGACAATGGCTTCCTCTCGCATCTACGATTCTATCTATCTTTTGTTCTCCTTTGCTCAACAGTCCACCCCACAAAGCTATATGAATAATGTTATGCTGCTCTCTTTAGCTTTTTCTAAGAACTCTCCTACCCCGACAACACCGTCTATGATATCCGCTAAGTCTTCTCTCTTCATGTTAAATAGGTCATAGGTCATAGCACATGCATATACTTTAACATTCCCTAACTCTTTAGCTTGTTTAAGCATATCATACCAGTGGGGAACATTCTTATCTCTCATAACCTTAGACACCATGGGGCCAACCTCTTCAAAGTCTTTAGATATCTTCATACTCTTTTTTAATGTATCTTTCCTGAAAGCGTTTAACCCCCAGAATGTTAGGAAGATCTCTACATCTAATCCTAGTGCGGCTGCACCGTTAGCAAGTATAGAGACTGGATATAGTTTATCATCTGTTCCGGAAAAGGCTATTATTGATAATTTATCCTTTTTAGTGCTCATGGGTATAACTTTCTCTCAACATGATATAAAGATTCTGTATTAACAATATGTTGGTAAAAGTGTTGAGTATATAGGGTTCTTTTATAGATTCTGACTATATTATCAGTAAAGGTCCTTGATGAGGTCTATCCAGATACGAGTTACTCTCTTCTATACGGTTGTAGTAGAGCTTTAGGAGGTCTTACACGTTTACCTAGTATAGCTGAGGCTCCAACCGTTACCACGTAAGGTATTGATTGGAAGAACTGGTAGGGTATCTGGATTACGGTTGCTACAAGCCATGCTTGGACAGCGTTCAACATACCGAAGAAGATGCAGGCTACCCAGACCCATAATGGATTCCAGTTTCCTAAAACTACTAGTGCGAGAGCTATCCAACTCCACTCTCCTCCCACATTTAAGTTGAAGGTTCTTAGATCGACTAGAGAGTAGTATGCTCCACCTATAGACATTAGTGCAGCACCTAAGATTACTGCAAGATATCTGGTTAGGTGAACTCTAACCCTAGCTGAGTCAACTGTTTTCGGATTCTCTCCAACCGCTCTTAATATGAGACCCCACCTAGTCTTAAAGAATATGAAGATTGCTAGTAGAGGTAAAATATACATTCCAGAATATGTGTAGAGGTTCTGTTTAAACATTTCACCTATGATGGGTAGAGATTCTAGGAAAGGTATCCGAAGAGATGTTACGGGAGGGATGGTAGGTTCGACGAGTGGAGAACCTATTAGAAGTCTGTGGAAGAAGTATGCAACATTCATAGAGTAGAAGGTTATAGCTATGCCGGCGATGTGTTGCTGGACTCCAAGAGTTACCACTAGAAATGCTAGTAGGATTCCGAAGACAATCCCTGATAAAGCTGCGGTGAATATTCCTACAAGTATGTTTCCACTAAAGTATGCTCCCATAAACCCCCATGCTGCTCCAGCGATCATTATCCCCAGTATGCCGAGGTTTATTATACCGGATTTCTCTGTGAAGGTCTCACCTATTCCAGCGAAGATTATAGGGGTTGAGATCACTAGAGTTAAGACGATTATGCTTGAAGCGATCGTTCCGATCAAGCTTGTTCTAAGCTCAGGATATACTAGGTCTAGAACTGAGAAGGATAATAAAATCAAGATAGCGGCCGTCAAGATCTTCAGATTGGTTTTACTAATTCTATACGGGCTTCTAGTAGGCCTAGTCTTTTTAGGAGGCTTTAAGATTACTGGTTTAGGATTGCTCTTAATCCCCTCAGACCTGACGAATGTTAGCTTATAATTGTTGAAAGTGCTGAAGATTAGGAAGAATATTAGAGTTTGGGCTTGGATTATGTCTGATAGGAAGCTTGGAACCCCAGTGTTCCAGCTCATCGCATTGGCGCCATTAATCAAGATGCTGAAGAAGAATGCTGCGGCCACGATTCCTATCGGGTTTAGATTTCCAAGCATAGCTATCGCTAAGGCTACTAGACCATAATATGGTCCTACGAATGGCGTCATATAGTATAGTATGCCCATGAGCTCTATCGAGCCGGCCAATCCAGCGATCCCACCACTAATGAAAGCCACCCAGAAATATGTTCTCGATATGTTTATCCCTTCAAGTAAAGCTACTCTAGGAACAGTAACAGCAATTATCTTATTTCTAAAACTTACTCTATTGAATATTATCCATATTATGATGGCCAATATGAATGGAACTATCGCTCCTGCATGAAGTCTCGTCTCTGGAAACAGTATGGGAAGTTTAGCATTAATACTTATCTCTTGAGACTGGGGATAGGTGGTATAGGGAGAGCGGAGAGGACCGGTTAATAGACCAGCATTGATTAGTAAGATAGCCGACCAGATTAGTATCGTTGTAAGAACTTCATCTTGATTTCTCTTAACTTTCAACCACCAAGATATTAGAGCGACTCCAGCCCCTCCAAGCCAAGCTAGCACCATGATCAAGGGTATTAGAAGAAATGGGGGAAGATCTCCAAACCTTACCCCTAGCCAAGCAGCTATCAATCCACCTATGATAAACTGTCCATGAGTTCCTATATTCCAGAATCTTGCCTTGAATGCAACCGCTATTGCAAGAGCTAGTAAAAGTAGAGGCGTTGCAGTAACCAGTATCTCAGCCGGATATGTAAGTGGCCATGTAATTAGGTAGTAGTATACTTGGATTACGTCTCGTCCAGCTATTAGAACATATACTGATGCAGTGACTATAGCGAGGAACGTTGAGAATATTGGTAATAGTATACGGTACTTCATCGATAGAGGTTCTCTCTTAACCAGCATTACCTTAAACAATCTATGCTACCCCACTCACCATCAATCCAAGCTTCTCAATATCTGCCTCTTCCGCCTTGAAGGTCCCGATAATTCTTCCACCACTCATAACGGAGATCCTGTCACAGAATGCTATGAGTTCTTTTATATTTGGTGAGAAGATAAGTGTTGTAAGCCCTTTAGCTTTTCTTTCACCAACTTTATCGAAGAAGATTTTTGTCCCCATGGGATCTAGCCCTATGGTTGGGTGAAGTGCTATCAGTAATCTTCCAAGTCTACCTATAATCCTTGCTAGATACGCCCGCTGCATGTTTCCACCTGAGAGGGTCGTTATAGGAGACTTGATATCTTTAGCAATAATAGAGTATTCTCTTATCAATTGTCTGGCCAACGCCTCCCTGATCTTTGTATTTATTAATAGTCCCCGTAGGTAGGTAAACTTATCCTCGCTTCCTATAGTCATGTTGTCTTCAACCGTTGCCTCAGGGATAAGTCCATCTCTGATCCTATCATCAGAGATAAACGATAAACCTTTCATCTTCTTCCGGGAAACATCTAGTTTAGTTATATCTTCTCCAAATAATATGATTCTGCCAGACTCTGGAGATCTTAGACCATATATACATTCAGCAAGCTCTTTCTCTCCCGTTCCAGGAATAGCTACCACTCCATGTACCTCTCCAGCATACACGGTCAAGTCTAAGTCTCTTACAACGATATGACCTCTATCATCTTTAACTTTCAACGACTCTATCTTTAATGCAGGCTCCTCTCTAATATGGGTGCGGTCAGTCTTGGCAGATTCTAGTAATGGGACGGTGTCGAACATGGACCTGATAAGCTCTGTCATATCTAGCTTCTCAGACCTAAACCTTGCGACTATCTTCCCCATAGTCATCACGAGAATCTCATCTGAGACATCTATAACCTCAGCTAGATCGTGTGAGATAAGAATGATCGTGTATCCGAGGGGAGTTAAACCTCTCAACACATCCTTCAATACTTTCTTCTGCTGGATTGGGAGAAAGGCTGTTGCCTCATCCAAGATTAGAATAGGTTTCTTTCCAGCCTGATATAAGAGATCGCATAAAGTTAATGCCTTGACTATCTCGAATACTCTCAGATGGCCTATCGGTAGATCTTCAACCCGTGCATCTAGATCTACTTTGACACCTATCACATCTATCAACTCTTCCACCTTCTCTTTCAAATCCTCGACATTATAGAAGATCTTGGGGATAAGGAGGGCGAGATGCTCAGCTGGAGTAAGCCATGGGGCTAGATTCGGATGCTGTTCTACCTTTACCACTCCCTCTGAGATCGCTTTATGGAAATCTGTTATTCTAACTCCATGAACATATATCTCTCCTCTATCTGGGGTATAGTAGCCGCTTATCAGATTTGTTAGGGTAGATTTCCCCGCACCATTAGGTCCAACATACCCATACAATACCCCTTCTTCGAGTTCTAAAGATACGTTGTCTACAGCTACGACGCCGCCGGGAAAAGTTTTGCAAACATTGACCAGTTTTACTGAGTGCCCCATGATTCCAACTTCAAGATTATGTTCCAGTTTAAATAGTTAAAGAAAAAAAAGGATGGTTTTAATAATCTGATACCGGTGGTGTTTCGACTATCGGTATCCATGTTAAACCATCTATTATTCTTTTCTCCCATTCTTTGACTTCTTTCAGTATTTCAGAGTTGAGTGGAGGTGAAGGCTTGCCAAAGTGATGGAAATCTGCTAGATATGATCCTCCAAAGCTCATCCAAGAATATGTTCCAAGATTGTCCGCTGTCCATGTTCCAGCCAGTACTCTCTCGAAAGCTACTCTTACAGTTGGTCTCATATCCCAGACTAGACTGGTTACAGTTACTTCAGGAGCTCTATCATATTGATCTGCCATCATCCCTATAACCCAGACCTCCTTCCCTCCAGCATATGCTTCTCTAGCTGCCTCTTCTGCTCCAACCCTCTCGGCAAAGATTACATCTGCTCCTAGATCTATCAGGGTCTTGGCAAGTCTCTTAGCAGTTGCTGGATGATACCATGGAGACTCTCCAGGCGGAATGTTTCCAAGTAGATATACAACTTTAGCTTTAACGTTTGGGTTCACAGTCTTCGCACCAAGTATGAATGCATTAACTATCCTATTTACCTCGTTTATCTCCATGGCCGCTACAACACCTATCTTATTCGTTTTAGTAACCCTTCCAGCAATTACCCCGGCCAGGAAGGCTGGTTGATGTAGCCAGTTATCGAAGACGGCGAAGTTCGGAGGTGTTGGCAGATACTCGCTTCCAGCTGCAAACGCTACGTTAGGATACTTCTGAGCTACTCTTCTAGCTATATCTTCTTTTAAGAATGCGTCTAGGAAGACTATATCTGCAACTTTTGCTGCATCTTCAAGAGCCAGTTCATACTCTTTCGGGTCTATCTTCCTATCTACAAACTGATAATCAACTTTTATACCTTTGGCGGCATACTCTTCCTTAACTGCGAGGATTGCTGTATGTATAGCTCCATCCCAAGGCTCGCTTACAGGGGTCTGGAAGACGGCTCTAACCACAAGCTCCGTCTTCTGAGGTTTCCCAACGGTAACGGTCTTCTCCACTGTTGTAGATACTGTTCTCGTCTCCGTTACCGTTGCTGCTCCTACACTAGTCGTAAAAGTCTTAGTTTCGGTTATAACGTCAGTCTTCGTTATAGTTGTTGCAGGCAGCATTACCGGCTCAACCGCTGCGACGATAGCCAAAATTATCACTAATGCGATCAGGATAGCAACGGTTTTAGATACAGCATTAATAGATTTTTTACTCACCAATATACATCACTCCATATCTCACTATAGCATATCAAGGTAGAGACAATTAAACCTTTGCTATCACTACATAGAGACAACTTATTAACTTTAAAATTTTCAGTAAATAATTATAAATTCAAGATACGATTTCACGAGATTAGAGTACTAACCTCAGATATTCCCACGATTATTCTAACAGTGTAGGAGGAACTTTACGTTAATTTTTACTTATATTGTTTTTAAGAAAACTCATAATGCAGGTTTATAGTCTATTCAAGGCTTTCTATGTAAGGGTTCTTCAAATCGGGAGAGCTTTCCATATAAAGGGTCTATAACCTTAACTTCATCAGGTTTCTTCTCAGATATTATCTTCCCATTTTTTATAACGTAGAGTGGTCGTTTAAGATATGTTAAGGCCTCGATCTCGCTGTATGCGTCAAGTACTACTAGGTTCGCCATTCTTCCTACTCCCACCCCATATTTAGAATCTATCCTAAGTGCTTTGGCAGAGTTTACCGTTATGAGGTCTAAAGATCTTACGAGCTCATCGTAACCCATCATCTGGGCTATGTGGACGGCCATGAAGAGTACGAGCATCATGTCTCCTCTACCGAGTGGATACCATGGATCCATGATGCAATCATGTCCGAGGGCCACATTTATCCCATTATCCATCAGCTCCTTGATCCTTGCTAACCCTCTCCTCTTTGGATACTTATCATATCTTCCTTGGAGATGGATGTTTATCAAGGGGTTTGGGACTATGGTTATCTGAGCTATCTTGAGCAATCTGTAAAGCTTGTCTGCATATGCATCGTTATAAGAGTGCATAGCGGTAGCATGTCCAGCGGTCACCCTACCAAAATATTCTTCCCTTATAGTTTTCGCAGCGACAACTTCGAGAAATCTAGAATGCTCATCATCAGTCTCATCTACATGTCCATCTATATCTTTATTATATTTTTTAGCTATCTCGAATGATATATCTATAGATCTGACTCCATCCTCTCTAGTATATTCGAGATGTGGGATCATTCCAACATTGTCAGCACCCATTTCTATACTCTTCTCAAGCAGTTCGACATTTTCTGGATCTGTCAATATTCCATCCTGGGGAAAAGCGGTTATCTGTATATCGATTATATCTTTGAATAATCGCTTAACCTCTAGTAATCCTTTAAGCGTAATCAAGTTTTTATCAGTAATGTCTGCATGCGTTCTAATCATTGTAGTACCGTATGAGACCATAAGCATTAAAGCTCTCCCTGCTCTGTCTAGAATATCCTCTACACTAAGCTTTTTCTTGTATTCTGACCATATCTCTATTCCTTCTAGCAGTGTTCCAGATTTATTGAATCTTGGATCTCCTAGGGTTAGTACCGAGTCTAGATGGAAATGCATATCTATGAATGTTGGCATCACTAGGCGACCCTCTACATCTATTTCTTCTTCATCTCTAGCTGAGATATGTGGGGAGATACTCTTTATCAACCCATCCTCTATCTTGATATCGAATAATCCATCTTTACCTCTAATCCTAGCTTTTCTAATTATCATAATTAAACCGGTCATTTTGACGTATTTTAAGCTTATTTCAAGACCAGAAAGCGTCTAAAACAGAGAGTATATCAAGGGAGCCCTCTATCCTCTCAGCTATAGACTCGGTGAGCCTAGTCTCAACCTCACCCCTATCAATTATCTAGCATTGAGCTCATCTATCTTCTAGGATTAAGGATCTTTGAAGAGTAATTTATAGGAATAAATGATCATATTTGAGGAGACTGCTAGGGTATAGATCAGACGTTTGGAGACGTCTAAACTCCTACTAAGAGTTCAGAAATCCTTTGGGTTATCCTACTCATTTGGAGATATAGGTATAGACCACTTAACATCTACTGAGTTCTAAAGTGAGGTTAGATGTCTGGGATTCGGTACTTGGGAGACTTGAAGGAAGATCTAAAGAGAAGTATAGATGCATTTCTATGTCTGAAAGAGCAGATAGACTAAGCCCAGTCTCCAAACCATTGATGGAGAAGATTAAGAGATATGATGAGGAGAGTGTCTATTCTACTAGAAGATAGAGTAAGTTGGTCTATCTCTTCTGCTTCTCCTATCTTAACTATTCTACCATCATTTTCTTAGAAAAGCATTCTTAACTAATATATCGTCTACATCTGCTCTTCGATGATGGAGCTATAAATAACTTATCATAACTTGGAAACGTATTTTAATTTCTATTAAATTATTTTTATGATGGTATGCTTCTACACATCGATGAAGATACGATTGTGGAGCTTGCCATTCTTATTGGAGGAGAGACTTCAGGACAGATCATGAAGAATCTACTGAAGAGACCTGGCATAACCGATGAAGAACTATCAAGCCTCCTCCAGATAGATGTTAGAGAGGTTAGAAAAATACTTCATAAACTGAATGAGCAGGGAATCTTACATTATGAGCTGGCTAGAGATAAAGATACAGGTCATAGAATATTTAGATGGTATGTTGGACAAGAGCAGGTAACAGGCTTCATAATAACTAATATGAAGAAGATACTTGAGAGGTTGGAGGAGAGGTTAGAGTATGAGAGAAGCCACCAGTTTTACTGGTGTGGAACCAAGGGATGTAGAAAGCTCACATTCGAGGAAGCTTTAGACAATCTATTCAGATGTCGATTATGCGGTAACATGCTTCAACCAATCGATAATGAAGAAGTATTGAAAGCAATAGAATCTAAAATCGATGAGATAAAGAGGTATCTCGAACAGATAGCTAGGGCTAAGAAGGTTGAAGAACTTCCTATAAAAGAAGAAGTATCTAAGGCTCTTAAAGCTAAGAAGTAGAGATGGGTAACATCGTAGTGCTAAGGCTTGGACATAGAATCATGAGAGATAAGAGGATTACTACACATGTTTTCTTAACGGCTAGAGCCTACGGTGCTGATAAAGTCATAATCTCAGGGGAGAGAGACGATAAGCTGATCGAGAGGATGAAGAAGTTTGTTAAGAGATGGGGTGGAGAGATCGAGATAGAATATGAAGAAGAGTGGAGGAAGATTATAATGGAATGGAAGAAGAATGATGGAAAGATTATTCATCTAACAGTATACGGATTAAATCTACCAGATGTTATAGATGAGGTGAGAAGAATTTGGAGAGAGAAAGATATAATGGTTATAGTTGGTTCAGAGAAGGTTCCGAGAGAGGTATATGAGCTAGCAGACTATAATATAGCGGTATCTAACCAACCGCACAGCGAGGTGGCAGCGTTAGCCACTTTCCTAGACTGGCTCCAAGAGGGAAAGGAGCTAACTAGAGAGTTCAAGTCTGCAGAACTAAGAATAATACCACAAAGATGTGGAAAGAAAGTGGAAAGACAGACTAGGAATTAAATTATGCCTAAACTCTAAATCTAGGATATGTCATCTCCATGAGGGAAAAGTATGGTACAAGCCTTCCTAGAATACTTAATTCGAAGACTCTTTAATGCTTTTTCCAAGGATTAGAAAGATGGTTAAACCCTCTCTACCGAATCGGATAATTTTTCCAGCATAGTTAGAAGAAAAACACCCGACTACCACTGGAGATACACATATAGATAGGTAGAGCGATGGATTTATTAATTCTCATGATTAAACATCATCGGAGGGCCGGTAGTCTAGCGGCTATGACGCCGCCCTGACAGCAAGAATATATCGGCGGGGATGCGGCGGAGGTCGCCGGTTCGAATCCGGCCCGGCCCACCTAGATCTTTAGATAGGTCTACCCAGCATCTTATATCAATACAGATTTCTGATATAGTTTTCAACATATATCCGGCTTCATGATACTTTTATGAATCGGGGATCATCCATAGCTATCTTGACAGCTTTAAGAGCACTCCTCTCCTTATCTTTTATCTCTAGCATAATATCAAAATCGTATGGTCTGGATTCTTTTATGAAAGATTTAAAGTGTTTCAGGTCTATGGACTCTGCATGCTGTCGCGGAGAGCCTCCACGTTTTCGAGAACTATAATCTACCATGGGGACACCATCCTTATCAGTACTCCAAGTTCTAACTAGTTTTTCGAAAACTTGAGAGATACTCTCACCAGAATTGTTAAGTGAATGATGAAAGACATCGAACACGATAGGTATTTCTGTTTCTCTACTTACATCTAGACAATCTTGAAAAGAGAATATTTTATCATCATTCTCTATTGTAAGCCTACGGGCGATTTGGTCATCGAGCTGATAGAATCTTTTAATGAATCTTCTCATGCTTTCTCTTTTATCTCCATAAGCTCCACCGATGTGGATCTGGATCTTTGCAGTGGTATCTAGCTTCATAAGTTCTAGAACTTGAGCATGGTAAGAAAGTTCTTTAACGCTTCTCTGGAATACTTCTTCATCGATAGAGTTTATCAAGGTGAACTGGTCTGGATGCATCGAGATCCTCATACCAGTTCTCATTATGAATTCTCCTATTTCTTCAAACTTTTTCTTAAAGTGGTTCTGCCAGTTAAATCTACAGATTGGATGAGATGCGAAAGGTATGAGGTCAGATGTTATCCTGAAGAATAATATATTGTGTTCATAGTTGAATTTGAGGATTCTGAGTAGACAGTCGAGGTTGTTATCTACCGTCTCTATCAAGCGTTTCTCCGAGTATGATTTGAGCCTAAAGGTTTTATCGCTTCTGCAACCTATCCTTAGGTTTATGCAAGGATAACCGATCTTAATCCCTACCACCTCGGCTGATCAGTCTTTTAACTAGAACATGGTTCAAAGAGTATAAGAGCTTTCTATAATGTCTTCGACCAATTTAGTTTAGGGTAAGAGTTGTGCTGAAATCTTGAAGATTATCTTATCTATAGATCGTTAAGCCTATCGATAGATCGAAGATTACGTGCTTTCCAAGTAGAGAATGTGAAGTTGATGAAGAATTCTGATGCTTTGACTAGTTATCTTATGAAGTTCATTATGCCGAGCAATATAAGGATTGAGCCGGAGAGGATTGAGGTGAATCTCTTGCTTAGACCCCTTATCCAGATACTCAACAGCATCGCCATGTATACTAGAGCTGTGTTAGCCAAGATGACCGCGGTTATTATCCATGGGATGGAGATATCGAGGAATGGGTAACTAACCCCTAATACGCTCTCGTCTAAGCTTCCAAATACGCCAGTGGCCACAAGCATCCAGAATGATGAGGAAAACATGTTAACAGACTTAAGCTTTTCATCTTCAAAAGCTTCTTTAATGATCCATAGCCCGACTCCGCAGAAGACTATCAAAACGATCCAATCATCGAATACAGCAACCCAACCATAGATCATTAAGCCTGCTATCCAGCCTATTAAAGGTAGGAGAGCGGTTGAGATAGAGAATGCCACCGCTATCTTACCCGCATAAGCCATCCGAATTCTAAAAGATTCTCCAAGTGTTAGAAGGCTAAGAGCAAAAGCTATTCCGAAATCATCTAGAGATAAGCCTAGAGAGAGAAGGATGAGTGTTAAATAGTCCACCTATTCACCTCTTCGATCTCTGATCCCCTTGTCAAGGTAGAGATAGTCTATATGTCGAATTTAAAAGTTACTAATCCATTCGATTCAGACCATGTCAATAGTTTTTGATGTTATAGTTATCCCAGTCATCAATACTTTAAAGCTTACTTCGAGACCATCTACTATGGAGAAAGTTATCGTGTAGGAATTCGTGACCCAAGGAGGAGTATGAGATGTCGGAGAGATACATTGGGATGAAAGAGGTAACCTGTAAAGATTATGAGAGGTTCATAGAGGTTAATGGTGAAGTGGTTATAGAGGATGTAAAGATTAGGATTGGAAAGCCTAAAAGGATCAGAGAGCTTCAACCTAGAGGTTTCAAGCTTGAGACCACGAATGTCTGGTCTTTCCCAGAGAGGGGGACGTGGGCAACCCATCAAGGAGATTTTAGAGGGAATTGGCCTCCACAGATGGTGAGAAACATAATAATCAGATATTCTAAACTTAATGAGACGGTTTTAGACCAGATGTGCGGGTCTGGAACAACGCTGATAGAGTGCAAGCTTCTCGGAAGAAATGCTATCGGAGTCGATATAAATATCAACTGCATAATGCTCACACTTGATAGATTAAACTTTGAGTATAATCCTCCCGATCCCAGCTTTCCTAGAACTTGGATAAGAACGTATGTAGGAGATGCGAGGAACCTCGACTTGATCGAAGACGAGACCATAGACCTGATAGCCACGCATCCACCATATGTAAACATCATACGCTACAACAAGAGAGAGAGGATGCCTGGAGACATATCGGCTGTAGGTAGTCTCGACGAATACATAGACAGTATGAAAGAGATAGCGAGAGAAAGTTATAGAGTCTTGAAACCTGGAAGATTCTGTGCAATACTTGTAGGAGATATTAGGAGGCAGAGGCATCATGTTCCAGTAGCCTTCAGGACTATGCAGGCTTTTCTAGAGGCTGGCTTCATCCTTAGGGAAGACATTATAAAATATCAGTGGAAGACTAAGACGACTAGAGAGAAGTGGGCTGGATTAGCAAAGACAGCAGATGAGTGCTGGGTAGACATAGAAAAAGGTAGGAGATACTATACAGATTTCTATCTACTCTATTATGAGCATCTCTTCATATTCAGAAAGCCGTTGAGAGAAGATGATATAAGACAGTATAGAGATAGCATGAAATGGTGGAGTGATTAGGATAATCTTATAGAGAATATTCTTTTAAGAGAGTTATCATACTCCAAACCCCTATGTCGAGATATTAGAATGATTCTATAAGATTCTCACAATCATCAAGAGATGCTCTTTCTAAGCTAGACAAGGTTTTTCTACTACACATACTAGTATTTAAGATGGAAGATGAAGTATCAGAAGAACATCGTTAAATGTCCCAGATGTGGTTTTAGTTTTGAAGTCAGCTACTCTAGAGTCTTCTCATGTGGTGAATGTCCATCCATCATCTCATGCAACTATGTTAAATGCCCCGAGTGCGGATACGAGTTTCCAAAATAATAGTATTAAAAAGATAGGTAAGGGTTAAGTAGTGGTCAATAACCATCTTCTCCAATCTCCAGTAAGCAATCTTTATAATAAAAAGATGGATAAACTATAAAATCTGTTATAAGAAAATGTAAGAAGAACTAGGATGAAGCTAAGTATAAAATATCCCTCTAACATTATTGGTATAGTATACCGTGCTCCGGTAGTATAGCCCGGACAAGTATACAGGCTCCAAGAGCCGTAAAATGGCCTTTCGAGCCAGGGACCCGGGTTCAAATCCCGGCCGGAGCATATATCTAATCAATGTCTCTATATTCTTTTTATTATTTTACAATGTACCTATCTCTTCTAACTTAATCTTCAACTTCCTTGAAGATAAGATTTCTACATGATTATTAATAGTATGGATATGAATAAGAAGATGTGGAGAGGTTGCACATTAATATGATTTTTAATTGTATATGCTGAATTCTAGGTTTAAATCTTCGAGACATCTCATTATCTCACTAGGATTATGAAGGATATCCATATATTCTCCTCTCTTGTGAAGGCTTTAAATAATGATTAGTGTTTGATAGCAGGTGAGAGATTTGAAGAAGATACTTGTTACAATAATCTTCATAATGATTCTCTTCATGTATACGTCTCATCCAAACATAGTATTAGGGGAAAAGGAAGCTGAGAGAATCATAGAGATCGATAGGTATGGGTTTATCTATGTGATTGATACTCTTCCAGCACTTGGAGGAAGTATAGAGATAGGATTTCCGAGAGAACTCCTACGAAATCTGGTAGATTATTATTCGCCTGATGGCAGAGTAGAGATGAATATAGAAGATGAGGCATTCTGGTTCAGAGTATATTCAAATCAATCATCATATAGTATGAAGCTAATAACGATCTTTGGAGACCTATTGGGGAAGAGTGGAGCTGATAGCTTTAGTTTAGAGTTTCCCTTGAACCCGTTAACAAGAGAAGATTTAAAGCAGATCAAGCTAAGAATGTTTCTACCTGATTGGTCAAATATAAGTGAGGTCTATCCAGAGGCTATAAAGATTGGAGGAGATGGTGTAACAGCAGTCGGAGAGCTTTCTCTAGATACTACCAAGGTAAACAATCTACGGATGGAGTTCAATATTGGAGAGATCAGTTCGATTAGACCGGTCAACATTCATCTTAGACTAGATTTATCATCAAATCAAGCTGAATATATGGTTAAGCTTAATCTAAGAGATGGAAGAACAGTCGATGGTTTCGATTTTACTCTACCAAATGGTTCAAGACTTATCGAGACTGAAGACCTGTTAAGAAAACTCTCAAACAGTTATGATGAAAATAGTGGAAGATTACGTGTATATTTTGGAAGGGTTCTAAATGTAGGTGAGAGCCAGACGGTAATAATCAGGTTCAATCCTCCTGAGAACACATTTTACAGTCTAGGTGAAGATTCTATAATAGTCTACCCCCATCTACCTTTCAACATAAGTACTCCAGATTATAGGGTAAACGTGATTCTACCCTCAATGGAGTATATCTCATCAAATATCGAACCTATAGAGGTTAAAAGAATATATCCTGAGAAGACTTCTATAACCTTTACATTAGGTATGCTCTCACCTCTAACCGAGGATACGAAGAGTTTTAAGATAGAGGTTAAACGTACTCTCAGCCTATCATCATTCATCCCATACGTCCTTGGAGCATCTTTAACAATCTTCATTGTAGGAATCTTGGTATATTCATTGAGACCGGTTTTTAAGCCTCCACTAAGAGAATATGAGGAGAAGGCTAGGAAGCTGATCGAGGATGTAGAGGGATTGATAAGATCATGTAATCTAGTAGGAGACTTGATTACCAGTAGGAAGATACTTGATAAAGGATATGTTAGACCGAGAATACTTGAGATAAGAAATGATGTCTCTAAATACATTAGTAGGATCTCCAGCATCTCTATAGATCTGAAGAAGACCGTTCCAGAGGCTTCAGATAAGATAGACATATTGACCAATACTTCTAAGATGATAGAGCAGTCTATCGAGCAGCTATGGATGATGGTGCACAAGTATCTATCGGGAAGCATGGGTAGAAAAGTATTCGATAAACAGGTAGAAGATGTTTATAAGAACATTCTTAAAAATTCTGAGAAGATGGTTAGAGAATTAGAGGCTTTGAGGAGAAGTCTTACTTAGTCTTAGCCTCTTTAAACCATCTAGATATCTGGTCTTCAGGGTCTTTCATAAGCTTCCAGAGTCTTCTAGACTTATCATAAACTTCTTGATGAAATCTATCAATATCTTTCAGGATATTATCTATGACTTTGAGAGAGTAGTCGATCTCACTACAGTGTCTGATCAACCCTATTCTAGATAGGAATTTGAGTATGGTCGGCTGCTTTCCAGGATAGATCGATACACAGGGTTTGCCTAGGAGTGCGGCCTCCTGACTCATGGTTCCTCCACCACCGATAAATATCCTAGAATAGTAAATCAGGTTACTCCCGATTACAGGCTTATCAACCAAGATCACATCATAATTTTTAATGACCTTCTCTACAAGTTCTATCTGCTCTCTATATCTTGCCATAACCAAAGTTCTGAACCCGTAAACCTTGACAATATCTAGAAACTTGGTTAAGATCTTAACATATTCTCTATCATCTATTCTAAGATAAGAAGCAGCAGACTCTGGAAGTCTAATCAAGACATATCCACTATCTACTCCTAATCTTTCTAGGATAGTCTTATCAGGCTTAAAGTCTCTAAGCCAGAAGTATGGATCGAGTGCTCGATACCTCTTGACCATAGAAGATTTTACACCATACTTTATCCACTCTTTTTTATCTATGACCCAAGGTGTTAGAACAAGTTTTGAGACCGGGGCGGTGAGAAGATTTACTGGAGAATGAGGAGAATCTGAGACCAGTATATGGGGTATCTGGAGACCATAAGCTATTCTAGATGCTTCTACAGACCCACTTGAAGCTACCAAATCTACTTCTTTAAGAGGAGCATTATCTATCAAGAGGTTGAGCCTCTCACTGCTTGCTCTCAGCTTCTCATATAAACTGTAGCCACCGAATCTACCAAAGATCTCTATCTTCCAATCTGAGAAGAACTCTTTGATAAGTCCATCCAGCTGTTCATATCTTCGAGCTGATAGAAATAATTCAAAACCCTCCTTCCTCAATATCTTTGCAATGGATGTGAAGAAGAAGAGCTGCTTCGGAGTCAGTATATCGAGCCAGACCTTCATCTTCATAACTCTAAATAGATTCTATTATAATGTTTTTCGTCTTCTTTATCTATCATTGATCCACCTCACAGATTTAGAATTTTTAGAATCGATCCTCTAAGATACTAGAATAATAATACTTTAAAGTAGGATTGATGGAGGTTTGGGAGAGCGGATATGTTTATCTATTTAATAGTCTTTATGGCTTCCTTCATCTCTGTGATGCTTTTTACTCCATTCTTCATCAAGATTGGGAGAAAGATAAATCTAGTTGGCGTGGATATCCATAAACCTCATAGGCCGATAATACCTAAGACCGGGGGCATAGTTTTAATAATCGGAATATTCTCTAGTCTTGCAATCTATATCTTTCTAGAAGGCCTCTCTCTAGATGTTCTAGCACTGACTTGTTCTTCAGCTATAGCGTGGATTATAGGTTTGATAGAAGACCTTAAAGTAGAGATCAATCCTAAGGCTAAACCCATCTTTCTTTTATCCGCAGGTATCCCCATCCTCTTATTCTCTACCTATTCTCCTCGACCCGAGCTACCATTCATCGGTGCTACAAGATTGACGAAGATCTATCCAGTATTGGCTATAGCAAGTTTTCCAATTGTATGTAACGCAGTTAATAGTATTGATGTATTGAATGGGTCGATATCCTTTACATCGATAGCATTCTTCACAGCCATATTTATTATATCTCTTCTCCATCAATCAGAGTTTCCTCTACTGGTATCTGTAATCATGTTGGCTTCTCTAACAGCCTTTACGATCTATAATAGGTATCCAGCAAGAATATTTGCCGGCAATTCTGGAAGCCTCCTCATCGGAGCGGTCATGGCCTCAACGGCCATAATCGGTAGAGTAGAGGTGGCCGCTATAATTGCTCTTCTCCCACACATTATGAACGAGATGCATGTTATATTTTCTATGCGTGGATTGAAGTCGGCGAAAAATTACGACTCGAGACCTATTATTATTCAAGATGGGATGATCTCTGCTAACTCAGACCATAAAGCACCCCTAACACTGGTTAGGATTCTATCAGCAAATATCAAGGCTAGAGAAGATAACTTGGTAAAATCGATAAGCATCTTGTCATTTTACTCTGCATTCCTCGCAGTCTTGACGGATTTGGCCTTCATGAGGTGAGAAATTCATGTCTCTGCTAAAAAATACTTTGATGACCGCCATCCTTTTAACGATTGTATGGGCAGGATTCTTAACGGTAACATTCATACTCGCATATACATTATTTCCCGTGATAGAGTATGCAGATGGAGAACCTATTCTAGGATTGATTAGAGTCACTCTTGGAGTCACGGTAATAGCTTTATGGGTCTATGGATGGTATGAATTAACAAAGAGATGGTTCTACAGATTAATGCTTAAAGAATAATTTCTAAACTAAAATTTACGTAGCGTTCTAGGATTTTGGGGTCGGAGGATCTTGTATCCATTAAAGATCGGGGTTATCGGTGTAGGCTTCTGGGGTAGAAATCATGTAAGAGTATTCTCTGAAATCTCCGATGTACAGATAGAGGCCGTCTGCGATATAGATTATGAGCGGGCGAAACAGGTAGCATCTAAATACAATATTAAAAATTTTTATTCTAGCCTGGATGATGTCCTAAGAAGACATGAGCTGGACGCTGTCTCGATATGCACCCCATCAGTAACCCATTCAGAGCTGACCATAAAATCTCTTGAAGCAGGTGTAAATGTTTTGGTTGAGAAGCCTCTAGCATCAACTATAGAAGAGTGTTTTAAGATTGTCGATGCTGTAAAGTCTAGTGGTAAAAAAGTTATGGTAGGCTTTATAGAGAGGTTTAATCCAGCTGTTAGGAAAGCGAAAGAATTACTCAATGGTGGAGAGATTGGAGATGTAATCGTTACGCATAGTAGGAGGATTGGATGGTGGCCTGAAAGGATCGGAGATGTAGGCGTGGTTAAAGATACTGCGATACATGATATAGACTTGGCGAGATATATCTTCTGCCACGAGCCTACATCTGTTTATGCTAGAGGGGGAAGGCAAAAACATAGTAGATTAGAAGACCATGTACAAGCGATAATATCGTTTGGAGAAGAAGAGGAGATGGCTTTCATCGAGGCTAACTGGCTGACGCCGAGAAAGAAGAGAGAGATGTTTATCACAGGGTCTAGTGGAGTAATCACTATACAGTTCCTAACTCAGCAGATAGTAATTGAGAAGGCAGAGATGGTTACTGAGCCTATAATGAAGTATGAAGAACCATTAAAAATAGAGTTGACAAGTTTCGTTGAGTGTTTGAGAAATAATGTTAAACCTTCACCGGATGAGATCGATGGTATGAAAGCTGTTGCAATAGCTGAATCTATTTTAGAGTCGATCCAAAAGAATAGAGTAGTCCACATAGATCTCAAAGATATATAGTCTAGTTAGGATAAGATTTTAGAGAGTCTACTACTGAAATGTTTAAAAATTGTAATATGTAAAAAGTTATTTCCTAGATGGTAACTCAATGTTAGAGTGAGTGTATATGGAGAGAGAGTTTAGAACGATCTGGTGGGATAAGGGCACAGTCACAATCATCGATCAACGGCTTCTACCCAATAAAGTCAAGTATCTTAAGATAAGAGATTACAGAGAGGTGGCTAAAGCGATTAAGAGTATGGCTATTAGAGGTGCGCCAGCTATAGGCGTTGCAGCAGCGATGGGGCTAGCATTATCGGTGGTAAACACTAAGACTAACAATAAAGAAGCCTTGTTACGTAGATTAGAGAAGGCTGGAGAAGTAATTAGATCTACAAGACCCACAGCGGTAAACCTTTTCTGGGCAGTAGATAGGATAATTGAGGTTGCTAGAGCATCTCCATCTGGAGAGAGATTAAAGAAAGATGTTCTAAGTGAAGCATTAAAAATAGCTGAAGAAGATATTGAGATGAATAAGAAGATTGGAGAGAATGGTTCGAGACTGATAGAGGATGGAGATAGGATACTGACCCACTGTAATGCAGGCGCCCTCGCAACAGCTGGTTATGGTACCGCTCTAGGAGTAGTTAGAACGGCATATGCTCAAGGTAAGAAGATAATGGTATATGTCTCGGAGACTAGGCCGAGGCTTCAGGGAGCCAAGCTGACTACTTGGGAGCTTATTAGAGAAAAGATACCTTTCAAATTGATTACAGATAATATGGCCGCCTTCCTTATGCAGAGGAAAGAGATCAGTAAGGTCGTAGTTGGAGCTGATAGAGTAATCGCTAAAACGGGCCACGTAATAAATAAGATAGGCACCCTAACTCATGCTATATCTGCAGGATACTATGGGGTGCCTTTTATAGTAGCTGCACCATCTTCAAGCATAGATTTCAAACATAATGTAGATGAGATAGTAATAGAAGAGAGAGACGCTAGTGAAGTCCTCTACATAGATGGTATTAGAATAGCTCCTAGAGACGTGCATATAGTTAATCCTGCATTCGATATTACCCCACCAGAATTAATATCTTACATAGTTACGGAGAAAGGAGTATTCAGACCTGAAGAATTAAGAAGATTGGCTGACTAGTTGAGAAGATGCAAGTCTGTGAATACCACTTGATATCTATAGATTATATTCTGATAATATTGACCTAGAATCAGAGATTTTTCTAAGAGATGGGCCATGAATAAAGAACTATGTAAAGACTATTATCTTTGAGTATATGAGGGCTGTATCTTCTCTAGTAGTTCAAATAATCGATCTATAAGCATATGGTGAAGAGACTGATACGTCCACATTATTGGATAAGGTTGAATCTGCTTGGACTGACGTTATCTCTACACTTACATAGGCTCCATAGACTTAAGCAACTTGAATATCATCAACATTTCTATTATCTCTCCTGTACTTCTCTATTTCATCCGATTCACCAACACATTCTGAGCCAATACATGATATAGCATGTCAAATATTCTTCTAATTTCATCAAAATATAAAATAGTATAGCCATCGGCAACCAGAACCTAACGATCATCTATAAGAAAACATATACTAAGAGAAGATTTATGGAATAATATAGCATAACCTAATAAATAGTATAGAGATAATAATATATGTAGGGAGAAAGAATTGTGTTGGAGGGTTGATGCGGCGGTTCCCTAGCCCGGTAGGGGGGTGGCCTGCTAAGCCACTGGCCTATGTGGCCGCGCGGGTTCAAATCCCGCCCGCCGCGACTCATCTTCTCCAACCATTAAAAATCCTTTAACATTATCTGTAAAACAGGTTTTAACGTTAAAACATAAAATGTATTTTAGGAGAGTAGAGTTAATGTAGAGGATTTCAAGAGTCGAGGTTTCATCTATTTGGAAGACCTTAAATTGATTCTTATTCTCCGATATAGAGAAGACATCTTTGAATAATCTTTAGATGATTGATCATCTGGACAGATTAGAGAAGATCCTTATCCAAATACTTTTCAAAGTATACTAATATTGGATGGACTCCAAATATACAGTAAGAATAGATAAATATTGGAGACAACTATAAGAATCCAGTCAGGTTGATGGTTATGGAGAGAAGTATACTATTATCATTAACTATCCTGCTCCTAATCTCTCTTTCAACCTCACCAGCCTATGCAGAGTCCTTCAGATTATCACAAGAAGCTCCAGTATCTGATTTTGCTGCAAAAGTCTTGGCCGCTGCAGCGGCATTCACTTCAGCCGTAATATCCGCTGGATGGGCTATCTCACGTGCAGGTTCAGCAGGTCTCGCTGCATCTGCTGAAAGGCCAGAGATAAGGACTGTTGCGATAATCATCTCTGCTTTCGCAGAGGCTTTAGCGATCTATGGAATCGTTATATCATTCTTCATACTTGGAGCCGCCTAAAACATCCTTAGACTATATCACAATACATAATCTAAAATATATTTCAAGAAATCAAATATCCTTGTCAGATGATCCAATATCTATGCTACTCTACAATCTTAATATTGTAAGATTCATTTTATGATCTCGCTTAAAATTTTGAAGGCTTATAGGTCTGGTTCTGATGTTGGAGTCTTTGAAAAGAGATGAGGGCATCATGCGATCTCTAGGAAAAGAATATGCGCGTAGAGATAAATCAGCATTAGGCAGATACTTCTACTCATCCTTAATCTTCCTTAATCTTCCTATTCAATAATAGACATAGCAATAGCTCTACTTTTTCTCGGGCTAGACCATAGAATGTATATGATGTCAGATATTAAAGCGGCTGTGACGTATCCAACCATTACACCATAAAAGTCTAAGCCTAGATAGACCAGTGGAACCCCAATTATCATCCTGCTCATACCTGTAATGGTCTGTGCTAACCCAACGTATTCTGTTTTTAAGATTGAGTTAAAGAATGATATTATGATTAGAGGCCATCCATTCATGCCAACTAAGATTAGGACTGATGTAAATAGTATCGATTCTGAATCTAATGGAAGGATTCTCCCAAGCAGCCCTACTTCCTTATGAAGCCATCAAGTAAAGTCTTTATCTTTGTTAGATCATTGGGGATAGTTCCAAAAGAAGTTTTAGATAGAGTATACGAGAGCATCCTAGAGTCTGTTAGACGTGGAGAGATCTCTAAAAGGCTTGACAATCCTATAGTAGAGATACTCAGCAAGCCATTAATAGTGGTCATACTACTGATACACTCTATCTAGTAGCTATCCTTAGACATTCTATAAACGAGGATTCTCAAGATATATTTTTCTATTTTCTTCTATCTCTCAAGTTTCATCATGATCCTTCTCGTCTATAGGTTAGATAGCTGGATATGGTTGATGAGATTTAGCGAGATGCATATGCCATTCTTTCAAGCTCGACCTTCTTTCTTATAGAATAGCTCTTACTATCATTCTCTGCGGCTAGTATTATCTCTTCAGCTAATGCTTCTTCAACCTTCTTCCTACTTCTGAAAGAAGCCTCTCTACTCGCTTGAGAGATATATCTTAAAGCTAGGTCTAATCTTCTCTGAGGAGATATATCGACTGCTTTAAGATAGAGTATACCTCCATAGACAAGTTTTGTTGTATCTTCTCTCGGAGCAGAATTCTCGAGAGCTCTCACTAAGACCTCTAACGGATTTTTACCTGTCTTTAGATGGATTATCTCGAATGCATTCTTAACGATCTTCAATCCTTTAGTCTTCTTACCGCCGTTCCTCCCAGGCTTCATAAACATGTTTGCAAGCCTCTCAACTATGTTTACATCAGATTTTCCAAACTTTCTA
>JBCNVN010000016.1:10794-31354 GCA_039630055.1 Candidatus Caldarchaeales archaeon | reverse complement strand
ATGATGCTCTTGATTGTAGTAATACTACTGATATACTCTATCTACGCCATCAAAAGGTGATGGTTGATGGTGGTCAGAGCCCTTGAAAAGATTAGAGAGAAGTATTTAGAGGCTTTCAGCGAGGTTGGAATAGAGGATTTCGAGAGGCTTATAGAGTATGCTGAGTCTCTACTACCGCTGCTTGGAGAAGACATTGATTTTAGAGTGGTGGTGAGAATATCTGATTTCAGAAATGATCTAGAGATGTTCTGTAGATTCTACTCAAAATATCTTGCGGTGAACCATTGATGCGGAGGTTAAGGCAAGAGATACTGGACTTAATAGATGATGCTATACATAGTCTAGAGGTGGTGAACGTGGATGGTGGTTATCGTTAAGAGGTTATTCAGAGTTGCATTAAGGCATGATGCTGAGCGTCTGCATTCAGCTCTAGGATTATCATGGAATCAATATGATGAAGTTGTAAGGGAGGTTGCAAAGATCTTCGATGAAGAAGATAAGTATACCGAGGCGATCGAGAAAGTCTTAAAGAGATATAATGATAGCAGACTCTTAGCAGCTCTATTGATTATTGGAGGGCTTATAGCGGCAGACATGATATTTGGGAGAGAAGAAGATGAAGAGGTGACATATATTGGCTGAAGGAAAGATTTATTATGTTGATGTCGCCAATTCATTGGATTCCAAGAAGAATAAGAGTAAGATGCATGTGGTGTTTGATGGTGAGAGATGCTTCAAGGTTAAGAAGTTGACAGAGCTTAGAGATGCTGAGGAAATCTATATCGATGTTTTGTTCTCATCGATTTACAGTGAGATCTATGAATTATTGAAGAATGGTGTAAAGATATTTCTTTTGAAGAATACTAGAGTTCTAAAAGAGAAGAGAGTTGAGAACAATCTTAAGAAGAGCGATGAAAATGATGCTCTTACAATCTCGAAGATTCCTAAAGAATTCTTTAGAGAAGTAATGATGTGGGAGATTGAGGTGAAAATAGAAATGAATCCACTAATCTCAAGATATGAGAGGCTTGGTAAAAGAATCCAAGTTTTAAAACAATGGCTTAGAGATACTCCAGAATACTGTGATATAAAGAAGGTCATAAGAGATTATGAAAAAGAGAAGAGAAGGATCGGTGAAGAGATATGTAGAAAAATTAATGAAAACACACCAATATATCGTAAGATACTTCAAATCATTGGCTTAAATGATAGCGTGGAGCTAGCTATATCATTGACGTTTATAGACCTAAGCCATAGTAAAAGTGAAATATGGAGTTATTGCAAACATAATTTCAGAGTAAACAAACATTTATCGTTACTAGCAAGTAGCATATACTTCAACCTCAAAAAAGGAAAATGTAAGAAGATATCAGAGAAATATAGAAGACTTATTGAATTAGTAAAGTCTAAGAAGATGTGTCGGAGACAGATAATAACAAGGATAAAAACTCAAATAATCAAAGATATGAGACAAGCATATTTATTATCTAATAGACCGCAAGCAACTACAACCATCTCCGTAAGGCCTACTGGTCATGAGCTATAAAGGCGATGAAGATTAGTAGGCCTGCGAGGTGAAAGACGAGGGTTACTCCCACGTCCGTTCAGAGTTTAACCGAACTAATCTAAGCCGTAGCAACTCATGACCAGAGGCCCCCTCCACTCCTTTATTTCTTATTTCACCTCGCAATGGGTGAGCGATAGAGTTCGCTCACCACCGTGAAGATATAAGGAGAACTCCACGGTGATTCATACTTCTCCACCATATCTTTCACACAGCCGTATCTAGAATATGCTTAGGGGGTTTATGTATTTTTCATGTCTTACATGGACTAATTTATAAATTTTTATCTACATATTATAGTAATTGAAATATTTTAGCGTTTGATGTAGATTCTAGGATTTTTATGTGCTCTCTATTCTTGGAGCGATCAAGTATTCTAATCTTCCAGATGGTATGGGGAATCCAAGCTTTATAGGCTTGTTCGTCGATAAACTTATGATTACTTCTTCTGAGAGGTCGGCTCCAGCCTTAACGATCTTGTCAAGATAGCTTATACTGAAGTTGGCCCACACCTCCTTATCCGCCTCTATCTCGTACACTGCCGCACCCATCTTGCTGAGCTTTGTCTGAACTGTTCCAAGCTCACCTCTAGCCAGAAAGATTACCTCATTAGGGTTTAGGATTATCTTTACGTAGTCGCTTACTACATCACTATCCCTAATAGCATCTTTTAAAGCATCTACATTCAATCTAGCCTTTGCATCGAAGGTTAATTTAGGGGTTGTACTTCTCGCCTCGACAGTCTCTAGAGTATTCAGAGTAAAAGTTCTCTCTCTAGAACTGGTTGCATCTACAAGTATTATGCTGAGCTTTCTCGATTGGTTATCATACATCAAGGTTAGACCTTCACCCTTCTTTATCCTCCGGAGAAACTTCATCATCTCAGAGATACTGATAGTCATCTGGAGTTCTCCACCGCATTCATATTCTTCAGCTGCAGAATTGCTTAGCTCGAAGTCTATAAGAGAGATGTGGGCGGGATCCATGGCTATCAGCCTGATACCATCCTCTGTAATCTTGAAAGTCCCCTCATCAACTACGGCCTGCACAGCCTTCATTAGATCTGAAAAGTAGTCTGCACTAGGCAACCTCATTCTGAAAGACATCTTCCCTCTCTCTTAACATAATTTATAGAAGTTTAAAAAGGTTGACTTTGGAGAGGTCTTCTAGAGATTCCTGTATCTATCTTATGTCTATATCTGAGTCTTACCAGGAGCCTATAAACATCAACATGTTGAAAGATCATCTTGATCTCAGTATTCGACAAGCTATTATGAAGAACCTTAAAACAGTCTTATCATAGATCATCATAAGATGATTGATCTAACAATTATTTATTCAAACTTTAAAATACTTATTTAAGTTTGAATATGGATGTTTAGCTTGAGTGGCGGCTTCATGGAGTTGAGGATTGAGCTAGAAGGATATCTCGAGTTAACGATGGATGTAGGTGGCTTGGCTACTCAGATATCGGAGGTGATTAGAGAAGCTAACGAGATGTTTAGGAAGACTGTCTCTGGAGAAGCAAGCCAGACTGCGGTCATAGTGGGGTATGGTGGAGAAGGTAAGAGATTGAAGCTTAAGATAATCTCTGGAGGAAAGCTTAGAGCACATGATGCTCTTCTGAGATTCAAGAATATTCTTGCTGAGAGGATTGGACCATCCATGAAGGTTGGAGTTCGAGATATAGTTGTAGAGAAGCTTACCGTTAAGATTCATGGAGGACATATAGGTTTAGAGAAGGCTAGAGAGAAGCTTGGAGAAGTCGTTAAATTATCTTCTGAAGATGATTCACTAATCTTAGTCTTCGAGAACCTCTCCGACCATGATATTCGTGAAAGGATAGTGGACCGGACGATAAGATTGGTCCGAGTGCAGGAGGTTGAAGAACGTCCCGTAGAGAAGCTTGCAACCTTCGGCACCATCTTAAAGAGAGGTGAAGAGAAAACATTCAGATTGAGTGGAGAGGTATCTATAGAGGCTGAGAGGCTGGGATGGGCTAGACGTTATCCTGGTAGAGGACAATGGATCTTTACTGCACCTATGACAACCCTACTTAGAACCCTCTCCGAGCTGATAATAGAATATGTTGCGAAACCTTTAGGGTTCCAAGAATGGATGTTCCCCAGACTTATGCCTTTCGAAGTCTTTAAGAAGCTCTCAACATATGTTGAACATCTTCCTGAAGGGTTATTCTATGTCTGTGCTCCACCGAGAGAACCCACTGCGTTTGAAGAATTCAAGAGAGAGTATGCTTTGAGGAGAGAGTTGAGGAGAGACTTGCTGAAGAATATTTTAGAAGAGCCTGGATATGTTCTAGAAGCCGTACAATGTCCACCATTCTATCAATACTTCTCTGGAGAGATTGTTAGGTTGGAAGAGTTACCGATCAAGGCTTTCGACCTTCTAGGTGGATGGACTTGGAGAAACGAGGGTGGAGGAGTTGAGGGATTGGTTAGAACGAACGAGTTCTGGAGGATGGAGATGGTATTCTTAGCAGGTCCGGAAGAGACTGTCGAGATAAGAGACAAGGTGACAGATCTAACCGTTGAACTAGTTGATAGAGTATTGGATATGGAGTGGAGGGTTGTAGCTGGAGCCCCATTCTTCCTCTCCCCTGAAGAAGCATCTAAACGTCTAATAGATATATCGAGCACCGAGAAGATACCTACATTAGATGTAGAAGTCTATCTACCTTATAGAGGGCCGAGAGATAGAGCAGAATGGCTGGAGATCACGGCAGCATCAGTTCATAGAGACTTCTATGTTAAAGCATTCAAGATAAAAGAAGTAAAGAATAGAGAGTTGTGGACTGGGTGTGTAGGTCATGGATTGACTAGGTGGGCTGCAGGCTTCCTCGCAAGACACGGCTTCGAGTTCGATGATTGGCCGGTCAGAGTAAAAGAAAAGATCAAGGAACTACCACAACCACCTAGAACTGTAACGGGGCAGTCTTCATCCTCCTAGTGTTTTAAAGTGGTAATATGTAAACCAGCTAGCCATTAAGGTTATAGGAGAGCTATCTACAATTTATTAGGAGTTGAAGGTCTCGATTAGAGGGATATACTCTACAGCGTTAGCCAAGCTATTGATAGATAAAGGGTTTAAGATAGTTAAGCCTACAAAGTCCCAAGTAGAGAGGTTTGGATTAGAGGACATAACCTCTGAGCCTGATGCGACAATAGTAGACTCAACCGATAGGCATTTCGCAGAGGTCAAAGGCTCTGAGGAAGCAGTTAAGCCTATAGTTGATGTTATGAGGGAATTCTTTGAAGATTTGATCGTTTTACGGAGGGATAAACCTATCCCACATGTTAGATTAGGGTTTCCAGTCGATGCTAAGAAGAAGCTTGATGAGCTAAGATCTAGTATAGCATATACTGTTCCATGGCATCACTATTGTAGAGCTGGAGGAGAAGCATTATCGAGTATGGTCAGCTTCGCGGAGGACCTGGTAGAGAGAGGATTAGTATCTCCTAGTGAGATGGATAAGATGTTTGAAGAACAGGTTAAACAGCTTACTCCTAGACTTGGCTCAAAGATCAAGATAATACATGTGAAACTTAATGGTGGAAGGATAGTTCTCGGACCTGGAAAAGTTACATGGAGAAGTGATCAAACCGTTAAGATTCTTAGAAGGATTATGGGTTCCGGCGTATATGATGGTCTAGGTTTACCTAAGCATGTAGGAGATTATGCTGTAACAGAAGCTAGAAGATTAGAGATGTGGGCTAAGACGAGCTACTATAATTTCTCTGGAACTCTCAAGGGCACATATTACAATATCTGTACACCTATTGCATTCTATCCAGACCAGATACATTACTTCGATTTAGAGATAGATGTTGTAGCTCTTCCAGACCGTGAACCTAAGGTGATTGATAAAGAACTCCTCGAACAGGCTCTCGATAAAGGTATCTTAAGTGGTAAGCTATTCGAAAGAGCATTAAGAGAAGTTGAGAAGATAGTTTATGAGAAAGGTTAAGGCTTCTTCTCTCTCTTCGAGACCATTATCCAAGGCTCCTTAAGGTTTAGGAATAATCCTTGTTGAGAGAACCTCTTAACCAGCAGTATCGATGGAAATAGGCTGAATAATGTATGCAGTATGTTGTATACTGCTGTGAAGAATAGAACTAGTATTAAACCGGCTAGACCGACCTCAATATTTAAACCTAGAGCTAGAGATACAAAAGATACAGCATACTCTAGGAAGAAGGGTGCCAAGGCTACTAGGAGTATATAATTCGCAATAGTCGTAGCAATAATCCTTACCAAACCACCAAATAAAAATACAACTATATATGATACTCTAAACCTCGAAGATAATTTGTAACCTATCCAGAAACCTGTCAGCATAGAGATGACGGCGAGAAATTTCATAGCGGGTCCGATAGGCGTCCATTCTCCAAAAATATTTAAGATAAGCCAAAGGGTTATCGCAGATACGGCTCCTGGAATAGGGCCGAAACCTATAAAAGCTGTAACTACAGGTATCTCTGCTATATCGAACTTTAAGTAAGGTATTAGGGGGAATGAGAAGCTTAGAGGCATCATTGCTAGAAGGGAGGATAAGGCGCCGAAGACCGTTGATACAGCTATAACTACAGTCATTCTTATCTTCGAGTCTTTAGACATGCCAGGTATAAAAAGGATCTTAGGATAACTTAAACCTGAGTATTTACCAAAAAATGAGTAGATTTATCGAACTATATAAGGTTTTATAGGTTCAAGATCTTTAGAATTATAGCAGCAAGCCATTAAAGAAGTCTTTACAGACCTTCTCGTAATCGAGCTTATCCCCTATATCTATCCAGTATCCATTATGTATATAAGCGTATAGTTTATTCTGGTCTGCAAGTTCTGGGAAGATATCTTCTTCTAGAGATGAGGGTCTATCGGACGGTATATAGTTGAAGATGGAGGGCTCGAATACGTAGATTCCAGCGTTGACGAGGCCTGGAGCCTGCTGTCTAGGCTTCTCTCTAAATGCTATAACCCTTCCTTCTTCATCTACTGAGACTAGGCCAAATCTTCTAGCATCTTCAACCCTAGTCAAAACGAGGGTTGCAACAGAGTTCTTCTCTCTATGATATCTTATCAGATTAGATACATCTAACCCTTTGAATATTATGTCTCCATTAATTGTTAGGAAAGTATTGTTAAGTTTCTTCTCAGCATTCTTTACCGCGCCGGCCGTTCCAAGAGGCGTCTTCTCGATAGAGTAATCGATCGTTATACCTAGAGACCTACCATCTCCAAAGTATTTTATCAAGTGTTCACCTAGATATCCTATAGCTAGGATGAAGTTGTAGATACCCTGCATCTTCATGTATGCGATAATATGCTCGATTATCGGCTTGTAGCCTACCGGCATCATCGGTTTAGGTATACTCAAAGTTAATGGTGTTAGACCTGTACCTCTACCACCACATAGAATTAGACATTTTAATGATTCTCTCATCAATCTTTCTCTTACTGCCTCGATAATGAATGAGCTTCTCTTCCGGGCGGGGATATACTTCTTTAATGCTTCCCATAGATCTATGGGAAACTCTATACTGGTCCGATGCTTACTCATACATATTTTAGAGAAAAGATGTACATTATAAGTTTATGCATTAATCTACTCTATAAGTTTTTCTAAAGATCTCTTAGTCATTATTAAGTTCTAAAGATAGAGAATAGTAGAAAGATTGAAGAGGAAAGTTTAAAAGAAATATCTTCACATCAGTCTGAGAGGCTGCCAAGTCTAGGGATGATGGATCCTTAACCCTATCTAATATTCGAATTGAGATATTGTTAGGATAGAGTGTTAGACCATAGATTTTATTAGTATATAAGATTTGTCTATACATAAAACATAAAAACTAGTTCATCCGATATTAAATCGAGATGGTTCTGAAGGTTGGAATTAACGGAATGGGTAGGATTGGTAGATTGTTCCTTCGAGCTGCACTAGATGATCCGAGATATGGGAAAGAGTTCGAGGTTGTAGCATTCAACGAACTGGCAGATACCAAGACAACCGCTCTACTTCTCAAATATGATTCAGTACATCGAAAATTAAATAGAGAGATCTCATACACTGATAAAAGTATTATAATAGATGGGAAAGAGCTTAGAGCTTACAGTATAAAGGATCCTTCTCAGATACCATGGAGTGAGAATGGAGTAGAACTAGTAGTCGAGGCCACGGGACAGTTTACATCTAAGAGTGATGCCTCAAAACATATTAGAGGTACAGTAAAGAAGGTATTGGTTACAGCTCCATGCAAAGATGCGGATGTAACAATAGTTCCAGGAGTAAACGATCATATGCTAGACCTATCTAAACATGACGTGGTATCTGCTGCTTCATGCACTACTAATTGTCTAGCCCCAATGGTCAAAGTACTATTAGATGAATTTGGAATAAAGAAAGGCTTCATGACCACGGTCCACGCATACACGAACGATCAGAGAGTACTAGATCTAGTTCATAGAGATCTGAGAAGAGCTAGAGCTGCATCATTATCGATAATACCGACAACTACAGGTGCAGCATCTGCACTTCATCTCGTAATTCCAGAAGTGAAAGGTAAGATGGATGGCATAGCCTTAAGAGTCCCGGTTCCCGATGGTTCAGTAACAGATTTAATGGTTCACCTTGAGAGGGAAGTTACAGTAGATGAGGTTAAGAGAGCATTTAAGAAAGCGGCAGAGGGTAGGATGAAGAATATATTAGAATATACAGAAGACCCGATCGTCTCAGCGGATGTTATAGGTAATCCACACTCATGTATAATCGATGGATTGAGTATAATGGTTATTGGCGAGAAGAGCGATGTAGTAAAAGTCCTAGGATGGTATGATAATGAGTATGGTTATAGTTGTCGACTGGTTGATGTCGTCTGTATGATAGCCAAGAAATTACAATCTAGTTAAACATACAGTCGACTCTCACAATACATCTCAAAATACTACCTTAAAGACCGGAAAGACTAACTATAAGTAGATCTATATGTCCTTCTTTACATAATTATTTAAGTACCGTAAAATTTCTTTCTTCTTAGATCCTTTACCTCTGAATCTTAATTAACTACTCTAAATAGATGAATTAATGATGAAAATTGTCTAGAAGAAATATTTGGTTTAGAACTTTAGATGATGTAGATGTTTCAGGTAAGACTCTGATTGTGAGGGTTGACTTGAATTCGCCGATCGACCCTGAGACTGGGAAGATTAGAGATAATGAGAGGCTTAGAGCACATGCAGAGACTATTAGAGAACTCTCAGAGAAGAATTCTAGAGTGGTCCTCTTAGCACATCAAGGAAGGAAAGGTGATCCAGACTTTCTTCTATTAAAAGACCATGCAGAGCTTCTCTCAAAACACGTAGGTAAACCCATCAGATACGTTCCAGATATAATCGGTGAAGATGCTGTCAAAGCGGTTAAATCGTTGAAGAATGGTGAGATTCTATTATTGGAGAATGTTAGGATGCTTGATGAGGAGACTGTGGAAACATCGCCTGAACAACATTCTCGTGGTAAGCTTGTATCTACTCTAGCACCTCTCGCTGACTTATTCGTATTAGATGCATTCTCTGTTGCACATAGGCCTCATGCATCAGTGGTAGGGTTCTCACCTATCTTACCATCCGTAGCCGGTAGGATAATGGAGAGGGAGCTTAGAGCGATTACCACCGTTCTCGAAGAAGATAGAAGAGTCATGCTAGTTATGGGTGGAAATAAACCTGAAGAATGTATAAAGGTCATAGACGCAGTAATATCTAAAAACAT
This sequence comes from Candidatus Caldarchaeales archaeon, assembly GCA_039630055.1. Taxonomy (GTDB): domain Archaea; phylum Thermoproteota; class Nitrososphaeria_A; order Caldarchaeales; family Wolframiiraptoraceae; genus Geocrenenecus. The sequence continues at coordinate 22,010 of JBCNVN010000016.1, read as the reverse complement.
TGAAAATCTCAAGCATATTCTTTCTGGTGGAGTGCTTGGACAGCTCTTCCTAATGGCTGAAGGAAGAAAACTCGGAGAGCCTTCAGAATCATATATCAAGAAGAAGAAATTCGATGGATACATCAAACACTTAGTAGAGATAAAAGAAAAGGTTGGAGATAAGCTAAGAACTCCCATAGACTTAGCATATGAAGAAGATGGAAGAAGAGTAGAGATAGATTTAGAGAAGCTTCCAGCACCTGGAACTATATACGATATAGGTGAAAAGACCGCTAAAGGATATGCTGAGATAATCTTGAACTCTTCTAGAGAGGATGCAATAATAGTTAAAGGCCCATTGGGAGCTTATGAGAGAGAAGAGTTTAGAAAAGGGACAAGGATAGTCTATGAGGCACTTTCAAGATGTAAGGCATTTACATTGATCGGTGGAGGAGATTCATCAACCGCTATTGAGCTTGTCGGCCTAAGCCCCAAAGACTTCTCATACGTAAGCCTTGGAGGAGGAGCATTAATAACATATATCTCTGAGAGGACTTTACCGGGAGTAGAGATCTTAAAGAAATAGGCTGACAAAATTTAGAAGAATCTCTTACGGTCGCCTATCCTAAGATGCTCTCTATACATGGACATCATTTAATCATTTAAAGATCTTCTTGTACAAGACATAGACCGATGATGCGGGAATTAGGGAGAGAGGGACGTGGATCAGGTTGAATATTGCGGTTAAAGCTACTATTATCGATGCTACTATGATGTCTGAACTGATCTCTAAGCCGAAGACATTCTTTAATATTTTCTCAGATGTAGGAAGATAAACTTCTGGAAATATAACATAGTATATCATGAATGTTACTATAGACATTACTCCTACTCTAGTCAAGATCCCAAGTGCTGTCATCATAGCAATCTTACCTCTGGTCATACTTCCATCCTTGCCTGCTACCAGTCTAAACCCGACTAGCATCGAGATCACTGCGATGAGTTTCATTAATGGTCCTATGATAACGTGGAAAGGTCTTCCAAGATTCAGCGTCAACCAATGAACTATTGCTACAGTAGAAGCAGATTTGAAATCTAGAACTAGAAGAGCTATAACGCTTGGTATCTCTGCAAAGTCGAAGCTTAAGAATGGAAGTAGGGGATATGGTATTCTAAGACGGAGTAAAGAGATCATTATCGCTGTTGAAGCTAGGAGAGATGTCCCAGCCAACCATTTGCTGATTCTAGTGTAACTCGATGGCATAATTTAACAAGATTCATCAATTATATAAGTGTTATTGGATAAATGACTTAGCAAAAAAGTTATACAATGTTACTATTTTTGTTATTATGATTTATGTTTCTTGATTAGATTAATAACTTCACTATGTATCTCAGGGCTGATGACGGTTACAACTCTACTTCTTCCAACCTCATATATCTGGAGGATGTTCGCATTCTCCATAGTCTTTATATGTCTATAGATGGCTGGATAACTTATCTTGAGCTTTCTAGATATAGCTTTTATATGAAGTGGCCTCTCAGTAGAAGCAAGTAGTAAGAGTATTTTCAACCTAGTTTTATTACCGAGAGCATGAAAATATCTTGTTACTGATTCCAGTTCCTCATCTTCAGAGAGCATAGATAATTCAATTGAGAATCCTTTAATCTATTATAAAAATCTAATTCAATAAAGACTAAGAGGGTGTCGCCTTCTAAGGAGGGTTAAGTCTAAAAGCATCTTCCATAGATTCTCATACTATTCTTGAGATTATCTCTTCCAGAGGAGCTCTCGCTACACAGACATGCATATCCGCTCCACCATAGTATAAGTACACCATACCGTTTCTTACCACCGCACCACATGGAAAGACAACATTTCTAACATAACCCTCTATTTCATAATCTTCAGTAGGCTCTAGTAGAGGATGAGGTGTTCTTCCAATAATCTTCTCAGGATTCTCTAAATCTAATAGAAAGGCGCCGACCCTATACACATTGTCATGTGATACACCATGGTAGAAGACAAGCCATCCTGAGGAAACTTTTATCGGTGGAGATGCTAGACCAACCTTCTTTCCATCCCAGCTGCCTTCTCTAGGTGTTAGAAGTGTTAAGCTCATCATCTCCGTATTATCGATATCTTCAAGAGACTCTATATAATCGTAGACGATGTTTATCCCACCTGCTCTGTGGATGAATATGTAGCTATCGTTGATCTTTTCAGGTATGATGCATGCATCCTTATCGTCTATGTTTGGAGGTGAAATTATCCGAGGTCTAGACCATCTCCACTCTCTATTCAAGAAATCTTCTACACTTATCGATGTTATAGCTACCCTTGGAGGATTTACATTGTCATAAGCTGTATAGAACATGTATATTCTATCGCCTATTCTTACTACTCTGGGATCTTCACATCCAGAATGTCCAGGAGCCAGCTTTATCTCAAAGCTTTCTCGTGGTACATATATTGGTTCATCAAGCTTCTCAACTATTTTGAAGCCGTCTTCGCTGATGGCTAAACCTATTGTCGAGGTCTTATCACTGGATAAAGCTCTATACATTATGTATATCTTGCCTTCTAACTCTATGGCCGCTGGATTGAATGTTGCTATGCTCTCCCAATCATGGTTGGGGTCTGGACTTATTATCGGGTTCTTCGAATATCTTTCAAATACTTGGCCCATATTCTTATCCATAGCTTTAAGTATCGCTTCTATTTTAACCGTCGCTAAACAACATGTTGTATCAGCTGCACCATAATATAATCTCAACATATTCTTTCTTATCATAGCTGATGTAGGAAATACTATATTCGGTACATGTCCATAGCGTTCATAGAATTCTTCAGGAACCATGAATGGATACCTAGTCTTACGGATAACCTTTCTCGGATCATCCAGGTCTAGAAGCAATGCTTCAACTCCAAATATCCTATCTTCTATTCTAGGTGAGAAATAGTTCTGTATGTAGGAGTAGATTAGTAGCCAGCCATCTTCCAATTTTACGGGTGGTGCACCTACTTCTATATGATCTAAGGTAGATCTCCGAGGATCAGGGGTCAATACATATCTAGTGAAGTCTTTATACCATTCATCCATCTCATGGAGCCATTTAGAAGGGTTGTCTCCAAGCTGTGCAACGGCTATGTAGGCTGGAGGCTTATCTGTGTGAACTGTCAAGATCGCTGTTAGCTTCTTATTTATCCTCTCGGGGAAGAGGGCCATAGCCTTAGCATTGAAAGAGGTTACAAGATGTTTTTCATCCACCTTTTCTAGGTCTCTGCTTATCGCTACCCCTACTCTTATGTTTTCAGCGATGGGCGGTATAGTAGAAATGGCCGTATAGAAGATATAGTATCTACCATCTATGTATGTTGCTCTCGGGTCTTCACATCCAAAGATCTCCCATTCTTTCTCAGGATAGATAAACCTTCTCCTATCATAGAAGTGTATCCCATCTCTACTCTTTGCTATACCTATCGAGCTAAAGCTCGACCCTTGCCTCTTTAATAGATCTGAGGAGGAGACTGCACGGTATAACATGTAATAGTATCTTCCCCTCTTGATTACAGAGGGGTTGAAGACTGCGTAAGCCTCCCATGAATGCTCTCTAATAGGTATTAGAATAGGGTTGAGAACGCTTCGCTTCATATAAGTATCTACTATCGGTCTTCCTATTATTTTTTATATTTGAAATATTTTATCGTTCTTAAGTATTTGTTTATGCTTCAAACGTGTATATTATTTACGAGTCTGTATAAAAAGTTTTTTAATATGTAGAAGAATCTATCGACAAGAAGATGTGGTCAAGCTATGGTGAGGAGACCGCGGAAGACTGTTGTAAAGCGGAAAACCAAGACTAGACCTAGTAGAAAAACTACTAGGAAGACACTAAAGACCAGGATTGAGGGGACGGTAATACCATCTACAGCTGTTATAGAAGAGCAGATAAAACCATTAAAAGAGGTCATATCGATAAGGAATAGAGGATTAGAAGAGGAGGCTACCGATGGGAGAATAATATTAAGAAAGCTTCCTGATAATCCTATTATCACCCCTAACAGGACACATTACTGGGAAGCATACCAGACCTTCAATGCGGGAGCCATAGTTCTAGACAACAAGGTCCATATAATCTATAGAGCTATAGGATTCGATGGAATATCCCGATTCGGTTACGCTGTCTCAAACAGCGGATTTAAGATCGATGAAAGATTTCCACAACCTATATATCAGAGAAGGATGGAGAAACTCTCTTACAATCCCTCCTCTTCCGGAGGAGGCTTCGGCGGATGTGAAGATCCAAGAATAGTTAAGATAGATGAAGATAAGAGGATATACGTAACTTATACTGCATTTGGTCCAAACGAGTTGAGAGTAGGATTCACCTCGATCAGCATAGATGATTTCCTCAATAGGAGATGGTGGAGGTGGAGTGAGGAGAAGATAATATCGCCTCCTAGAGAAGTCCATAAAAACTTTGTAATGTTTCCAGAGAAGATTAATGGAAAATATGCAATAATACATAGTATAACGCCTAAGATCAAGATAACATATCTAGATGACCTCTGCTTCTGCAATGGAGAACGGATAAACAGTATCTATATACCCAACTCTAATGGGAATGGATGGGAGGGTGTTGTGAAGGGTCCCGGAGCTCCACCAATAAAGACAGATGAGGGATGGATTCTACTCTACCATGGGCTCAGCAAGAATGAGCCTTGGAAATACAAGATAGGAATGATGCTCTTAGACTTAGATAATCCTGAGAAGATATTAGCGGTCTCAAGATATCCAGTCATAGAGCCGGATAGAGAATATGAGTATAATGGGTTCAAGCCTGGAGTAGTATACACGAATGGCGCCATTGTAAAAGATGGGGAACTAATAGTATACTATGGTTCAGCCGACTCATACGTCTCCGTCGCCCATGCACCACTAGACGAGATCCTAGACGGTCTAAGGAGAGAAAAAGAATTAACAAAGAATATCGAGAAAGAAAAACTATTATCTTTTAATGGTATAAACCGTAGAAGGATATAGTATCCTAGATGAATCTACAAGCTCTAAGAAAAAATATATGCTTGATTATCTGAATTCTAGAAGATGCCCATCTAGAGAAGATAGTCTATAAAGGTCTTCGAAAAGTCTAATATAATCTAACTGTTAATATTGTTGACTGCCTATCTTTCCGAGAGTAGTATGGAGAGCAAGGGATTCTTTATAGTTATCGAGGGGATCGACGGCTCTGGAAAGACTATCCAATCGAAGAGGCTGGTTAGATGGCTGAATAATAAAGGTTTCAAGTCAAGGTATACAAAAGAGCCGACCGACGGACCCATAGGCAAGATCTTGAAGAAGATGATTAGGAAGAGAAATGTAGATGTTCGAGTAGAAGCATTACTATTTGCTGCAGATAGGCTAGAGCATTTAAACAGAGAAGTTATACCATATATACAGAAAGGATACATAGTGGTATCCGATAGATATGTCTACTCATCTCTAGCATATCAATCGGTAACCACGGGCGATTCCGAATGGATTGAAGAGATAAATAAGTTTGCATTTAGACCTGACTTAGCGATACTTCTAGACGTTGAGCCGAGGATAGGATTAAGCAGGATCAGGAAGCGTAGAGCAAGATTTGAAGAAGAGAAGTTTCTAGAAAAGGTTAGAGAGAGATACCTGGAGATAGCGGTAAGAGAAAGGTTAAAGATAGTTTATGCTTCGAGAAGTATTGGAGAAGTATTCCAAGAGATAGTCCAGATAGTTGGAAAATCTCAGAGATTCAGAGGAAACTCAATATGAAATTCATCTATTTGTCGACTTAGATCATTAAACGAAATATATGAGACATGATAGTTATAGAACATAATACTTTTTCCCAATATTATGTATTACAATATATTTATAAGTTTGTAATACAAATACATACTAGGAGATATTATGAGCGTTGTTTCTTTCCGTATCCCTAGAGAGTTAAAAGAAAAGATGGATAGATTGAGAAAACATGTTAACTGGAGTGAAGAGATTAGAAGGTTTATTGAGCAGAGAGTGAATGTTTACGAACGTCTTAAAGCAATAGAAGAGTTGGAGAATCTAATACTCGGTTTACCAGAGTCTCCGAGAGGTACGGCCAGTGCATATGTGAGGGAAGATCGTGATAGTAATTGATGCATCTTCTCTAGTTAAGTACATTCTACATGAAGAAGGCTGGGATAGAATCTCACAGTACTTGAAGAGAGAAGAAGTGTTATATTCTCTTGACCATATGCTCAAAGAAGTAGTCAATGCTTTATGGAAGCACTGTATCGTAAAAAATCTTATCAGTAGAGATACTGCTATACAGATCTTCAAGTCTCTTGCAAGACTCGTAGATCTAGGTATGATAGTGCTGGAGCATGAAGAAGCTTACTTAGAAAGAGCTGTAACCATAGCTTTAGATAATAGCATAAGTATCTATGATGCTCTATATTTAGCTCAAGCAGAGAGATTCGGTGGACTGGTAACATCTGATAAAGAACAGGCAGAGATAGCGAGGGCTATCGGCATACCATATGTCGACCTCATCTACTAGTCGACCATCTCTAGATCGAGCCCAGTATTATATTCTCATAATCTACTCAACTACCTTCTTGCTCTTGAACATCTCAATTTCTCCTTGAGTAAAACCCAATCCTCTAAGTATTTCATCTGTATGCTGACCTTTAAGTGGAGGAGGGGTTCTAACCTCACCAGGTGTCTCAGATAGTTTAAACGGTGTTCCAAGCATCTTCATCTTGCCTACCCTTGGATGATCTATGTCTAAGACCATCCTCCGATATTCTACATGCTCATCATTGAGTGTCTGGCCTACTGTTAGGATCGGGGCCACAGGTATTCCAGCTCTCTCAAGCCTTTCAATCCAGTAAGATGTAGAACTGTTCTTGAATAATTTTTCTAGCTCTTGTATTAATGCTTCTCTATTGATTACTCTATCAGCATTTGTCTTAAACTTAGGATCGTTCAGTAAGTCTAGTCTCTCAATAACTTTACAGAAGTTCTGCCAATGCTTCTCATTTGCAACACCTATTACGATATATCCATCACTCGTCTCGAATACTTGATATGGGACTATGTTTGGATGAGCTGAACCCATCCTCTTAGGCTCTTCACCTGTAGCAAAGAAGTTGAAGGCTTGATGGCTTAGTAAGAGGACTTGTACATCTAGAAGAGCAATATCTATGTATTGTCCTCTACCAGTCTTCTCCCTCCAGTAGAGTGCTGAGACTATTGAGAGGGCTGCAAATATGGCTGTCGTCAAGTCTGCTATAGGAACACCGAATTTTACTGGAGGCCTATCAGGCTCACCCGTAATGCTCATCAACCCGCTCATAGCCAATGCGATTAGATCGTATCCAGGCTTATCTCTATAAGGTCCACTTTGACCGAAGCCAGAGATACTACAATAAATTATTCTAGGGTTTATCTTTGAGATGGTATTGTAATCTATACCTAGCTGTTCAGCTACTCCCGGTCTGAAATTTTCCACAACGACGTCCGACCTCTTGACAAGCCTCTCAACGATCTCCCTACTCTCCATCTTCTTCAAATCTAAGATTATGCTCTTCTTATTCCTATTAGCACTCATAAAATATGCTGAGTCTCCTCCTATCCATGGTGGACCCCAACCTCTAGTATCATCACCTCCAGGAGGTTCAACCTTGATTACTTCTGCACCTAGATCTCCTAGAAGCATAGTTGCAAAAGGCCCTGCCATAACTCTTGTAAAATCTAACACTATAATACCTTTAAGAGGTGGATCCATAATCTTAAAACCTCCAAAAATAATCTATTCTGGAATATATTAAAGAAAAGGAAGGATGGAATGTAAATTATTAAAAGGCTGAAGAAATTTCGAGGGGTAGAGATGAATTTGAATGGTTGGAGAGCTGCTATGAGCATTGTGCTTGGAAGGATGCTACGGATATGTAGATCTTAAGACCTCTAACGTTCTTTCTTGAGAAAGTGAGCTTCATAACCCACCGACTTCCATAGACCTAGACATTAAGTGCATTAATCTTATTCTTAACATCATATTAGACGTTCTAAGATAAAGAAAGAATTAGAAACACATACTCATTTACTCATCATATACTCTACCACTTAATCTCCATATCATCTTACCATAGATAAGAGCTCTATTCTGAACCTAAACATAAACATTATGACGTAAATATAAAAATTTAATATATAACTTATAACAATATTTACATTATGAGTGAGGAGAAGACTGTTGTTCTAGGTGATCGGAAAGTTTCAGGGCTGAAACTAAGCGATCTACCACTTTACACAGGTTTGCTAGCAATGCTAGGACCAGGCTTTATCTGGGCTTCGCTGGCTCAAGGAAGCGGTGAGCTGATCTGGTGGCCATATCTTACAGCGAAGTACGGTCCTAGCTTCATCTGGCTGTTTCTTCCTGCTGCCTTCCTACAATACTGGGTGAACTTGGAGATCATTAGATATACAGCATTAACAGGTGAGACAACATTTACAATGTTCAGAAGGGTCAGCAGATATTATGCTATGTTAATGTGGATCATGCTCTTTATAACATTCGCTTGGTTCGGAGGGTATGCGGGGGCAGGTGGAACAGCTCTTAGGATTCTTACAGGGCTTCCAGCAGGATGGACTGCTCGAGATCAGACACTCTTCTGGGCATACATCATAGTTCTCTTAACACTTGTAGTCATCGTTTTTGGGCACGTGGTATACTTCTGGGTTGAACAAATAATGAAGGTGGTAGTAATAATAACTGTAGCTGGTCTTATAATAGCTCTCGTAGGCAACGTAGAAGGCTGGAAGTACGGGCCTGAGTTTACCTCCTATCTATTTACACCACAAGCGTGGCCATCTAATTGGGATCCAAGAGATACGCCCACACTCGTAACATGCATAGCTTTTGCTGGAATGGGCGGTTTCTTCAATATCATGTATTCGTATTGGATAAGAGATAAAAGAGTGGGGATGGCTTCTTACGTAGGTAGAGTGACCAGCCCGATTACAGGCAAGCCAGAGGCTATACCTGCCTTCGGATACACGTTCCCCGATACCAGTGAAAACCGTGAAAGATGGAAGAAGTGGTTAAGATATCTCCAGACGGATAATGCGCTGGCCGTCGGTATAAACATACTTACAACCGTGATAATGATGTTCTTGGCGTATTCTATATTATTCCCTGCTGGAAAATGGCCAGGAGGATGGGAGTTGGTAGGAGTACAATCTGAGTTCTTTGGTAAGGTGATGGGCCCTGTAGGAGCCTCCCTATTCTTGATAGTAGCTACATTCTTCATATCAGACTCCTACCTAGGAATAATTGACGCAATGTCTAGAATGCACTCAGACTTTGTCTATTCTAATTTCGAAAAAGCTAGAAAGAAGACCTTTAGGTGGTGGTACTATGTGTGGGCAGCATACCTATTTATCATATCAGCTATCACACTCTATCTGATAGCTCCTGGCCCACTCCTAATATTAGGAGGCGTACTGAACATGGTTGCCTTCGCCCTTTACTGTCCAGTCCTCATCTACGTAAATTGGATAATGGTTCCTAAGAGTCATCCTGCAGGCAAGTTTGTAAGACCGCATTACGTAAGCCTTATCTTCATGCTCATAGCAACAGCTGTCTACATATACTTCGCAGCCTGGTTCATCTACTTCGGTCTTACAACTGGGATATGGGCATAACACGCAATCATCCAACCACAATATTATTTTTTAATTTTTTAGATTTCTCTAATAAATGATGCTTAGTAGGAGGAGTCTTAATGGAAGATGAAGTTAACCGTACAGAATGTTGGCAGAAGTTAGTTATGAAAAGTTATGAAGCTAAGCCTGTCGAAACTTGGAGGGGAGTTACTAGAAGGGTTATGGCTGTCTGCGAAAATCTGATGCTTCTCAAGGTAACTATACAAGAAGGTTCTATGGTGCCTGCACACAAACATCTAAACGAGCAAGTAGGATACTTAATCGAAGGCGAGATGAAGATCCGGATAGGTGGAGAGTGGTATCTGATAGAGGCTGGAGACAGCTATATTATACCATCAAATGTTGAACACGAAGCATTAGCCGTGAAGACATCTACAGTTATAGAAGTCTTCCATCCACCAGTTGAAGCATTTAAGAAAGATGTAGAAGGTCGGTAACTCTACCAGGTCAAGGCGTCTGCGAACTGCTCCTCTCCAATATTTCGTAAGGGTTTTCTGTCGGCCACTTAGGAGTTAAGCCTATCAGCATTATCCCAGCTACAACCAGTAGTTTAAGAGTCTCTTGACCAGTATTGAAGACTCTATGCTTTGAGTTCTCCCTATTGTATACGGCATCGCCTTCTTCGATCTCGTATAACTCCCCATCAGACTCCAGCTTACCCCTTCCTTGAAGCACGTAGTAGACCTCTTCACAATTATGTCTGTGGAGAGGTGTGTGGCATCCAGGCTGGATCTCCACTATCCCCATGATAAGAGTCTTCGTATTAATGCCTGTCTCAGGATAGATTACCTTCCAGTCTTTAACACCTGGGAAAACCTCCATTGGAGCTCCAGGAATAAATTCTGATCTCTTAACAACTACTTTCACAACCGTTCCCACCGCTTTTCTACAAGTAACATTGTCCTATTTATGCTTTGCAACCTCCTATTAGATCTTCTAACAAAGATTAGAATTACCTAGAATCTATGGTTTCCTAGTTAAGCATGGATCTATCTTAACTTTAATAAAGAGTATTACGCAGTATCCGATGCCGATGAAATTAATAAAAGATGTAGTACATGGATATATTGTTCTAGATGAAGATCTTTTAAGGATTATTGATTCTTCTGCTTTTCAGAGGCTTAGAAGGATCCATCAACTCCCTTTCGTCTACTTGGTTTATCCTGGAGCTAGGCATACTAGGTTCGACCATTCTCTTGGATGTATGCATCTAGCTAGGATGTTTGGAGAGAAGCTTGGTCTAGATCCTCATAAGCTTAAGGTTTTAACTATTGCAGGATTAGTCCACGATATAGGTCATACACCCTACTCACATCTTCTAGAAGCTTTACTAAGAGAGAAGAACTTAAGCCACGAAGACATGACTTTAAAGATCTTAACTGAAGATTCAGAGATAGGTGTAGGCATAGAGAGATGTAGTGTTGCTGTTAAAGAAGTTGTAGATGTATTTAAGAAGAAAGATCCTATTGGAGACATTATCAGCGG
>JBCNVN010000016.1:0-10784 GCA_039630055.1 Candidatus Caldarchaeales archaeon | reverse complement strand
GAGAGATGTAGTGTTGCTGTTAAAGAAGTTGTAGATGTATTTAAGAAGAAAGATCCTATTGGAGACATTATCAGCGGCCCCATAGATGTTGATAAACTAGACTTCTTACTGAGAGATTCCTACTTTACTGGTGCTTTCTATGGAATGGTAGATATTGAGAGGATAATCTATACTAGTAGATTGATTGATGGGAGGCTTGCGCTCAGTGCTAGAGCTTTAGGTGTAGTGGAAGAGCTTGCTATAGCAAGATACCAGAGTTTCATGAATATTTACTTTCATCATACTGTTAGAGCTGCACAGGCGATGTTTCTGAGAGGGGTTAAAATGCTAGGAGAAGAGTTAGATTTTACATCTATGAGCGTTGAAGATTTTCTAAACCATGATGATTACACGGTGTGGTGTATGATGCGTCGAAACGAGAAGACAAGAGAGATAATAAGAAACATTGAGAAGAGAATACTTCCAAAAGTTGCGTATGAGTATAGAGCTTATGAGGGAGGGGAAGGATCTAAATTGATCAGAGACCCAGAAGCTATAAAGAGTATTGAAGAGATGATAGCTGGAGAGGCAGGCGTTCCCCAAAGCCTAGTATGGGTAGATACCCCATATATTCCTCCATTACCATATGTAGGTGAAGATAGGTTAGAGTTCTACTCAGAAGAAAATGGAAGAATAATACTAAAAGAATATCATTCTCCTCTCTTGAGATTTACCTCTGAGATCTATGAGATTCTAAGAGTGTATACTATGAAAGAGTATTTGGAGAGGGTTGCTAAAGCATCTGAGAAGATCCTTCAAGGATAGTTATGTTATACTTGCTCCGAGAGATGCTGGGAGAGCATATTTAGAGTATCTTGCAAGTACTCCTGAAGAGTATTTAGGCTTTGGAGGAGACCAATCTGACAACCTACTCTCCAATTCTCCACTATCCAAATCTACATCGATCCTATTATTCGGAACATCTATAGTTATGATGTCTCCATCTCTTAGAGATGCTATCGGTCCACCGACTGCTGCTTCCGGAGATACATGTCCAACCATCAAGCCACGTGTCGCTCCAGAGAATCTTCCATCGGTTACTAATGCTACGCTATCTCCTAAACCTTGACCTACTATGGCTGCGGTGACTGATAGCATCTCTCTCATCCCTGGACCGCCTCTCGGCCCCTCATACCTTATCACGACCACGTCTCCAGACTCTATCTCTCTTCTCATCACCGCATTAAATGCTTCTTCTTCTGAATCGTATACTCTTGCTGGACCTCTATGAAATAGGTTTCTCACACCGCTTATCTTTACTACTGCTCCCTCTGGGGCCAGGTTTCCTTTCAGTATAACTATAGAGCCACGTCTAGATATTGGGTTACTGAGATCTTTTATAACTTCTCCGAATTTTACCGTTGGAGGCTTGAACTCTCTAAGATTCTCTTTAACGGTTTTTCCCGTCACGGTTAATGCTTCACCATTTATAAGACCTGCTTCTAGTAGCTTCTCCATTATGGCTGGGACACCTCCAACAGCATCTAGGTCTTCTACTGGGTATCTACCTCCAGGGATCAAGTCTACAAAGTATGGTGTTCTCCTACTTATCCTATCGAAATCATCTAGTGTAAGTTTTACGCCTACTTCTCTAGCTATTGCGAGTAGGTGGAGTATGACGTTGGTGGAGCCACCTATCGATGCATCTACCGCGATAGCGTTCTCGAATGCTTCATAGGTTAGTATATCCGAAGGTTTAAGACCTGTCTCTAATAGATTGATGATCGTTGCACCTGTTCTATATGCTGCTTCAAGCCTTCTAGAATCTACTGCAGGTATAGTTGATGCACCTGGAAGCATCATCCCCATGGCTTCAAATAGTATGGCCATGGTATTTGCGGTATAGAGTCCAGCACACGATCCTGGCCCTGGACAAGCATATCTTTCAATGATCTTTAGTTCTTCTAGGGTTATCTTTCCTGCAGAATATCTGCCTATCGCCTCGAATACATCTCCTAGACATATTCTCTTTTCTCCAATCCTACCTGTTTTCATAGGTCCACCGTTTAAGAATATTGAAGGTATGTTGAGACGGGCTATAGCCATCATCATACCTGGCTCGATCTTATCGCAGCTAGCGAGAGCGACCAGCGAGTCAAGCCTATGGGCTTCAACCATTATCTCTACACTATCCGCTATTACCTCTCTACTTACTAGGCTGAACCTCATACCTTCATGACCCATCGCTAAACCATCACAAACAGCTATAGTATTGAATTCTAGTGGAGCCCCTCCATTAGATCTTACTCCATCTTTAACCTTCTCAGCCAACTTGTTCAAGTGTGCGTGGCCGGCAACAATCTCGTTCCAAGAATTCGCTATACCTATCAGTGGCTTACCTAGATCTTCTTCTGATAATCCTACAGCTCTGAGAAGAGCTCTATGGGGAGAACGTTCTAAACCTTCAGTTACCGTTGAGCTCCTATATTTTAACATCGATCCCGGTCTCAATTTTTACTAAGAATCTTACAGAGGATTTAGATAAAGATTTCCTAAATTATATATTCTGAGTTAGTGAGCTGAAAATCAGATCACTAGGTGGATTTGATGGACTGTTCAGACTCCATCACTCAATATACTTTAATAAAATAGGACTTATCTTTGTAGGAGTTCTCAGCTTATCAAGGTGGCTATCGTCTTCTTTACCTCTGGTCTCAACCTCTCTAGCTTGGATTCTATCCTATTGTCATAGCTGATGGATCCATCTATACTCTTAACTACTACTCCGAAGACGGTCTCAACAGGCTCATCTTCAACTATCACATTTATATCCGATATCTTTTCAACTATTTTCTTCAAGGCCTCTCTAAGATGAGCACTTGTATAGACTCTCACTTGTTTTACATTAACGATTTCTATAGCTTCTCTAAGCATCTTCTCTAAGTATTTATCTAGCTCCCCCCTTCTAGCCTTTACACTAATCGTCTCCAAAGTCTTTTCTACAACTCTTCTAACACATTCTTCAAGTGCTTCAAGCTTTTTCCCCCGACTCTTTACTTGACCTAGACTGAGCGCTCTAGACCTCACCATCTCACTCTTCTTCTCAAATGCCTCGATCATCTGATCAATCGTCTTTAATGTCTCCTCACGCTCTCTTCTAACAAGTGTCTCAACATCTCTTGATAGTTCTTGAAAAGAAGATTCCAGGTCTACTATTACTTTCTCGACAACCTCATCTATAACCTTTTCCAGACCATGAGAAGTCAAATAATACACCTTCCAAGGATATATGGATCCAAGACTACAATTTATAGTCATTTACTATTTTCTAGCTAGGTTAGACTGTCTTCCACCGTTATCTTAATCTCATCTAGACGCCTAATATCTTTCTCAAAGTACTTCTATAGTCTATCTTCTCTTTCTCGGTTCTTATCCCTGAAAGCTCGTAGATAAGTGGCACGGCACGCTCAATCCTAATCTTATTCACTCTATCTTTAACATGCTTCGAGAGATCTTCATCTAGTATTATTAGAGCAATGTCTTCCCTATTGATGAATCTTTCAAGTTCTTGAAATAGTTCTCCAGGTGAGCTCACCTCTATCCCTGTAACCCCTGAAAGCTTGAAGCCTGATACAAATGGCTTAGAGCCTATCGCTATAACCTTCAAGCCTGATATAGTAAGAGAGAGGCTAGGAAATAAATTTGTAATTATAAGATATGGTTAGTCTTGTGTTCTAGATAAAGGTTAGGGTGGATGAGGAGAAGTTACCTAAGATACACCTATAAGCTCATACTTGATATTTATATGAGCCTACATTCTAATTTTAGGTATAGAATGTAATGTGGGGGATACTTATTGGGGCTGAGAGACCTTTTAAGAGTTACTCTGATAGTTCCAGAGCATAGGCTTACCGAGGTTATCAAGGAGCTATACAGTTTTGAGTGGTTCCACGTAGAGGAGAAAGATTATGGACTAGACGAGAAGATCAGGAGATCCTATGATGTCTTGAAGAAGCTTGGCACAGAGCTTGACGCTTTGATATCTTCACTCAATATATCTGTAGAGGATGGGATAATAAACCAGTTGATAAGAGGATACCGTATCCGTAAAGAGAAGCTTGAGATAAATGAGGTTGAAGAGTTGATCATGAAGATAGAGCGGGAGGCTCAGCCGATTATACAAGAGGCCAGAGAATCTCTAGAGAAGGCTAGAAGGCTAAGAGAAGAACTTAAACAGGTTGAGACCCTTATCTCAAGCTTAAGATTGTTGAGAGACTTTGATATAGATCCTGAAAAGCTTAGAAGGTTGAAGAGGTTCTACGCAGTCTTCACGGTAGTCGAGAGGAGAAGCATCGAGGAGATCAAGAGAAGCATACCTACATCTTCTATAATAGATGTTCCGTTAGAGAAGAATCTTACAGCTCTCCTAATAATATCGTTAAGAGAAGATGAAGAGAGGGTTGATAGAGTTCTTAGAGGGTTCGGGGTTAAGCCCTTCACAATACCATCAGATCTACCACAGAGTATCAATGAAGCATACAATGTATTGGTAGCGAGAAGGGAGGAGGTAGAGGAAGAGTTGGGGAGGGCTGAGGGAAATATTATGAAGATTAGGAGTCAGCTTGGAGATAAGATTGTGGCCCTTAGAGAAGGTGTCCAGGTTGCTGAGGATGTACTCCATAAGCTTGGAGGTAGTGGAGGGTTGAAGAGGTTTAGGATTATAAATGGGTATGTTCCAAAAGATCTCGTCGAGAAGTTTAGGTCAGAGTTTGGAGGAAGATATGGGGTTTTCTTTGAAGAGATAGGTGGAGGAGGACATGAGGCTCCAACCCTACTTAACAACAAGGGAATCATTAAAAGTTTTGAGAATATTACTTCTATACAAGGGTTTCCTAGAAGTGATGAGATAGACCCTACACCCTATGTAGCATTATTCTTCTCGATCTTCTATGGTATAATGTTTGCAGATCTAGGTCAAGGTCTCATACTAGCATTGTTTGGACTCTTCATGTTTAAGAGGGTTGAGGGAAATCTTAGAGAGTGGGCCAAGCTTTTAACGATTCTAGGCGTTTCCTCAGCTATCGGCGGATTTATAATAGGTGAGGCTTTCGGGTTTAAAGTCCATTTCCCATTTCCTAAACCTGAATTAATACATTTGGTTGAGAAGCATGATGGAGCAACAAGATTCAACATGGATGATGTACTCAAGCTTATACAGTTTACACTATTTCTAGGGACTATACATTTGACGATAGGCTACATATTAAGCTTCAGGAAGACTCTGAAACATAGAGAATACGTAGAAGCCTTTGCAGCAAAGCTTCCAACTATCACCATGTACATATTCGGCATACTATTCGCATTCTGCTTTTTTGGAGCTGGAGGAGACTTGGGAAGCATACTATCCTCTGATAACCTGGTGCCATATATCGGGGTTCCAACTAGAGTATTGGCACCGATAGTCATAGGTGGAGCAGCTTTAAGCATCTCTATACTGGTCTTGGGTAGACCTATAATCGAGGGTTTCGTCAAGAAGAAGAGAGAAGAGTTTATTCCATTAATGGGTGGAGGATTACTCGAGCTCCTGGAGAACATCATACATTTCATGTCTAATACTCTCAGCTATGTTAGGCTTACCGTACTCTTACTCGTCCATACAGCTCTCCTAATGCTTCTTAATGCTTCATGGAGTATGCTTGGATGGAATAGTCTACCGATACTTGTAATTGGAAACCTGGGGATAATGGCCCTTGAAGGATTGATGGTCTTTATCCAAGCTCTCAGGCTCCATCTATACGAGTTCTTTACAAAATTCTATCAAGGTGAAGGGATACCGTTCAGAAAGATAAAACCGGAGACGAGACATGTAGAGATACTATTTAAGAGATGAATATCCTAATTATGTTAACGTGGAAATTATGTAAACTTCTTGAGTTTAGCTGTTAGGGTTTTAAGATTTACTATGACCGATGTCCCTACAGTCGGCTCAAGCCCCAGCTCTCTCTGATAGCTTGTCTGCTCCTGCCAAGTGCCACTATTAACCAAGACTACTTCACGATAGCTTCCAACATAGGCGACGTGGACATGGCCTGTATGTAGAATATCTGGTATATCCTCGATAACCAATAGATCTTCAGGTGTTGGAAGAATCGGCGTACTCTCTCCATAAATAGGTGCGAGATGTCTACATTGAATCATCATCTCGAGTACGTTTTTGATCTCTCTATCTAGAGTAGAGTATGAAACATTGGGAAGATGCTGTATGATGTCATCCATGCTCTGTCCATGATATATCAATAGACTTCTATCTTCGACTTTGATTAAAGCTGGATTTCCAACAAATATGTATTCTCTACTCTTTCCAAGAATTTCCCTATACTTGGATTGAAGTGGAGGTTGTGGGATAGCCTTCTCAACTGGGTCATGATTTCCAACAGATATTATTATCTTGATAGATTCTGGTATCTCTGACAATAGTTTGCTTGATTCCTCGATCTGTTGTACTATAGAGGTATATTCAAGTTCTTTATCTTGATTTGGAAATATTCCAACCCCATCAACCATATCTCCTCCTATAACCAAGTATCTAATCTTCTTCACCTCTGGATCTCTAGAGTTGTTAAGCCAGTCTAAGAAGCTCTCCCATAGATCTTCTCTAAACTTTTTGCTTCCTATGTGAAGGTCTGATATCAGAACGATGTAGACATCTTGAGAAACTCTATCTATTTTTCTAGGTCTCATAGGGATGTCTGGTTGAAAGATATCTCTCGCAATTATGGAGTTGTTGATCTTCACTGCTCTAACCCCGAAGACCTGGTCTAGTAGAAGTCTCTCAGTCTTCTTCACCAAGTCGTTATCTTTCTTGGGGACAACTATCCTAATATTAGATGTATCATCTTCTACTTCTAGTACTATAGAACGTTCCGTCTCCTTCTTCTCCAGTAGCATAACTGCAAGTGTCGATTCAGTACCTTTAGGACTTCTCAAAGCATCCTTTATCTTCGTAAATGATTCTCCTCTATCTTCAAGAATACTCTTTAGCTTCATGTATCTACTCTTAAAATAGTTTTGAAACTCTACAATACTACCTTCTATCTCATAGTGATTTAGATATCTTTCATCTATCTCTATGCTTGGGGTCCACTCCATATTGAGAGACTTCTCGAATACTGTATCGGAGGCTTTCTGACCAGTATCTATACTATGTAGGCATGCTTCTCTTATATGTTCTCTACTTATAACTATCACTTCTGGTCTAGATGTACTCAGATATTTGATCGTCTTCTTTAAGGCTTCGATGGGATCCTCCATAATCTCTAGAGTAGATATGGCCTCAGGAGTAAGATTGTACTGATTCTTTAATGATTCTTCTATTAGCCTCCTTCTAAGATTCTCAGACTTAGAATTAACAACTTTATCCATTCATCGGCTGGAGACTTGTTACAATATTATTTAAGCTTTCTACATCCATCATATTATCGATAGTTCTACCTGCTTACTGTTTTATATAATCTATACATCATCATGATATCAAGAATGATTGTAGATCGAGTCTTAGGGGGGATTAGTTAGATTTCAGTAGGGTATGATAGATTTTAAGAGGAGATTTACCGGGCCACAACTATAATTTTACATGTTTCGATAGGTCTATAGTAGAGGTGAACCTAGATCTATCTTCAGGTTAAGTTAAGATTTTTACAATATTTAAAGATGTGATCGTTCTTGTGGCTTCATCTATAGATCTCAGAATAGATATCTATTATCATGTTTTCTCATAGATTTTCCTGTTTGAACTTATTCTAGATAGGTCGATCTTGTAGTCGAGGAGCGTGCTGAGCAGGTCATCGCTCCTAATTACCTCTTCTACTTCATCGATAGATGTTGTAAGGGTTATTCTTCTAGTTCTACCATGTCTACCCATATTGACGATCTCACTAGTGAGTACTCCAAGCATATCTAGCTCTGAGATGAGCATGCTGACCCTCCTACTGCTTAGAGCTTCAACACCCAACTGGAGGCAGATCTCCCTATATACTTCATAGACTAGACCTGAAAAAGAATTTAGTATATCGTTCTTTGCCAGCAAGTATAGTGATGTTAGGATGAGCTTGCTATGTAGAGGGAGTGTAGATAATGCTTCAAAGACTCTTCCCTTCTCGATCATATTCTGAGCCAATCTTACATGTTTTTCCTCTACGATACCCTCACCACTTCTCTCACATATCTCAGCGGCGACTCTAAGTAAGTCTATGGCCCTCCTAGCATCACCATGCTCCTGGGCAGCGATAGCGGCACATAGTTTTATCACTTCTTCTGGGACTGCTTGAGGATAGAAGGCCATGGCCGCTCTTTCAAGTAGTATATCTACGAGTTCCAATGCTGTGTATGGATGGAAGACTAGTTCTTCTTCGCTTAGACTGCTTAAGACCCTTGGGTCGAGAAGCTCTTTAAAATGTAGATCATTCGATACTCCGACGATGTTTAATCCTCCTCCATCGAAGTTCTCATTCACCCTCGTCAACTCATACAAAAGATTGTCTCCATAATTCTTTACGAGTACATCTATCTCGTCTAGACAGGCCACGAGGATTATGCCTTTATCTTTCAGTGCACTTCTAAACCTATTGAAGACCTCTGCTTTAGAGAGACCGGTAAAAGGTACTTTAACCCCTATAGTATCACAGAGCTCGGCTAATACTCTATACTCTGTACCAGATATACGGCAGTTTATATATGAGAAATGGAGTGGAAGACCTTGTAATTCAGCTAGCTCTTTAAACCTATTGAAAACATATTTTACGACAGCGGTCTTTCCAGTTCCAGTCTTGCCATATATAAAGACGTTGCTAGCTCTAGAGAGTTTGAGAGAGGGAGATAAGATCTCTCCAAGCTTTCGGATATGTTCAGACCTATGAGGTAAGCTTTCTGGAACATAATCTGAACGCATTACATTCCTATCTTTAAATATTCTAGGCCTCTGTAGAGCTCTCTCAATAACTTCTTGAAGGGGATCTTCTACACCCCTCTTTTTCAATTGGAGATGAAGCCCTTCTCTTCTAATGATATCTTTTTTATGTTTCTCCATAGATGAAGCCCCTTTAGGATGTGTAAAGAAAGGTTTTTGAAATTGACTCACTAGAAAAATGTATCTCTTACTCTAAACTTGTTTAAGATCTTGGTTAGAAAGGTCTACTTCTGGTTGAGTGTCTTCCAGTAGAAATAGTGGGGTGTGAGGGGACTCTATAGACTTCTACTCTAGCCGTAAACTTTTCACAAATTGTTAACTGTAAATGTAGATGTGGGTTGAACAAGCTCTAGAAAAGACTTTTAGGTCTAAAACTCTGTAGATTGAAGCTCTTCACAAGAAATGGTTTTAACCCCTCTCTTTCCACTGGAGAAGAAGCTGATCTCTCTCTTAGACGATAGAAGAGATGTGAAAGCCATGGTTCGATTATGATTTTTTGAGACCCTATTCCATGTATGCTTCTCATGGAGCCGTGGAAAATACTATAATTTGGGAATTCAATATCTAAAAGTAAACAATCTTACCTAGAAAATGATTATAGTTGTGGCCACAGACATGGTCTCATCTGAAACCTTCTATTTCACATATTGTTGAGGGTATAGTAAATGTATAGTAGATGTATTTTCTAAGAGAATATTAAAGTATTAAAAGTATCTAAGGTTTGAGTTGAGTTTTTCACTTTAACCCTCATGTCTGAGAAGATTCTGGACTTTTAAAGTTTGCTCAAGGGTTTTTAAGATAGTATCCAAGGCCTCAGAGATCTTTCTAATCTCATCTACATCGACCGCTCTAGATAATAGGGTCGTCAATTCCTCTATCTTTATGGCCAGAACATTAACGGTATTCTTTAGACCATAAACCGATATAGCTGTGGCCACTTCTTCATCTGACCTAACCTTTACCACCCTCTTATTACATTTCAAGCACCATAGCTCTCCTTTTATCTCGAAGATTGGGCTTCCACATATTGGGCATGTCTCTGAGAGCATCTTGGCCCCGCTCCTCAACGCATCGGCCATCCTCTTCATGTAGTCTTCTCCACTCTTTTCAACCATAATCTAACACCTACCTTAATATTCTCCAGTTAATACTATATCTACCTTTATTAAAACCGATTCTCTCCAATTTTAGAAAGATTAAGATACGGTGAAAGATCTATTAGGCTAGACCGATTTACAAGTCTCCAATCCTTTCCATATCATTGATGTTGGAGAGCATGTATTATATTCGAAGTCTTCTTCGAAGGGCTGGGTCTCTAGCTTCAAGATAGCTTAGAACATTTTCAAAGCTTTCTTCTCTAGACAGTTCTACTTCTCTATATACCCCTGTCCTTCCATGCTCTCTTCTCCTCTCTAAAACTCTTATCCTATTTCTAACTGTTTGAGGATCTACTCCTATAATCTTAGCGGATGCTTCTATATTCATTCTTACAGGCATCTCTATGTGGCCGTCTTCTACTGGAATTATCAGGAATAGGTCTTTGTTTATTCCTGGAACTCTAATGTCTTCCATGAGTCTAGCATGGTCAAGCTGTCCAGCAAGCTTGTAGAACTCAAGCTCATCCCTTCTCATCTTAGCTAGTGGAAAACTCACCGATGTTAGACCTTCCTCATCTAGATAGATGTATGCTTTCGGGACATAGCTTGGGGTAGCCTGTACCAAGACCTTCCTATAAATCTTGAATCCCTCCTCCTCGAGGTATACTTGTAGTATCGTTGAGCTTACAGGATACTGGATAAAGACATCTATATCGCTTTTAGGTCTTACATCTCCACGAGCT
>JBCNVN010000015.1:0-32169 GCA_039630055.1 Candidatus Caldarchaeales archaeon | reverse complement strand
GGGGTGGATTCCAGAAGCCGAGACCGAGATCTGGTAGAAGACCGAAGACGATCGGAGTAGTTAAACATAAGGTAAATGTAAGCATGAAGGATGAAGCATTACATCGTGTAGTAAAGAAGTATCCAAACCTATATCCGCTTGGAGCCTACTGGGTTGCGGAAGATGGAATGTATAAATGGTTTGAAGTGGTATTAGTTGACCCAAACCATCCATCGATAAGAAATGATAAGGATGTACAACTTCCCAATACTCTATTAAGACGTATAGCTAAGAGAGAAGAGAAGAAGTCTCAAAGCTCATAGCTTATAGGAGGATAGCTAATATATAGGCTTCCTAAAGAGCTTTAGAGATGGATGTTCTAACTCTTATCTTGATATCACTGCCTGCAGGTTTTCTCGGTGCACTTGTCGGCCTAGGAGGAGGCATCATACTTATACCTCTGATGACCCAACTTGGCGTCCCGATCAAGTATGCTATCGCTTCAAGCATCGTTGCAACGATAGTTACTTCAAGCGGCTCGGCCACATCCTATGTCAGAGAAGGGCTCACAAATATTAGGGTAGCGATGTTTTTAGAGATCTTTACAGTATCCGGAGCGATAATAGGGGCCACGATCACTCTCTCTATACCTTCTAGACCACTATACTTTATCTTTGCATCATTCATTATAGTATCTCTCATAATATACAGGAAAAGGCTTAGAGCAGATATTCCAACGGTTACTAAGCAAGACAGGCTCTCGAGATGGTTTAAGCTAGAGGGAAGCTACTATGATGAATTTCTGAAAAGAGAAGTATACTATAAGGTTACAAACTCGGCTCTGGGAGGGTTGGGCATGGTCTCCTCAGGGATCGCTGCAGGAATGCTAGGTATAGGTGCAGGAATCTTCAATGTATCTATCCATGAGAACATTCTTAAGATGCCTCCGAAAGTCTCCATGACGACCAGCAACTTCATAATAGGATTAACAGCTCTGTCCGGTGCGATAGCATACCTATCATCTGGGCTAATATATGTAGACCTAGTCTCTCCGATTTTGATAGGTACATTCTTAGGATCGATTGCAGGAACAAAAATACTTAACAGGTTGAGTAGCAAGAGCCTGAGGACCATATTTATCTTGGTTTTAGGATATGCATTAGTCCAGATGATTTACAAGGGTGTTACAGCATGAAGAGAATCTATACTCTAGAAGACGTTATAAGCTATGCTCTGCTAATAGGTGTCGTATCAGGCCTAGCCCTATGCTTAGGAGGAGTGGCTTTATACTTCTATGAGAATAGATACAGTCTAGAGATAATTTTCGACCGTGAATGGATACTATCGTTAGATAGACTAATACTTGAGATAGGATATATTAATGCATATACGATATCATCTATCGGTATTGTGATAATGATCTTTACACCATATCTTAGAGTTCTCATATCATTGATCTACTTTGCCAAGATAAGAGATTACAGATACATCTTGACCACCATGATAGTACTAGTATTATTGACCTTCAGCCTACTAGCATATGGGAGAACATAGATAGAACCGTTCTCTAATAATTGGATCGGTCTAAAGATTTATTTCTCGAGGAGATAGATAAGATAGTGAGGGTTTGGAGCTAGCAGGTATAGTTGGTAAAGCAAATGTTGGGAAGAGCACTCTCTTCTCCGCGATGACTCTCGCCCCAGTGGAGATCGCAAACTATCCCTTCACAACCATTAAACCTAATCGTGGAGTAACCTATCTGAGAATAGACTGTGTTTGTAGAGAGCTTGGAGTAAGGGATAACCCTAGGAATAGCAGATGTATAGATGGGGTAAGATTTATACCAATAGAAGTAATCGACTGTCCAGGGATAATTAGAGGTGCACATAAGGGAAGAGGCCTTGGCCTCCAGTTCCTTGACGAGATTAGACAAGCCTCAGCATTGATAGTTGTTGTAGATGCTGCTGGAGCAACCGACCCAGATGGAAACCCTGTAGAACCTGGTACAGGAGACCCTGTAGACGATGTAAAGCTGGTTGAAGAAGAATTTACATATTGGGTGACAGATATCCTTATAGTAGATTGGCAGAGGATCTGTAGGATCGTTGAGAACAAGTTTGGAGAGCTTGAAGAAGAACTGGAGAAGAAGTTGTCTGGACTGGGTATAGGTTTAGATGCAATACGTGAAGCTATCCGTGAGCTTGGGTTAAACCCTTATAAACCTAGCCAGTGGAGTAGAGAAAATCTGTACGAGTTTACTTCGATGCTTGTTAGGAGGGAGAAGCCGATCATGGTTGCAGCAAACAAGATAGATATTAGAGAAGCTGATAAGGGTGTAGAGAAGCTTGTCAAGGCAGGTTATGAGACCGTTCCCGTAAGCGCCGAGGCTGAGAGGATCTTGAGGCTTGCATCAGAGAAAAACCTAGTGAAATATCTTCCAGGAGATAAGAATTTCGAGATAGTTGATGAGTCACGCTTAACTAGAGCTCAGAAGAATGTTCTCGAGAAGATCTATGAGATGGTCTTCAAGCGTTGGGGTTCTACAGGAGTCCAAGAACTCGTAAATAAGGCATACTTTAAGCTTCTAAACTTTATCCCAGTCTATCCGGTAGAAGACCCGGAGAGGCTCACCGACCACGATGGAAACATTCTACCAGATGTATACATCGTTCCCAAAGGTTCTAAGCCTAGAGACCTTGCATACAAGATACATACAGAGCTTGGAAAAACCTTCCTATATGCTATAGATGCAAAGAAGAGGATTAGGGTTGGCGATGAATATACGTTAAAGTGGGGTGATGTGATCTCTATAGTTTCAGCCGCGAAGAGAGGATAGTGAATAAGATAGGTCAATCTCTAATATCAGATGTCTACATCGCCGATATATTTCTTTGAGTAGTATCCCCACTCTTTCTTTGAGCCAAAGCTTCTTACCCCATAATCTTCAACCTGCTTCTTAAGTCTCAGGGCTTCTTCAACGGTTATCTCACCCCGCTTCTCTAAATACTCTATAACTTCTAATGCTTCTTGATCATTTTCACATCTTCTAAGGTAATCTATTGGTGTAGGCATAGATGGTTCAAGCCTATTCTTCTCAGCCTCAGCCTCTCCTTCTTCTATAGATGTTCTCACCTCGTCTATCTGGGTAGACATCTTCTTCTCCATCATCTCTCTATACAGGTTTGGGAAAAGCTTCTTGAATGATTTTTCATCTATATCCATCCATCTTCACCTTGGTAAGAATAACCTGGTCGGATCATCCTCCATAATTCTCTTCAACTCCGTTAATGTTAAGCCTTTCTTTACATCTCCATATATATCGCATCTAGGAGGATTTAGATAAGAATAATGCTCTTTCAATATTATCTCTACTTGATGACCAGCTCTAGTTTCCGTCTTTATCTTTACTATGCTTCCTTCTCTAAGAGGTTCTGGAAGATCTATCCTCTCTATACCTCTTATCTCGAGCCCTGCACCTCTAAGCTTCCCAACCACCAGTTCAAGAACCTCACAGTCAACCTCTATATCTATATCGCTATCTTGTTTGATTATTCCCCTCCATACACTTCCAACAAGCCTTGGATTAAACTCTGCAAGTATCTCCATCAACTCTAAAGCTTGAGCCCTCATATCCTTCAACCTCCTCCAATAACCCTCTCCCTCATTCTCTAATGCAACCTCCAACAACTTTAATGCTACATCTATATTCTTTGGGAGAACTTTTACACCAATATCTCGTGCGGCCATCTTTTTAGCCACAATATATTCTTCAGCTAATCTATTATAGAGTATTCTAGCAGCTTGTTCTGCAACCCTTTCTTTAATCGACTTTTCCTCCATCCGATGTGGCCGCAGTCTGCATCTCCTCTCCAACAGCTTCTAAATAGATTGATTCTGGCACCTTTAATACTTTAGATTTAATGATGCCGACATGTCTTAGTTGAGCAATCTTCTTCGCTTCTTGGAATATGTCTGACGCCGTTTTTCCAAGAACCATCTCTTGTGCTAGTTGAGGTAGAGTTAGATTCTTTGATGCTTCTTCAAGGATCTTCTGCATACTCTTTCTGATCAGCTTAACCTTTAAACTGTGGGGAGCCAGCCTCTTAACCGTAAAAGCTATCGCGTGTACACGTATATGGATTCCATCTTTTGTAACGAGATTGAAGATCCCATCTATCCTAGATGTTCCTCTCCTCACCAGACTTCTCAGAAACTCTCTACCATACTCATGTCCATAAAATATTGTCTCAGCTGTCAAATCATCTTTAACCCTAATTATCTTAAATCTTATTAACAAGTACTGTTTCGTAAAATCTCCTGTAATAGTGTATAGGCTTGTCCACAAGGTTCTCCCAACGGCTTCTTTTGGCTCTGATACCAAGGTGGTACCGATCTCTTTGTATCCAAAATACTCTGGCGAGTATATTGTAACCACTTGTTTAGGTGGTTTCTTCTCCGAATCGGTTCGTCCCATAGTCTTCTCTCCCCGTCACCCCAAAGAGTAAACTATTCTCTCATACGTTTAACATCAACTATAATTAAAATATTCTTTCTTATACCTTGAATAAATATTATTAGCTAGCCATCTCTAAAGAGCATATTATACCACTATCTTCTCTAAGAGCGGCATATACGCGGACAGCAACAGCTTCCTGCCCTATACTCAGATGAATACCTCGAGATATTATTCGTTTCTCCGCTAATTCTTCCAGCTTATTTTCAGTAAATCTTACCAGTAACTTTTTAAATAATTCGATCCTAAAGATCTATTATCATTCATAACGAGACATACTTCAGTCATAGTCTTCCGGATCACCTATTTAGACATATGTTCAAGTTTTTGTAATTGAGTCTCGGAAAAAAGTTGGAGGCGATGTAAGCCACAGGCTTAATAGAAGCTTATACTATCCAATAAAAAATAGAAGGTTATGGTAGATGCCTACTTTAATCTAAAATCGATGGATTCATCGAGTTCGATCGTGAGAGTATATCGAGGATTCTTCATCTCTAGTCTATCGCATAGACTCTTTATAGAAGACTCAAACTATGAAGACTCGAGCTGATTAAAAATCAGATAGTCTAGGTATAAATATAGATACTTCAAGGTTTCTCTTGATGGTAGATCTATCGAAAAAGGTTTAATATATCAATTGTTTTGATGAATTACATGATAAAATTTCCTTTAATCGTTCTAAACTTTAAAGTATATTCTGAATCTATCGGTGAAAAAATGGTTAAGCTAGCGAAGTATGCGGAGGAGGTTTCTAGAGAATACGATGTAGGAATAGCTGTGGCCCCACCTATAACAGAATTGAGGAAGGCTGTAGAAGCTGTCAGCATCCCTATCTTCTCACAACATGTTGATCCAATTCCTCCTGGAAGCTGGACAGGCGGGGTCACGGTCGAGATGATTAAGGAGGCTGGAGCGGTAGGATCTATAGTAAACCATTCTGAGAAGAGAATGGTCTTAGCTGATATCCCAGTAGTTATAAAGAAGCTGAAAGAGAACAATATGATATCTCTCTTATGTACTGATACTGTAGAGACGACGAGAGCTGGAGCAGCTCTATCTCCAGATATGATAGCTATAGAGCCTCCCGAATTGATAGGTACAGGTATATCGGTCTCTAAAGCTAAGCCTGAAGTTGTTAAAGGAGCGGTCCAAGTCGTTAAGAGGATAGATCCCAATGTTCACGTTCTATGTGGTGCGGGGATATCTGTTGGAGAAGATGTAGCTAGAGCCATCGAGTTGGGGACTGAAGGTGTATTACTTGCAAGCGCCTATGTTAAATCTAATGAGCCTAAGAAGGTTCTTTCATCGATGGCTCAATCAGCTGTTAAAGCATGGGAGAAGCGTTAAGGTTTCAGATAGATCTTAACCTTTCCACCTCTCGTATTATATGCATGTATATCTTCTAGCGTCTTGTAGGGTGGGGTCAGTATCAACATGATACTTCCTATGAAATGGTATAGATCTTCATCTGAGGGGTTTGGGCTTCCAGAGGGATGGGAGTGGGCCAATCCAACGATCGTAAAGTCTAGTGGTAGTAGGTCTAATCTAAAGTAAGATGAGTCTTCACCATGTTCTGAGAGGGGAGCCAAGAGTAGTTCATCTATCTCTAGATCTTGTTTCTTCTTCCTTCCTCTAAGTAATATCAACATCTCTCTTGGATGGGTATTCCGTGCAATCAATAACAAGCCTTCAGCAACATCTCTCGTTAAAAATACTTTCTCTATAGGCATACCTTATCTTCTAGTAATGTCAATCTATATTTTAATCATTACTAAAGTTGGTCTAGAAAAGTCACTATACTGATCTTACATAGGCCTAGCCTGATACATGCAACAGTATAAGGAGATGTTTAAGATGTTGCGAGGTTTATAAAAAGAGGCTTAGAAGATAGAAGTCTCAACATAATGTTAATAGCTAGGCTGTAGAAGTAACGTTCGAGGACCATGTCTAGCGGGCAGCAGCTGGTAACGGCTGTAAAGAAGTTTACGAATTTTACAAGCTGGTTCGATGAGCTTCTACTGAATGCTAGAATAGCTGATAACAGGTATCCAGTAAAAGGTTTTCTCGTATACATGGATAATGGAGCATACATTATCGAGAAGGTTAGGAGGCTGCTAGAAGATAGATTGGAGAAGACTGGTCATAAGCTGATGTACTTCCCTCTCGTAGCAACCGAGGAGCTCTTCTCGAAAGAGGCGGAGCATATTAAAGGCTTCTCTGGAGAGGTCTTCACTATCGAGCAGAGAGAAGAGAAGGGGGCTGAACGTAGACTAAT
The DNA here is from genome assembly GCA_039630055.1 of Candidatus Caldarchaeales archaeon. GTDB lineage: Archaea > Thermoproteota > Nitrososphaeria_A > Caldarchaeales > Wolframiiraptoraceae > Geocrenenecus. The sequence continues at coordinate 25,402 of JBCNVN010000015.1, read as the reverse complement.
CATTAGACCTACATCTGAAACGATAATGTACCCAATGTTTAAGATATGGATCAGAAGTCATTCCGATCTTCCATTAAAAGTTCATCAGAGCGTGAACGTCTACAGGTATGAGACGAAGGCTACCAGGCCTCTCTATAGGGTTAGGGAGATCCCATGGAATGAGGCTCACACAGCTCATGAATCTCCAAGTGATGCAGAGAGACAGGTTAAAGAAGCGATAGAGATCTATAGGGAGGTATTAGAAGAGGTTGGTATAAGCTTTCTACTATTGAAGAGACCTGATTTTGATAAGTTTGCTGGAGCAGTCTACTCGATAGCCTTCGATGCATGGAATCCAGATGGTAGAGTTAACCAAGTTGCCACAGTGCATAATCTAGGTAAAAACTTCTCTAAAGCATATGAGATAAGTTTTGAGAAGAGGGATGGGTCGAGGGGACTGGTTTACCAGCTATGCTACGGTTTCGGGTATAGTAGGGTCTTAGCAGCCATAATTGCTCAGCATGGTGATGATAGAGGAATGGTTCTTCCACCGATTGTGGCCCCAACCCAGATAGTCTTAGTACCGATACTCTTCAAGGGACAGGAGAAGGAGGTCTCAGAATATGCTAGAGAGATATTCCTAGAGTTAAAAGATAGGTGGAGGACGGTCTTGGATGACCGGGAGGATATCACTCCAGGTGAGAAGTTCTATCATTGGGAGATGATGGGTGTACCTGTAAGAGTAGAGGTCGGTCCAAGAGAGGTCTTAGAAGAAAACGTTACATTGACTAGGAGAGATACGCTTGAGAGGATTCAATGTAAGAAGTCTGAGATAGTTAGAGAAATATCTCGACTGATGGATGATATTTCTCAGAATATTAGAGAGAAGAGTAGGAGGATGCTGTATCAATTAGTAGTAGATGCTGGAGGGTTAGATGAGGCTGCAAGAATCATAGATAATAAAGGCATTGTGAGAGCTGCATGGTGTGGTTCTATAGAGTGTGCACAGAAGATCAAAGAACATGTTGGGGGAGAGATAAGAGGGGAGAGATATGACGTGGCCGAGCATCCTGATAAACCATGTATATCATGTGGACAGACAGCTAGAACAGTAATATACATTGCTAGAGCATACTAGACAATACTAAAATATTGTTTAGAAGAGGGCATTGATGTGAAGGCTGTAAAGATAAAGGTTGTAGGTCGCATACTCCGGACAGGTTACAGATGGTATGTAGTAGATCTTGCCAGAGATCTGAATCTAACAGGATACATCGAATTTACACCTGATGGATACTTCTCAATCTATGCTCAAGGAGAAGACGATAATATTGAAATATTTTTAAGTAAGCTGAAGAATCCACCTCCACCAACAGAGGTTAGAGAACTCTCAGTTGAAGATGCTAAGCCAGACTCTAAGATCAAGGCTTTCATAGTCAGATATGGTAGCATAGGTGATGAGATTCATGAGGGTTTCGGTCCGATCCAGATAATTTTAGAGAAATCTTTAAAGAGTATGGAGGAGAGGATTGAGGAATTAAAGATTCTAATAGATAGAATAAATGAGAGGTTGGTCGACCTATACGAGTCTAAGAAAGGTTGATAGAAGCATATTAGGAGAATTTGAAAGTTAGTTGTTCGATGTAGATCTTTACCTTGAGATCTCTTCTAGAACCCTACCCTTCGTCTCTTCTCCTAATACCCCAGTAATTATACCAGCAGATATATGGGCTAGAGCAAATACAATAAATGCTAGTATAAGCGCTCCGCCGCTAATTTCAAATAAGTATCCCGTAATAGATGGTGCAAGGATCCCTGCAATCCTACCAATGCTTGCAGCTGTTCCAGACCCTGTACCCCTAAGCTTCGTTGGATAGAGCTCAGGAGTATAGGTGTATAGCCCAGCCCATGCTCCAAGATTGAAGAAAGATATAACAGCACTGTAGAAGAGTATTAGGTCTAGATTGGTCGTAGAGGCCAGCAGTAAGCATCCGAGCCCTGCGATTGTTAGATATGATACGAGGACTCCCTTTCTACCTACTCTATCTAGTATGAGGGCTGCACTATAGTATCCAGGTACCTGAACGAATGTTATTATCAATACCCATTCCAAGCTTCTAACTATCTCGTAATTGAAGAGACGGACGTATATCTCTGGAAGCCATATGAAGATTCCATGATAAGTATATACTAGGACTGCCCAAAGCATCCAGAGTACGATCGTTCTTCTAAGATATATGTTGGAGAATAGTAGAGTAACTGGAATCTTTTCTTCTCTCCCTCCACCAATACTAATCATCTCAACATCTTTAACTAGACTGTATCTTACAAGTATCTTCTTGATATCGTTTATCTTCTCCTTCTTCTCTAAAAACCTGAGAGATTCTGGAGCATAATATGCGATCACCGGCACCAATAGTAGTGGTATATAGGATATTGTGAAGACGCTTCTCCAACCTATCTGAGGCATTATTATTCGGGCCAAAACTATTCCTAGTAGTACACCCCATACCCATGCGGTCTCAACTATTCCTACGAATCTACCACGATATCTTGCAGGAGGATACTCAGACATATAGACTCCTGGAAGAGGAAGGGTTCCTCCTAATCCAATCCCTGCAAGTATTCGGAAGATGGACATGGACCAGAAGTTCCAAGAGATACCGCATAACCCTGTAAAGATGGATCCTATAGTGATCATTATAATCATAGTATATCTTCTACCTATCTTGTCAGCGATCAATCCGCTTGATATCGCTCCGAAGAACATTCCAAGATATCCAGAACTTAGTAAGTATCCAGCTTCTGTAAGGCTTAATCTCCATTCAGCTCTAATCGCTGGTAAGAGAAGACCGATCAGCATAACGTTCATAGCGGTTAATCCATAGACTAGTGAAGCTATAGTTAGGAGAATATAGTGGAATCTTCTTAACTCAAGGTCTTCAAGTATCTTTGTTACACTCATGGTCAGCCATTTTTCTAATATTATCTATAGGGTTATTAGTCTCCTATCGAGAGACAATTTATATAAATTGGTCTAGGAATCGTAATCTCTTAGCTGGATGTGGATGTGTACTAAATATCTCTCCAAGTGTGCTTGATTTCTGGTTCTTGACCTCTTCAACCAGCCTATCTATATCCTTATAGAATGATTTTATCTCAACCTCTGGGTCTGAGATGAAGAATGCCTTAAACTGTTCATGCCCTTCTCTCACCTTTCTACTGAGCCTTCCAGAAGCCACCATAATTCTTACAAGTGCTCTCTGGAGGTTTCTAGCACCATCTCGGGCCACTCTACTAGAATGGGCGTCTGCATAATATTCTCTTAGCCTGCTCATGTAGAAGACGAAGAGGTTGAAGATGAAGCTGAGGGCCATCAAGGCTATTCCTATGAGTATCCCTAATCCTCCGCCTCCCCTATCTCTACTATTTCCCGAGACCCATCCTGATAGGTATAGAGTATATCCTAGATAGTAGATTATTGCAGGTATTATGCTTATCATCATCATAACTATCATATCTCTATGTTTTAGATGGCCTATCTCATGTCCGACGACGGCTTCAACTTCTTCTTCTTCAAGATTCTTTAAAAGACCTTCTGTAACGGCAACCATCCCACCTGTCAGTGGACTACCATATGCAAAGGCGTTCGGTATATCTATCTGGGCCAACATCAATTTTGGCGGTTTATCCATTCCACTCTTCCTAGATAATCTTTGAACCATCTCATGGAGCCATGGATACTCATGTTCTTTAACTTCTCTAACTCTATAGACGGCATTGATGATATATGGTCCGATAAGCCACTGGAATAAGTGGAAGAATACTACAAACCCAATTATTCCATATAGTCCAAAGTATGGTATTCCAAGTGCGGTCAATACAGCTACTAGTATAAGGGTTGCTAAGGAGGTTATCAATGCCCATACGCCTATCATCGATAGTCTAAGCTTAAGTAGTGAGAGTCTAGCTGCTCTTCCACCAGTTCTTACTGAATACTCATCAGACATATTATACCCTCATTATGTATTACGATAAAAGCCTAGATAAAAATCTATCGCAACAAAATATTTTCAATTTAAGCATATATGACCTCCAAAATTTTTTCTCTTAGTCAGCCGATTATCGGCTAAGGGGAATTTTGTATGGTTAGAACTACCATAAGCGTCATAAAGGCGGATGTCGGCTCGGTTGCAGGGCATGTATGCCCTTCTTCAAAGATGATAAACTATGCTAAAGAGAAGCTACTTGAGGCTAAAGAGAACGGATTGATAAAAAGCTACTATGTGTATTCTGTTGGAGACGATATAGGTTTAGTCATGACGCATAATCGGGGGGAAGATGATCCAGAGGTACATGGTCTTGCATGGAGGATCTTCAAAGAGATTACTGAAAAAATCAGCAAACCGTTAAAACTATATGCTGCTGGACAAGATCTCCTCAAGGATGCGTTTAGTGGGAACATTAAAGGTATGGGACCCGGTGCTGCTGAACTAGAATTTGAAGAAAGAGGTTCAGATCCGATCATAGTCTTTGCAGCTGATAAGACTAGTCCTGGAGCATGGAACCTACCATTGTATAGAATTTTTGCAGATCCTTCCAATACAGCTGGACTTGTAATCGATCCAATACTTCATGATGGATTCATTTTTGAAGTTATGGATCTAAGAGAGGGCAAGTCGGTCAAGCTCAAAACCCCTGAAGAATCTTATGATCTCCTCAGCCTAATAGGTACGGTAAATAGGTATGTTATATCCAGAGTTTATAGAGCTAGAGATAATGAGATAGCTGCATCAGCATCTACGACTAGATTATCATTTATCGCGGGAAGATATGTTGGGAAAGATGATCCAGTCTTAATAGTAAGAGCTCAAGCCGGTTTTCCAGCAGTGGGAGAAGTACTATCAGCATTCATTACTCCACATCTAGTTCCAGGATGGATGAGGGGGAGCCATTATGGACCATTGATGCCAGTAAGCTTTAGAAAAAATCAGAATGTGGTTAGTTATTTTGATGGGCCTCCGAGAGTTATAGGTATGGGTTGGCAGATATCTAATAGCATACTGGTTGGAATAGATGACAGTGAGCCTATCGATCTATTCGATGATCCTATATGGGAATATAGTAGAGAGATGGCGGCCAAGGTTTCAGTCTATATGAGGACTATGGGAGAGATAATGCCAGCAAGAATTGAGGTTGAAGAGATGGAGTATACGACTCTACCGAAAGTATTAGAAAAATTGCAAGATAGATTCAAGTAGGTTGCAGAGGGAAGAGAAAAAGTTGGAGGTTGATAGTAAGTCACATTCTTAGAAATCTTCTTTTATTATAGTCTTTCTACCATTTGCTTGACATCTTTGGACAGCTCTCTTCACAACTTCTCGAACAACAGAGTCGAGACCGTCAAGTGCATCAGATGATAGTCTAATTCCCTCAGGCAATAGTTCTCTAACCTTCGACTCTACAATAATCCTTTCTCTCGCCATTCTCAATCACTTAATAATATCTCTGAAATCCGACTAATTTAGTTTTTCAGATACATAACTAAAAATGTTTCTATAGTAATACATTGATATTCTCAAGAGTTAGGTATATTTAATGGTGGGAAACCGATCATGTCAGGTGGAAGGCTTTGAGTAACCTTTCCAAGTTCTCTCCAAACGTCTTCAGAGCATACGATATTAGAGGAATATATGGGAAAGACTTAACAGATCAACTTGCAGAGGCTGTGGCACTATCCTATGCAACGATGCTCGGAAATAGTGGAGAAGTCTTACTAGGTAGAGATGTTAGATTGAGTGGTAAAAGATTGATGGAGAGTATATCGAAAGGGTTGAGAGAGGGTGGATGTAATACTGTAAATGTTGGATTGGTCCCTACACCTACAAATTATTTTGGAGTAGTACAGTGGAAGATGAAGGGCGGGGTACAGATTACCGCGAGCCACAATCCTCCTGAATGGAATGGGATGAAGCTTGTTACAGAAGGAGGTGAGACTGTCTCTGAGGGAAGCGGGATGGAGGAGTTAAAGAAGAGGGTTCTAGAAGGTGGATGGATTAGATCAGAGAGGAAAGGTGTTGAAGTAACTAGAGACCTGATACCAGAGTATATCGAGTTTCTAATATCGAAGATAGAAGTTGAGAGAAGGTTAAAGATAGCTGTAGACTACTCTAATGGAGCTTCAGCCGTCGTCTTCCCAAAGATCGCTGAACAATTAGATATAGAAGTTATAGGATTGAATAGTGTTCCTGACGGTCTCTTCCCAGGACATCTACCCGAACCAAGTGAGGAGACTCTAAGAGATCTTCAGAGAGTTGTAAAAGAAGGTAAGGTAGATTTTGGCGCTGGGTTTGATGGAGATGCTGATAGGGTTGTATTCATAGATGATAAAGGGAGGATTATGCCTGGAGATATAACTCTCGCAGTCTTCGTTAAGTACTTGAAGAAGAGGGGGAAGGTTCTATACGATGTAAACTGTAGTTCGGTTTTAAGCGAGGTAATTCTAGAGAGTGGATGTGAACCTGTGGAGACAAGGGTTGGAAGAGCCTTCATGCTTAGAGATATGAGAAGACTTGGAGCGGTTCTAGGCGGAGAGAAGAGCAATCACCTCTACTTTCCAGAGGTTTGGGGATTCGATGATGCAATCTACGCTCTACTGAGAATGGCTGAGCTAGTATCAAAGTTAGAGGTTAAGCTTTCAGAGATAGTCGATACGGTACCCATCTATCCATCTACTCCTATTATGGTATTCGACTGTCCAGACGAGATTAAGTGGAAAGCAGTAGAAAAGATTGCTGAAAAACTCGTGAAGGAAGGATTAAAGGTGAATAGGCTGGACGGTGTTAAAGCATACTTTGATGATGGATGGATTCTTATCAGACCTTCTAATACAATGCCTCAGATAAAGATGTCTGCAGAAGCGAGAACTGAAGAAAGATTGAGAGAGATAGTAGAGTATGGAAAAAAGTTGATACAGAGCGCAATATCTACTTAAGCTAATCTCGATGTATATCTCGAGGTTCAGATAGATTAAAAAATTATCAATCTCATAGATTTGATAAATGCATAAAGTTTTAATCGGGAATAGTCTTCATACTGAATGGGCGTTGATGAATCCTGGTAGTCGGATTTCCATGATGATGGTTAAAAGCTCTGAGCCCTATAAATAATCTCAACTATTTTCTCTTACTCAGAGAGATTTTTTGGGTAGGTAGAAATGGCTTATGGAGGATGGGAAAATGGTGGACTCTAGATCTTCTAGAAAACAACACTATAGATTAAAAATCGATTATCTATATTGCTTCATAGTCTTCTTTGGTCATCTTCCAACCAATAGATCCAAGTATCTCTTCTAGATGTTGCCGATTCAGCGTTTTAACCAGTGCTATTACATTATCATGTCGGATTACCCAGTTCAAAGCTACCTGTACAGCTGTCTTCCCATAATTTCTCCCAAAATTCTCCAATCTAGTCTTATATGGCTCCCTAGCTACCAAACCTTTGGCTAGAGGTCTATAAGCGAGAACGGTTATATTGTTCTCTCTACAGAATGGGAGTATCTCTTCTTCTATACCTCTATCGATCACATTATAGAGTACTTGATTTGATACTAACTCTGTACGTGATAGGTAGGACATGGCCATCTCCATATCTCTCACATTAAAGTTGCTTACTCCTATGAATCTCGTCTTCCCATCTATTACAAGCTTCTCCATCGCTTTCATGGTCTCTCTCAATGGTATACCTGGATTCGGCCAATGGATCTGGTATAAGTCAACATAATCTATCTTCAGTCTTTTCAAGCTTCCCTCCATCGCTCTCAAAACATCATCATATCTAAGATTCGAGCTCCATACTTTAGTTGCAATAAATACTTCTTCTCTATCGAATTCTTTTATAGCTTCTCCTACCAGTTCTTCAGAATGTCCACTGGCATACATCTCAGCAGTATCTATTAATTTCATCCCTCTTCTTACCGCGATTCTGATGATCTCTATTGCTTGATCGTCCATAGAATAGTCTGGTAAAAATTTTCCACCTACTTCCCAGGTTCCGAATCCGAGAACCGGTAGATATACTTCTGTCTTTCCTAACCTCCTGTACTCCATCTCACTGTTAAATACTATTATAGGAATATATGAATTATTATGATATTCTTATAAAAGCATTATCTTTTAAGATATTTTTATCTCTAGCTCGAGTTGGGTATCGATTTAATATAGTATCGGTAGATTTAAGAAGCTATGATCTTAACTCTTCCATATTAAACCTCTACAACACTGAATCATCAAGGAATTCTACAGTCTTTAGCTGATGCACCATAGGATACTCTGGATTCTTTGAGTCTTATCGTATACTAGGTCTAAAAAAATCTGTCTTAGCGATGATCTCTCTATTCTTTCTTAAGCATTAAACGTAAGATCTTTAAGTATTTTTTAAATAAATCTATGCATGTTGATTTTGTATGCCGTCTGTAGCCGTAGTCGGATGTGGTTTGACAAAGTTTGGGAAGACGGATAAGGGCTTGATAGAGCTCTTAGCAGAAGCAGGGCTGAAAGCGATAGAAGATGCAGGGCTAGATGGTATAGAATTCGACGAAGTACTCGTGGCGAATATGGCTAGCGGCGAGTTCAACAGTATCTCAGGTATCGCTAATGCTCTGGTAGGCGAGCTCAGTCTAGAGCCGGCGGCAGCTATCAAGGTCGAGAATACTAGTGGAAGTGGTGGAGCAGCGATATATTTAGGTTGGCAGGCGATCGCCAGCGGAGGCTCAGAGTATGTATTAGTATTAGGTGGAGAGAAGATGACGACTAAAAATTCTAGTGAGATCGCTGAGATAATTGCTAGTTTAACACATCCTGAAGAGAGGGTTCATGGAATAACTCTACCATCTCTAGCTGCTCTCAGCGCACGTCAATATATGCAGCTTTATAGAGCACCTCGAGAAGCTTTAGCTAAGGTTGCTGTTAAGAATCATGATAATGCGCTCCTCAACCCTCTCGCCCAGTTTCATAAGAAGATCACGATAGAAGATGTTCTCAATTCTCCAATCATCTGTGATCCTCTCCGCTTATATGATTATTGTCCTATAACTGATGGTGCGGCAGCGGTTGTCCTCACAACTCTCGATAATGCCAGGAAGCTTATGGATAAGCCGGTGATAATATCAGGGATTGGGTTTGCGACAGACTACTATTCTATTCAGACTAGAGAGAGGCTTGACGTATTTCCAGCGGTAAAAAGAGCGGCTGAGAAAGCTTATAGAATGGCTGGGAGGAAGCCGAAAGATATACATGTGGTCGAGGTTCATGATATGGCCACGATATTGGAGATACTCCAATGCGAGGATCTAGGATTCTTTCCTAAGGGTGAGGGTTGGAAGGCTGTTTTAGAAGATAAGACGGCTCTAGATGGAGAGTTGCCGGTGAATACGAGTGGAGGTTTAAAGGCTAAAGGGCATCCTATCGGTGGAACAGGTATAGCTCAAGTCGCTGAGATATTTATGCAGCTTCAGGAAAGGTGTGGAGAGAGACAGGTTGATGCAGAACGAGGGCTCACCTGCAATATTGGAGGATATGGTAATGGAGTTATCGTAAGTATTCTAGAGGTGGCCCGATGATGTTGAAAGCTTATAGATGTAAGAATTGTGGAGCAGTATTTAGACCTAGTAGAGTTAGATGTATAAGATGTAAGTCGATTGACTTTGAAGAGGTCGGCCTCAATCGTGGAAGACTTGTAAGCTATACTATAATCTACGCGACTCGTGAAGGATATCAAGCTCCAGTCAAGATAGGGTTAGCAGAATTCGATCATGATGTTAAAGTACTGGCCCTACTAGATTGTGATAACCCAGAGATAGGTATGGAGGTGGTCGCCGAAGACACTAACGATAAAGATGGTGGAAAGAAGATCTTTATCCTTAGAAAACCATAATATAATGCTTCAATAATGATGCAATATGTAAGCTCATATAGATATATTCTTGAGCATCGGGGTCTTTTCTCCACAATTTAAAATCGGTATAGATTAAGAAATAAATATAGGTTTCAGTATCATGAAGAACGGGATGAAGAAGCGTAGGAGGAGCTTCTTCGACGAAATATTCGGTGAAGATATTTTCAAAGACTTCTTAGAATTCCCAGAGATATCACATGAAGGCTTCGGTTCAAGTTACTCGATCCAAGTCTCTCAGATAGGGGACAAGACTGTTGTCAGAGCTAAAGTGTCTGGAGATGTCGAGGTTGAGAAGTTTAGGAAAGAGCTTGAAGAAAGATATCCTGGTGCAGAGATAATTATCGAGGGTGGTAGACCTCTTATAGAAGAGATAGGAGGCAAGAAAGATGACTCCCATACCTCTCCTAAGAGAACAGATGAGGCAATCGTAAGCAGAAAGAAGCAGAAGAACATTCTAATAGAAGAGATTAGAGAGGAGGATGAATAGATAGGCAGCCTCCATATCTATCTACTCTAAAAATAAGTAACTATCTCTTAGAAGACTTAGAATCGATTTATTATAATCCATTAACAAATATTTGTATAGGTTCGATTGTTTAAAGGCTAAACTAGAATATGTGACTCGAAAATCTCCCTAAGAACTATGAACTACCCCTATACCTTATTTGTAGAGCAGATGTATTACTTGTAATAGCTTTTCTATTCCTTCATCTATCTCTCTCACTGATTTTACCGCTGACAGTCTTAGATGGTGTGGGTAGTCTCCGAAGCCGGATCCAGGGGCTACGGCTACACCATGATCTTTTAGAAGCTTTAGAGAGAAGTCTGATGAATTGAATCCTGGGATCTTTATCTTTGGAAATAGATAGAATGTTCCATCTGGTGGTCGAACATCTATTAAATCGCTCCTAGACAACTTCTTCAACATATATTCTACCCTCTCCCTAGTCTCTTCAACATTCTTCTTAACATATTCTTCATTCTCGAGAGCTTTGAGAGCAGCCCTCTGTAAGAACTCAGGTAGACAGGTTATCATTAGGCTGAGCGCTATCGCTGCTTTCTCGATAAACTCTCTATCCCCGACCATGTAGCCGATTCTATATCCCGTCATGCCCCAAGTCTTTGAGAAGGAGTTTACCAGGACATATCCTTCATCGAGCACCTCGACGATGCTTGGAGCCCTCTCTCCATGGAAATAGTAGTCGGAATAGACTTCATCACTTATTATAGTTAATCCACAGCTTCTCGCTTCCTCTACTAGACTTCTCAGCTCATCAGGCTTAAGTGCTCGACCCGTCGGATTGTTCGGATAATTTATAATCAATATCTTCGATGCCTCTGTAACATACCCTCTAATTTCTCCAGGTTCCAGAGCCCAGCCATTCTCCATCTCGGTCTTTAATCTTATATATCTTCTACCAAGCTGTTGGGCGATCTGCTTATAGAGTGGCCATGCAGGCTCCGGAACCAGTACCTCGTCTCCATAATTGGTTAAGACTTCTAAGGCTATCCGGATCGCCATTATCCCTCCACCTGTAATCAGAACATTCTCTGGCTTGAGGTCTGTGCCGTATAGATTATTCATCCTCTGGGCTATTGCTTCTCTAAGCTCAAACAATCCGTAGGGTGAGATATATTTTGATCTACCTTCTCTTAGAGATCTATAAGCTTCTTCGATTACTTCTGGTGGAGCTTGGAAGTCTGGTTCACCAACTTCAAGTCTTATAATCTTTTTTCCAGACCTTTGCAGTTCGAGAGCTGTATAGAAGATCTCTCTTAAACCGATCTCTCGAGTTCTAGAAGTCTTCTCTTCTTGAGCTTTTACCGAGTCTGAGATAAGTAGTGAGACCAGTCTCCTCGTAGAGTCTTTATCTAGTCCTAGTTCTTCAGAGAGTTTGAGAGATTCAGTCATTATGAGGGACTCTGCCTTTCTATCTATTATATCGAGGTTCAACCTCTTCTTTATCTCAGCGATCTCTGAGACCAGCTCCCTCCTTCTAGCAACCAGTTTTAAGATCTCTTCTGTAACCTTCCTAACCTCTTCTCTCTTACCTTCTAATTCATCACCCATATCCATATACTCATTACCTATTATCCAGAAATGAAACAAGTTATTAACATTTTAACATGAGATATATAGTATGGCTTCAGACCGACTACTAGAGCATCCCATTCATTTATCTAGACCGAGTAGTTGGAATCTTTTCCCTCTCCTGTCTAGATGGCCATGATTAAAGATTTTTGATAAAAGGAACCTTTTACATAAAGATCTTCATTAGATAATGTTTTTTTCAAAATTTTTATTTTAAAAGTATTTATATTAGCCTTAGGATTCTTTAACTATAAGTGAGGGTAGGGTGGAAGTCGAGGTTATCTTGGACATCGTAAGACTTGAGGAGAAGCTAATTATCAAGAATCTTAAAGATGTTGGCTTGGATGTAAAGATTACAAACTTGAAGTATAGTCCTTTATCATGGATCGATAATCCTCCAAACATATCTCTTATCCGTCCAATCTCGATGCAGAAGGCTGTCTATTCCTCATGTATAAGGGAATCTATGAATGTCAAAACTATAAATAACCATGTCTCGATAATGATTGCAGGAGACAAGATCTTAACACTCTCAAAGCTTAAAGAAGCTGGAATACCCTTCCCAGAGACATATGTAGCATTCAGCGATAATGCAGTAATTAAAGCGGGGGAGATTATAGGTTTCCCCCTGGTAGATAAGCCTCCGATTGGAAGCTGGGGAAGATTGATCACACTTGTAAGCGATGTAAATGTCTTGAAGAGTATAGTAGAGCATAGAGAGATGATGTTAAGCCAGAGTAGTAGAACCCATATGATACAGAGGTATATCAAGGAGGGTAGAAGAGATATAAGAGTATTATCGATAGGCGATATGATTATCGGAGCGGTTGTAAGGGTTCCGAACGATGGGGAGTGGAGGAGTAATGTAGCCCTAGGTGCGAGGATGGAGCCTTATAAAGTAGATACAGAGCTAGAAGATATTATACAGAAGACTATTAGAGTTGTTGGAGGTGAGTTCTTAGCCGTCGATGTCTTCCTCGAAGATGGAAGATACTTGGTGAATGAGGTTAACGGGGTTCCCGAGTTTAAAGGATTCATGACTACGACGAAGATAAATGTTCCCGAGATTCTAGCGAGATATATTAAAGCCGAGTTAAAGAATTAGAGCCTATAAAATTGGAGGTTAAAAAGATGGATTACTTGATGATTAGATAGGTCTTAGAGGCGGGGTTTCAAGCCCTGTCTTCTCATCTATCCCCAAGATTATGTTCATACATTGGATGGCTTGTCCAGCTGCACCCTTTACCAGATTGTCTATAGCGCAGAATGCGATTACCCCCTTCCTCTCATATGGTACCGCTTTTACATCTGCATAATTTGAGGCTACAACATTTATCGGATCGGGATACTTGAATAATCCTTCTCCAACTATTCTTACAAAGGGCTCTCTTCCATATCTCCTAGCATATATTCTTCTAAGCATGTTTTCATCTATGTTTTCTCGCGTTAGCCATGTATAGCATGTAGCTAAGGCTCCCCTTACAGCTCCAACAGCATGTGGTACGAATATTATCCCTATCTCATCACTTGTGAGAGGGCTTAGCTCTTGTATAATCTCGGCAACATGTCTATGTCCTTCTACACTGTAAGGCCTCATGACGTTCGCTCTCTCAGGGTGATGGGATCCCAGATTGGGCTTGCGACCCGCCTCGCTACTTCCTACTTTTACATCGACAACTATGTGGGATGGATCTATAATGTTAGATTCGAGTAGTGGGTACAAGGCAAGTATTGATGCGGTTGCATTACATCCTGGGCAAGCGACTAGTTCTGCATTCTTTAGCTCTTCTCTATGTATCTCAGGCAGACCATAAACCGCCTTAGATAGTAGGTCTACCGCTTCATGAGTCATCTGATACCATTTCTCATATTCTTTAACATTCTTAAGTCTGAAATCTGGACTTAGATCAATAATCTTCAATCCATTCTCTAGTAGCCTAGGCGTAATCTTCTGAGAGACACCTGGAGGAGTATTAATAAATACCAAGTCACATCTTGAAGCTAGTTCATCAATCTCCAAATTTGTAAACTTAAGGTCTGAGTAGTATCTCCTCAAGTTTACATGTACATAAGATATAGGTTTTCCAGCAAATTCTCTAGAAGTAGCCACTGTTAATTTGACCTCTCGATGCTGGGAGAGCAGTCTTAAGAACTCTCCACCAGTATATCCGCTTGCACCAACGATCCCTACCCTGATCATCAGAGAATCCAGATAGCCGCCTATATAATAGGCTTGCCTAATAATTGGTGGAGGATCAATCAGGTTAAGATCTATGATGGAGAAGTTATATTCTAGGATTCTAATATGATTCTTAAGATATGTCTTTGATCGTTGTAAAGGTTGGGGGAAGAGCTCTCGAAAAAAATATCGATAATATTCTGGAGAGTTTGGCGAGTAGAATCTCTAGAGGGTTAAAGTTTGTATTCGTTCATGGTGGGGGAGACCTTGTAACCAAGTATGAGAAGATTATGGGTGTGGAGCCTAGGTTCGTTATCTCTCCACAGGGGATAAGAAGCAGGTATACAGATGAGAGGGAGCTAGAAATTTATGTAATGGTTATGGCTGGAAAGATCAATAAAGAGATAGTGGCTAAACTCAACAATATGAATATAAGGTCTATTGGTTTAACTGGAGCAGATGGAGGACTGATGAAGGCTGAAAGAAAAAAGAAGATCGTGATCTTGGATGAGAATAATAGGAAGAAGATTGTTCCAGGAGGCTATACGGGGACGATAAGAGAGGTTGAGGCAGAGCTTCTCCTCAGACTCATCGCCCAAGGATATCTACCTGTAATAGCTCCAATAGCTTTAGGAGAAGAAGGTGAACTATTAAATGTGGATGCTGACCAGGCTGCAGCTAAGATATCGGAGGCTATAAGAGCGGATAAGCTTATATTTCTTACAGATGTTGATGGGGTACTCGTTGACGGTAAACTGGTTACAGAGATAAAGATAGAAGATTTAGAAGTGATACAATCGAAGATTGGGGTTGGAATGAATCGGAAAACTCTTATGTGTGCTAAGGTTGTTCAAGGAGGGGTTGGAGAAGCGATAATATCTTCAGGGCTAATCCAAGATCCTTTAACAGTATTGGAGAGTAAACTAGGTACTCGGATAACGGTTTAACCCGATCTCCAAATATCATGTAATTATAGTTATTTTGTTATGGGTGCTATCGGTTTCTCTACAGGTTTAAGACCGAGGCTCTTCTCAACACTCCTACCTTTCCATTTCACATATTTCAAAAATAGCTTAATCATGAATCTTAGAGGAGAGTATCCAGCCTTCTTTAAGTAGAATCTATTCATTATGTCTTCAGCCCAATATATTGAATGCCATAGACATCTACGCATTACTTCTATATGCTCATCTTTTATCTTAACTTCTGTAAACCAGTCTTTATCTTTGAGTATACCCATCGGTACAAAGAACATTGGAACGATCAGGCTTCTATATGGTCTAAGCCTATCGATTAGCTCGGCGGTTAACATCAAGTCTTCAAGGGTCTCTTCTGGTAGTCCAAGGATCAAGGTGGCAGCCGGCACAATATTGTTTTCATGCATTATGGAGAATGCATCTTCTACTACGCTGGGCCATGTCTCTGGAGAATATGGTAAAGATTTTGCAGGCATTATCTTCTTAGCCAGTCTAGGAGAACCGGTCTCTAAACCTACCTCCACTCCAAGATATATCTGATCTCCACCACTCTTAATAATATCCATGATCTTCGATATCAATCGATGCTCTTCTTCAGCATTTTTGATAGTTGCGAGGGCCGCATGACTCCAAGCAACTTCTTTAAGATGTTTTCTAGCAGTTTCGTGAAGCTTTATTAATGCATCTGGATTCAGTTCTAATCCTCTACCACCATAAAGCAATACGTCTTCAGAGTGGAGTATACCGTTCTTTACTCCTTGCTGAACATTAACTTTTATTTCTTTCTCGATCTTCTCAAGAGGCATGTGTCGGAGCGCTCTGAGAGTTACAGAGCAGAATTTACATCTTCTCGGGCATCCACGCATTATCTCAACTAATCCATTGACGCTAGCGTATTTTATCGTATGGATCTCATCGATAGTGGGTACATCTTTTGGTCCTACATATACATACCTAGGTAGAGGCTCACCATTATATACTCTCTCAACCAAGTCTAGAACTATCCTCTCTCCCTCTCCATCTACGACAGTATCCACCATCCATCTACTCCACATATCTATCTTGTAGAGCCATTGCCATGCTGATGGTCCTCCAACGATTATCCTTAGCCCCCTTCTTTTAGCTTCACTTATCGGAAGACTATCCATGAACCTTCTAAAGCTTCTAGCATTCACCGGCTCCTTCTTGGTGACGACCCACCACTCACTGCTAGGTGGGCAGAGTGCAAAATAGTCATGATGACTTAACATCATGATCTTAGCATTGGTTAGGTATCGACCTACGTAATCTGGGTCTATCACCGAAGCATTGTAACCATGGTCTATTAAGAGGGCTTCTAATTCTCTTAGAGCGTAGGGTGCCTGCCACGGTCTTCCCAATTCGTCTACCTTCATCTTCGGTGCAGCTATCCACATCCACATAAATTCGGGCATGGATATCGGTGGACCTGTAGCCATGAATCCTAAAAATTCTTTACCATGATGATTGGACATCATCGTCCTATCGGTTGTCAAGATTATATCTATCTTCTCTGGATGCATATCTTAAACCTCCACAAGCTTAATCCTCTCATTCTTGATATCTTCTATATGGATTCCATTAGTAATCAAGATGACGTCTTCTCTAGCTGATTCTATATCCTTCTTCAACTCATCTACGTGTCTGTCTTCTATAACTATACTAATCGAGAAGTTTTCTAATAATATTCTTCTACAGTTTGCCAAGTAGGTTTGATCTTTCCCATCCCCTAAATAGAATTTTATTCTAACCCTAAGGGTAGCTTTGCCGGGCAGATTTTTCAGCTGCTGGATTATTATATCTACTCCTTTTTCATCTAGTTCTCCGACATACCAGATATCGTAGAACCTCCGCTTCAGAACGCTCTCCATAACCGTCTCCTAAATATCTTCTACAAACATTTATAAATTTTATCCACTATCTCTAACAAACAATTGAGATATAATCAATCTAAAACTTCTATCGGTATTATGATCTTTCTTTAATTAAAGAGATACAGTAATATATTTCTATCTAGAAACTAATCTAGAGGTCTAGTGGTATGCGAAAATTAGAGTGTCCGATTTGTGGTGGGATGATGTCGATACCTGATGATGCGATATCTGGAGAACTGTTTGAACATGATGAATGTGGTGGACAGCTTGAACTGGAGATAGATGAGAAGGGGAACTACAGACTTAAAGAAGCTGAAGAGATCGCTGAAGACTGGGGCGAATAAGTAGACAGTTCTATACAATCAATATATTATTTCAGGGATTTGAGTTGATTCTACGAAAATAGTTAAAAAATTTCAAATTATCGAAAGATTTCTTACAATTTCAATACGTATAATATTTATAATCGTACATTAAATGGATCATGTTTATTAAAATCGTATAATTTATTCATAATGTTTGTATGAGGATCGGCATATTATACGATCATATTAGATGGGAGGAGAAGGCGTTATTCGATGCTATCCGAAGGCTTGGACACGAACTAGTACCGATACAGGTAAATAAGAAGACGTTCTGGTTGACAGAGCCGAATGGTTTTAGCTCTCTTGACTTCGCAGTTCAGAGATGTGTCAGCTTCTATAGAGCAATCTCATCTACAGCTATCCTAGAAGAACAGGGGATTAAAGTCGTAAATACTTTCAATGTTATAAGAGATTGTGAAGATAAGCTATACACAACTCTCAAGCTCTCTCGGAATGGGATACCTGTCCCTAAGACGGCAGTATCTTTTAGTAGGGAGACGTGCTTGAATGTTGCGGAAAAACTTGGATACCCGCTGATAGTTAAGCCTATTTATGGTAGCTGGGGGAGGATGGTTAGTAGAGCATTAGACAGAGACAGCTTACTAGAGATACTAGATTTTAGAGAGTATATGCAGAGCCCCCATTTCAAAGTACACTATTTACAGGAGTACATAGATAAACCGAGCAGAGATATAAGAGCATTCTATTTTTGGGGGGAGGTACCGGCAGCAATATATAGAGTAAGTAGTAGTTGGAAGACCAATACTGCACTTGGTGGGGTGGCTGTAGAAGCTAAACTAGATAGAGAGTTGGTAGAGATGGTTGAGAGGTCTGGAGAGGTTATGGGAGGAGGGGTCTTGGGGATCGATATACTAGAATCAAAAGATGGGAGATATTTTGTTAGCGAGGTGAACGCTATCCCTGAGTTTAGAAATACTGTTAGAGTAACAGGGAAAGATCTAGCAGGCATCATGATCGAGTCGACCATCAGAAACATTAGACGATGAGATTGACTTCGACGACCTCTCCGATTCAACAGATATTAAATAGCATGTTCTAGAGGGTTAGAGTATGGATGAAGATTATCTAGTCAAAGCTAAAAGCCTTCTAATAGATCTCTTGAAGTCCTACACCCCTCCAGGATACGAGTTTAGACTAGAACCGGTTTTAAGAAGATGGGCTGATGAGCTTGGATTCGACGAGTTCTATGTAGATGATGTTGGAAACATCTTTCTAAGATGTGGATCAGGTGGTAAGACGGTTCTCTTAGCCGGTCATCTAGATACTGTTCCAGGAGAGATAGATGTAAGAATAGATGGAGATACGGTATGGGGTAGAGGAGCTGTTGATGCTAAAAGCTCTTTAGCGGCTTTTATTCTAGGTGCTGCATGGAGCATACTAGATAGGTCTAGTCTAAGAGTATATGCTGTAGGTCTAGTTCAAGAAGAGGATTCTGGGTTAGGTGCGAGACATCTTGTAAACAGTAATTTTAAAGCTGATCATATCATTGTCGGCGAGCCTACAAACTTTGGGATCGCCGTGGCTTACCGGGGCAGCATCTTGGTCAGAGTCTTGACGACCGCTCACGGAGGCCACAGCTCTGCACCATACATGGGTGAGTCAGCTCTCGACAAGCTGCTTAAATTCATCAATCTATTAAAGGGTAGATTTAGTGGGGATAGCTATGAAGAAGTATCTCATGCTGTGACAGTTCTAAGAGCTGGAGATTGGTTTGGAAGCCTACCGGATAGTGGAGAAGCCTACATAAATATAAGATATCCTTCCAAGTATAGTCCAGAAGAGATCATAGAAGAGCTTAGATTATTTGCAGATGAGTCGGATGTAGATCTTCAAGTCAATAGTATAGATAGACCTGTTGAGGTGAGTGTGAATGTTGAAGTTGTTAGGGCCATGGTTAAGAGCATCTTAAAGATGGGTCTTAAGCCGAGGATAGTTAAGAAGACGGGTACAAGCGATATGAATACCTTGGTAAACATATCTAAGAGTATAGCCGCATTCGGTCCTGGAGATTCCAAGCTATCCCATACCCGCTATGAGTGGATAAAAATCTCTGATATCGTTCTAGGAGCAAGAGTCATCTCGAATACATTGTTAGAGTTGGCTAAGATCTAGACCATGTCAAGATACTCTGTAAGTTCTAATTCTCTAATCTTCTCAACTGTTGGTACGCCTTCTCTAGTCCAACCCCTCAGCCTATAGTATTCTTCCAGCATCTTCAAGAATCTCTCTTTATCTACCTTCTCACCAGAAGAATTCCCAAACTTTAAAGGTTCAGAGAAGATCCTTTCGGGAAGCATATCATCTTCCAACCTTAAACCTTCTCTTATATTATAGATCCTGATCAGATTGTTGATTATCTCTCCATTCTTTCTCAGTTCACTGGGAGCTATCCTTTTTCCTGTAACTCTATAGTAGATCTCAGCAACCTCTCTCCAT
Source organism: Candidatus Caldarchaeales archaeon (assembly GCA_039630055.1). GTDB lineage: Archaea > Thermoproteota > Nitrososphaeria_A > Caldarchaeales > Wolframiiraptoraceae > Geocrenenecus. The sequence goes on along the minus strand of JBCNVN010000015.1, from coordinate 5,507 downwards.
AGAAGTGGCCCGATTACTGGAAGAGCATAGAACTTACATAGTATCATGCTATCGATCACTGCATAGAAGTCTTCTAACTCTAATACGTACTCTACATGCCCATCGTATGAGAGTCTATCGATCTTGATATCCGGGTTGAATGGGTGCGCTCCGACTAGGTTCGGCCTGTAGGCGACATGTCTTAGATGGCATGCACCACGGGCTGAGATGGCGAAGGCTAGGGCCACTCCTTTAAGAGCTCTAGGATCATAGCCGGGAAACTCTAAACCCTTTACATGTATAGCGTATTTTTCAGCTTTAAGCTTCTCTGAAGCTCTCTTAACACCTTCTGCAAGAACCTCTCCTAAACCCCTCCTATACGCTATCATCTCCAAGATCTTTAGAACTGCTTCACCTTCACCGAACCTTAACCAATCTTCATTAACCAATCCCTTCTCAACCATGTACATGGCGAAGGCTATAGTATTCCCAGCGGATATAGTATCCATTCCAAACCTATTCGCTAGATCGTTTGCTTTTATGATAAGATCCAAGTTATCCACATATGTGAGGGCGCCTATAGCGTATAGAGTTTCATATTCTGGTCCGCCCACCTTTATATTGTCCGATGTCTCCGAGTGTCTTCCACAAGCAACCGGGCACACATAACATGTGGCCTTCCTCTTAACGTATAGTTTGTTTAATGTTTCAGGTCCTATCTTCTCATATCCTGGAAAGCTTCCACCTTCATAGTATCTGGTAGACAGTGAGCCAGTAGTATTTGTTAGAGACATTATACCTGATGTACCGAACTTTGTTAATCCCTGAAGCTTCTCTCTAGCCAGTCGGGTTATCGTATTCCTAAGCTCGATGAAGTCTCCGGTTACCGCTAGCTCTACTTGATATTCTCCCTGTATAGCTATTGCCTTCAGCTTCTTGCTGCCCATGACTGCGCCTCCACCCGTCCTACCAAAGAACCCTCCTCTAAGATTCTTCTTCTCATGCATGTAGAGACCGTGAACTATGCAGGCATATCTTACCAGATTTTCTCCAGCCGGCCCGATCGCTAGAGTCATAGATTCTCCAATCTCTCTCCAGAGCTCCTTCTCTGTTTCATAGGTATCGAGACCCCACAGATGGGAGGCATCATTAATATCTACGGCTCCATCTTTAACCAGTAGATAGATAGGTTTTCTAGATGCTCCTTTCACCACCAATCCATCGAGGCCGGCTTTAGCCAGCTCTGTGCCCACGTATCCACCGCAGAGAGATTCGCCGAAGAACCCTGTTAGAGGAGATTTGAAGACTGCGCTCATTCTTGCATCGCTAGGCAGTCCCGGGCCCTCCACTGGACCTATAGTAAAGACTATGATATTCTCTGTTGAGAGAGGGTCTACTCTTGGAGGAGTATTATCTATTAGGATTTTTGCTCCAAGCCCGACTCCACCAATAAACCTATCATAGATTGACCTGTCAAGTTCGATGTACTTTACAGAGCTGTAGGATAGATCTACTAAAGCTATTTTATTCCAGTAACCATTCTTTCTAATCTTGACCATCTAGATAGATGATTAGTCAAATTTTTATAAATATATCTTCTCCACAATTCTTCTCTTTAGATCTCTCTATCTCTGATTTAGGATAGGTGGCTCCGGTAATCTTCCAAGAATCTTCTCAAGCCGTCCCGCTAACTGTAGGAGAACCCTATCTTCACCGGGTCTAGCAGCTATCTGTAACCCTACCGGGAGCTGGTCTCTCGTCGTTCCACATGGGATAGTTATAGCAGGGCTTCCCAGAGAGTTGAATGCCTCGGTTAGAGAAAGCAGCGCTCTCCTAACCCCTATCTTCCTCCCTTTAACGACCACTTCTTCATCTTCTACTCTAGGGGCTGTTATTGGAACTGTTGGTAGGGTTAGAGCATCCAGCCTCCTCTCATCCATACTCTTTAAGAACTTCTTCTTTATGCTTCTCCTAACCCTCTGGGCATGTATGTATACTGGTGCTGGAACGAATAAACCTCCAAGTATCCTACCTCCAACATCTGGGTCATAATCATTAAACCTACTCCTTATCCATTTTAGATGATATGTAGCCGACTCGGAGAGGACTATAATGTATCTAGCATCTGAGAGTGGTCTAAACCATTCAGCATCGAAATCGACCAGCTCAATACCGTTGGAAGCAATCTTATCGATAGATCTCCAGAATACTTCTTCAACATCTTCAGAGACCATCTCTCTAATAATCTTCTCAGGTAGCCCGATCCTCCATTCTCTGTTAATCTCTCTCTCAACGGTCTCGGCAAAATTGTATAAGCCCTCGGTCATTACGTCGAGCATTATTGCTACATCTTCTACAGTTTTAGCGATTGGCCCAGCGGTATCTAGGCTCCAGGATAGTGGAATTACTCCATCCAAGCTAATTAGATTGTAGGTTGTCTTGTATCCTACTACACCGCAGAGAGCTGAGGGTATCCTTATGGAGCCGGCTGTATCGGTTCCAAGCCCTCCTATACATACTCCTACAGAGACGGCTATAGCTGATCCACCGCTTGAGCCACCGCTTATTCTATCTATGCTCCAAGGATTCCTCGTGGCCCCGTAATGGGGATTCTTATTGGTTACTCCAAATGCGAACTCATGCATATTTGTCTTTCCTATTATGATTGCTCCAGCCTTCTTTAATCTAGATACAACTACTGCATCTCTTGTAGGCTTATTGTCTTTTAAGATCTTTGAGCCGCCTGTAGTCGGCATGCCCTCTGTATAGAATACATCTTTTACAGCTATGGGTAACCCGTGGAGGGGGCCACGTAATAAACCATCCTCAAGCTCCTTCTCAAGTTTTTCAGCATAATCCATAGCTTCTTCTCTAGCAACATATATAAACATCTTCAGAAGGTTATCTAGCTTATCGATCCTCCTAATAGATTCTTCAACGATTTTCGTTGGCTTAACGGTGAGGTTTCCAACATGTTGATGGATCTCCCTAATGGTTGCTCTAGACAAGTCTACCATCTTCAAAGATCCTCCAATAATTCTTCCGAGTCATCTACTTCAAATTCGAGGATCTTAGAGTTCTCGATAAACTCTATAACTCGCTCATACGTATTTTCTAAGAGTTCTATAGGTAGGTCTAGTGTATATACTCTCCTAGCTAGCTCTGACATCTACAGTAACACTAGACTTTATCTGTACTTTCTGATATTTCTTCTTTTACCGGTATGACTTTGACATAGTCTTCATAAACTTCGACTATGACTTTCCCTCCCTCTTTGATATTTAATTTTTCTACGGCATCTCTTGGAAGAGTTATCCGCCTACCAGATAATACTTTCTGAATCTTTCCATTCTTAGAGTTCTCGGTTCCCTCTCCCCTCGTAGGTGTAGTTGTAGGCTCAACTGTAGAAGGTGGAGGAGGCATCTTCTTCCTTCTTAAACTCATTACGAATATGCTCATACCGATACCTGCTACTGCCGCTGTCTGAGCATATAAGATATTCTTGGTCAACGCGTTCTCATTAGCTGTTGATGCATAGATTAGATTAAGCTCATCTATCTTCTGCTGTTTCTCTCTTACAGATTCTTCCAGATTGCTGATCGTTGATTCAAGTCTTCCAATAGTATTTATACTCGATTCATATCTACTTTTAAGCTCATTATATCTATCTGTCAGGTCTTGGTGCATTCCTCGAAGCCTATTATACTCATCAGATAGTGAGCGGTAGTCATCTCTTAGTGAATCGTAGTTTGATTGAAGCTGCTCATTGTTCTTTATCAGATTTTCATATGATGTTCTAAGCTTTTCATAATCTATAAGGAGTTTGTCGTATTCTTCATTCAACTTCTTATAATCTTCTTCCAGTTTATTATATTTCTCTTGAATTTCCCTATAATCTTCTTGAACCTTTAAGTAATTATTACTAAGAGATTCGTAGCTGGAGGATAGTTTATTATAGTTTTTAGATAAGCTTTCTATCTCATCTTCTAGGTCTTCTATAAGGAGTTGTAGGTCTCTTATAAGCTCTTCTAAGTCTTCAATCTCTCTCTCCGCTTCCTCTAGCTCAGAGGCTAGTTCATCATATGTCATCTCTCTTACAGTTGACATATACCATTCTGCTGAGAGAGTTGGATCATCATCATCATCTGTACTATATTCTACGTATATTTTCCCTTCAAGATATGGGTCTGGTTTAGGTCGAGAAGGAATACATATCTGTATATTCTTACTGAACGTCCAGCTGCTTGTAACTGTCTCTGAACTGATGAGAACCTTATCGTACAATGTCTCCGCCAAGCCATTTGTGAACATCTTTATTGTGAGCTTGATCTTATCTATTGTAAGAGTGTCGAAGGCTTTAGCTTTAAACCGGAAGGTATAGCATGAGCCGAACTTTACTTCGGGAGGGTATGATAGAGAGACTTCAAGATTCTCATCGACTATTATTGTGTTATATGCTTCTCCATGGACTTGGCTTAGACTTGCGAAGACGGTTACCATGGCCAGGACCATTACTATGGCCAATCTATTCATGGCAAAAATATGATTTTAGAGGCTAATAACTCTTAATTTTGGAGGATGGTTGTACAAACGCTACATAAAAGATACGTCAACGTTCAAGCAGGTTTGCAACCTCTCCAAGAAAGTTCCAGATCCGATCATTTACATAGTGAATATTTTCAGCAACCTTTCCCTTGACCATAATATTGAACTCTTCATAATCTACTAGAGCCTTCACGATCGCTATCGGCTTCCTATTCTTCTCATCTCTAACTACAAGAACATTATTCTTCTTTAACTCTCCATGTACTTCTCTCACTCCAGGCCTCATTACGTCTGCACCATTGGCTATGTGGGAGACAGCACCCATATCTACAACGATGTAGGGCAGGTTATCCAATATTCTTCCACTGAACTCTTCTTTAAGGGTTGGAAAGAAGACCTCGGACTTTTCAAGTAGGACTAATCTTCCAATCTTGTATATTGATATCCCTTCTATCTCTATCATGAATACTGTCTTAACCTTGTCATCTATTATATTAGAAAAATATTTGTTATCTTTAATTTTCTTGAGGAGCTTGGCTGATTCTGTTTTACTCAGATAGCTGGCTTTCAATCTAACGATGACTATAGTAATCTAGATTTAAAATATTTCTTCTCGTTTAAATATTGGTAGGCTTCATCTAGATTTCTTATCCTCTTTATATTGTTAGCTTCAATCAGCTCTCTATTCCAAGGCTGGTCATAAACTAAAACTATCTTATCTTTATTCTGTAATGCTCTCGCTAGAAATGGAGAATCATCAATATATACATCGTAGTCTAGCATGGCTTTTGATTCGCCGCTCTCAACCCAGACATAGTTATCATAAGGGATCTCATGTTTTCTTAACCATTCCAAGGCGTAGACCTCCGTCTCCTTAGATCTAGCTGTAACTATATCCAATCTACCCAGACTCTTCAATCTAAGAAGCTTCTCCACTATTCTATCTTCAGTTGGAGGTATCTCCGGCCATCTTACCCATGCAT
>JBCNVN010000014.1:0-34966 GCA_039630055.1 Candidatus Caldarchaeales archaeon | reverse complement strand
CCTATAAAAACTGACTTGAAATAATTGGTAGTGGGAAAGCACTGAACTAGCTTGTTACAAGTCGGTATTGCGAGAAATGAGTTATCAAAGATTGTGTCTAAGTATTTACTTTAGAACTTTTACGGGGAGATTGACTATATCCATTCTATATTCTCAAAACCTGCATAGTTCATATATATCTCTTGGACTCCAGCTCTTCTAGGAAGTATTTAAGCTCGCTAGTATAATCTACACCTAATCTCTCAAGCTCAATTACGACTCCATCTAAACCATGATCAACTTCAGAACCCATGAATTAGATGTATGATTTAATCTTTGAGATACCTTCAGACCTCACAACCTCGAATACCTCGTCTGCAGCTTCTTCTAATTCTCTGTCATGTGATACGAGTATTACTTGAGGGATTATACGTTTCCCTCCTCTAAATTTCTTGAACATGTTTATCAACTCTCTCCTCCTCTCTGAGTCTAGATGAATAGTCGGCTCATCCATGATTATAAGTTCGAAGGCTTCTCCTGCGAGAGATGCGGCTATACTCAACCTAAGTATCAATGCTATGGCTATCTTCTCTCCTCCACTCAAGGTTTCAAGTGTTTGCTCTCCATCTCTGCCATCCAAGAAGATGTTAAAGTCTTCATCTATTCTTATATCGGAGAATGGTAGATTAAATTCTTGAAGGAATAGTCTAGCATACTCTTCTATGAGGGTTGAGGCACTTCTCCTAACCGTCTTCTGGAGGATACCATCTTTGTAAAATATTTCACGGATCCTATTCAAAGAATCAACGTAGGGTCTCAGTTTTATGTATGCTTCTCTAGAATGCTCCAATCTTTCCAAGTCGGCTTTCAACTCTTCAATCTCTCTAGATAAGTATTTGATATCTGCCTCTATTTCAGCTATCTTCTTCTCAATATCCATCATTTCCTCTTGGAGTAGGATGTATCGTTCTTTCGCTGATCTATACTCTTCATCATTATATGCTATCCTACACTCTTCTTCTCTTAAGTGAGCAAGTTCACTCGAGATCTGCTCCAATTCCTCCTCGATATTAGCTTTCTCTTGTTTAAGCTCTTTGATCCTCTCTTCAAGTTCTTCGATGTTCTTCAAACCCTCTCTTTCAAGAACCCCTAAAGCCTTCATATATCCATCTGAATACTGTTGTAGCTCTTTTACTCTATTTTGAATCTTCTCAATATCCTTTCTTAGATTTTGGTATTCTAATTCAAGTATATCCAAATCTTTAACATCTTCCTCCAGCTCTATGATCTTTTCTTCAATCTTGTTGTATCTACTGATTTTTTCATGAACCTCATTTACTCTAATATCTTCTAACTGTGATTTCTGCATTTCCAGTCTTTGCCTCTCTTCCAGTAGACTGTTTATCTTGTCTTCTAGTATCTTCTGCTTCTTGAAGGATGTAATCAGCGAGAGAACTGCAAGCACTACGATGAGAGATGAGATGATGAGTGATGTCATGCTTATTCCAGAGACTGCTAGCAAGATAATCGATGAAGTTGTGCCTAAGATGGTTGAGAAGATGCCTAGTTTATAATACTTCTGCTTACCTCTCATCTTCTCTTGCATCTCTACGTTTATCTTGGAGATTCCATCTTTAACATTCTTGTAGACCTGCTCATAGACTTCTTTGAAGTCTACCACATTTACCTCGATACCAGTAACCTTCTTGAATTTATCTAGCGATTGATTGACTTGAGCTTCTAAAAATTGCTTCTCTCCTTTAACTCTCTCTACCTCTTCTCTCTTCAACCTCTTAATCTGTAGCAGTCCCTCTAACTCATCCCTCTTAATGTAGAGCGAGTGGAGCTTTCCTTCTTCTACCATCTTTTCAGTATTTAGAGGTTCATATTCTCTTAATCTACTAGAAGCCTCTTCTAGAATACGGATTTTTTCATCTAAACGCTCCTTCTGCGACCTATTTTCAAGCTCTCTCTTCTCTAGACTTGTGATAAGGCTTTCTAATTCACTCCATCTCTTCCTCTTTTCTTCAAGCTTATCGATCTTTCTTCTTAAATCTTCTATCTCTTCTCTAAGCTTCGCCTTCTCAGACTCTATCTCTCTAAGTTGATCTTGTTTCTTTGATAGGGTCTCCAACTCTTCTTGAATCCTTCTCCTCTCAACTTCTATCCTCTCAACTTCTAAAGCATAGCTTTCTACCTTGGCTTCCAGATCCTTGAGAGGGTCTCTCATAGCTTCCCATATCTTCTCTAACTCCTCTATTCCCAATAGTTGTCCAATTATCTTCTTTCTTTCAGAGGGTTTAGCATCTAGAAACTTAGCGATCTCTCCTTGCTTAACATAGATTGCATTGATGAAGACTTCTTTATCTAATCCTGTTAACTTGGCTATCTCCGGGATGATGGTTCTCTCTCCCGACCCAGGCCTAACCAAAGAATATCCCTCATCTAAATCTTTTAGGTTTCCTATAGGAGACCTGCCTCTTGAGAGATTCCATTCGACCTCAAAGTTTTTCCCTCTAACAGAGAATCTAAGCTTGATCTTTGAGTTGTTCATACGTCTTCTTATCAGGTTTTCATCTCTACCTCTACTATGTTCTTTGAAGAGTGCATAAGTTATCGCATCTAGTATGGCTGTCTTCCCTGCACCGTTCTCTCCAACTATAACTGTCACCCCTATAGGGAATTTCACAACCGCCTCTTCGTATGAGATAAAATTATTTAGATAAACTTCTCTAATAATCATCTACTTATCCCTCTGGAGATCTTCTAAGTAATAACTCTTTGAGAGCATCTCCTCCTCCAGTGCGGAACTCTTTATAGATATTTATTGCTAATTCAGCCTCTTCTTCGGATAAACCGATCTCCATAATACTCGTCTTTATAAGATCTATAATATTGAATCGTGAATGATCGATGTGTGGAAGTGCTTTAAATTGATCGTCCTCTCTAAAGATTTTTCTCCTATATCTGACATCGAGGCAGCCTATTCCTCGTAATTTTTCAGCAATCTCATTTATTCTTCTTAAATCGAATTCTCGATCTTTTATTAGAAGATGAAGGATCGGCTTCTTACTCTGATGAGTAATCCAATCGACCAGCTTATCTATAGGCTCTCCAAGGCTTATCTCAAAGATCTCTTGTGGTCTTATAGACTTTAAGTCCACCTTCTCAACTATAGGTTCAGAACCTGAAAGGTCTACTAGATAAAAACCTTTTCCTTCTAACTTCCACCCTATAATCTCATCTCTTGATAGAATATCTATGGACCCAGGGTATGAGGCCAGACCCAACCCCTTACGGAAAACTCTTCTCACATGTTCATGTCCCAATGCATAGTAATCATAGTTTTCAGGCAGATCATCTATACATAGTTCACCTGAAATGCCATGTAAAGGAAGGTGTGTAACCAAGATATTTCTCTCGGTTCCAGCTTTTGTCTGTATATCCTTTGAAAGCTTCTCAATAATCTTACGAACTTTATCCGATGCTGTGGATGGCGCTCTATCTACCCCAGTGATCTTGATACGTATTCCATCTATTTCAATCTCTACAGTCTTACCATCTATGTGGTGAAGCAGGTCTCCTCTGAAAAGAGTTAATGGACTGTATTCGCCAACTCTTCTCGGTATATCATGGTCTCCTAGAATACAGAAAACGTTGATACCTCTAGACTTAAGCTTCTCAAGATTTGATTTTACATGATAGAGGGATCGGATAGGAGGTCTAGCCGAATTAAATAAATCTCCTGCGATAATAACTATCCTCGCATGTTCTTCAATTATTTTATCAACTGCCTCATCAAAGGTCTCATAGATATCCTCCTCCCTCTCTATCAATCCATATTGTCTGTAACCTAAATGCAAATCTGCAAGATGAGCGATATAAGTCATCTCGGCTCACTCCAAACCTAAAATTGTTCTAATCCTAATTATGCTTTATTCTGCCCATCTCTCCAGCATGACATCCTTAACTATTAGCGATATTGATGTGGTGGTATACATGGCTTGGCCGTGAATCTTCAGGGATCGAACCATCTGAACTTAAAGATGGAGCATATCCTCATATCTCTTCTTCAATGGTATTACTCTTAGACCACACTTTGGACTCGGCTCTGGCCATAGTCTACCCGACTAACCCCATCTCCAGTCAACTATAATTTGATCACGAGTGATATTATAGATCACCCAAGAGTCTTATGAGATTCTTCATCATAAGCAGGTTGCAATCTTACAAGTTGTTGAAGGAGGTCATGGATTAAATGAATTAATATGTGATACAATTATCTAAACTATAGAAAGATGGGTTCTACCAAGCGATTATGTTATGGTTGAGGCCACAATAGTATCTTGGACGTGTATAAAGAAGGTTTGCTAGAGGTCTCCGATATGTTATCTGAAAATATTGTACTAGGTAAAGAATGGTATTTTTTGGCGAATCTCCAATATCTGTTATCTTCAAGATTTTACCATCAGAGATATCGGCTCGATAGCCTTTTGATACTAATACACTTAAACAACATGTTTTCCTTCCCGATATGTTCTTATCTCACGTCAGTGATGGTAAGATTTTAACTGAGCTGATGTCATTATGCGTAGGGATGGATGTTCTATGTCTATGAGAGACGAGGTCATAAACTGGCTTGACAGTGCTAAAGCTGGTCTAATGCATGCTAAAAAGAGTGTAGAATTTGGTGATTATAGTTAGGCATATTTGATAGCAGGATTTCGATATGGGGATGCGGTTTTTACGAGATCGTGTTCTTTTTATATAAACGTGTAAAACCAATCTTATATAATAGAGTGTAGATTAGATGAATATGGTAAGAATTGAATCTCAAGGTAAGTGTGGAATCTCGAAAATGGTTTTAGCATTAGTTATCTCGGTGATAATTGTTGTTGCAGTCGTAGCTGGATATTTTGTAACTCTCTCCCCTGGGCCTCAGTCGACAACACCTATGAAAAAGCTTAAGGTTGCGGTTATCTATACCACACCTATCGAGGAGCCTTGGAATACAGTTCTTCACGAAGCGTTGACATGGGCTAAGGGAAGATATGATTTCGAGTATGTTTATTCTGAAAAAGTCGATACAGCTGATGTTGAGAGAGTTATTAGAGAATACTTAGCCGCAGGATACGATATAATAATGCCTCATAGCTGGGGCTTCTATGAGACTACGATAAAATTAGCGAAAGAGTTCCCGAATGTAGCTTTTGCACAAGGCTCAGGTCCAACAGACATCAAGTACCCTGCCAACATAGTTCTATACGATTACTGGATACAAGATGCTGCATATCTTGCAGGAATAATAGCGGGGAAGATGACTAAGACCAATATTGTAGGAGTGGTAGCTGCATACGCTGTCCCAGATGTCAATAGACTCGTAAACGCTTTTGCGGCTGGAGCTAAATCCGCCAATCCTAAGGTTGAGGTTAAAGCTATCTATATCGAGAGTTGGTTCGACCCTATTAAGGGTAAAGATGCTGCAAAGACTCTAATAGAGATGGGAGCCGACTTCATATATGCTGAAAGATACGGTCCATTTGAAGCAGCGAAAGAAGCTTTAGTAAGGGGGAAGAAAGTATACTGTTTTGGTAATATAGTAGACCAATCTACTCTTGCACCAGAAGTAGTTCTCGCTAGCGTCGTATGGGATCTCAAGACTTTCGTTGCTAAATTGATAGAGATGAAGCAGAAAGGAAGATGGGAGGGTGGAATATACGATTGGGGGATGAAGGAAGGATGGGCTAAACTAATCTGGAACGAGAAGCTCAAGAAAGAGGTTCCAAAAGAAGTCTTGGAACTCGTAGAAAAAACAGAGAAAGATATAGTAGAAGGAAGGTTTAAGGTACCAGTAATCGAGGATTGGAATCCTGAGAGATGGAAGTGAATTCTTTAACCCCCCATATTTTTTCGGGGGAGTCTAGATGTCGTTAATCAGACTTGAAAACATAGTAAAGATATATCCAGGTGGAACAGTAGCTGTAGATAACGCATACTTTGAGGTTGAGAAGGGTGAGGTCCACGCACTCTTAGGCGAGAACGGGGCTGGAAAGACTACGCTTATGAAGATACTGAGTGGATGTCTTAAACCGACTTCAGGATCCATCTACGTAGATGGAATGAGGGTCGAGTTCAAGTCTCCAGCTCACGCTATGAAGCATGGTATAGGAATGCTACATCAGCACTTTACACTAATACCGAGCATGTCCGTCTTGGAAAACCTAATGCTCGGTCTTACAGGTCAAGACGTAAAGAAAGAAAAACTGTTCAAAGACATAGAGAGAATATCTAGGTTTCTTAGGTTAAATGTAGACTTGAGGTCGCCGGTTCACGTTCTATCAGTTGGAGAGAAGCAGAAAGTCGAGATAATGAGGATGATGCTTTTGAAGGCGAGGATTCTGATATTCGATGAGCCTACGTCTTCAATCTGCGGACCTGATGCTGAAAACTTCCTGGATATGCTCAGGAAACTTGCATCTGAAGGTTATGGCATTGTCTTGATTACTCATAAGATTAGGGAGGCATTGAGGGTTTGTGATAGGGTTACGGTTATGAGAAAGGGGAAGACGATATCTACATTGAAGAGGGATGAGATAAAAGATGAGAGAGTATTGCTTGAGATGATGCTTGGTGAGCACTTTTTGCCAGAAGTTTTAAGACAACCACGTGAAGAGTATGAGACTCCACTACTCATTGTGAGAGACCTAGTCGTTAAAAACGATCAAGGTGTGGTAAAGGTGAATGGAGTATCGTTCCAAGTTCGCAAGGGAGAGATATTCGGTTTGATAGGTGTAGAAGGGAGTGGGCAGAGAGAGCTTATCGAGTCGATAACTGGTTTGAGAAAACAGTTATCAGGTCAAATAATATTTATCAACAATAGGTGCTCCTCTAGCCCAAGCTATATCCCTGAAGAGCGTTTGGAGATCGGTGTCGCCCCATCGCTAAGCGTGATGAAGAATGCAGTTCTGAGAGATTTTGAGCGTGAGGAATTTAGTGGGAAATACGGTATCCTGAGATTCTCAAAGATAGAAGAGACCGCGAATAAAATAATACATTTCATGGATGTGAGAACGCCGAATACGAACTTGCCGGTAAAGTATCTTTCAGGTGGAAATATCCAGAAGCTTATAGTAGGAAGAGAGTTGATGAGGGGTTCGGAGCTCTTGATAGCAGAGCAGCCTACTGCTGGCTTAGACGTGAGATCAGCCTACCACGTTAGGAGGAGCTTACTTAAGCTTGCATCGATGGGTGTAGGCATACTACTCGTATCTTACGACATAGATGAAGTACTAGAGGTATGTGATAGGATTGCTGTCATGAGAGATGGAAGAATAGTGAGGATATTTAATGCGAGTGAGGTAGACCCGAACAGGATTGGTATGTACATGTTAGCCGCGGAGGTCGGCTTATCTTCACGGTAGAGAGATCATTGATAATTATACGGGCTTTCTTAGGAACTATGACTATAGGTATAGCTTTCCTAGTAGGGTCAGTAATACTGTTACTTGCCGGTGTAAACCCCCTAGTAGCATACTACTGGCTCTTCTACGGAGCATTCTCAGCAACATCTCTCATAGAGACATTTGTACGTGCAACACCCTTACTCTTAATAGGTTTAGGATTAGCGATCTCATTTACAGCACATATATGGAATATAGGTGCAGAAGGACAATTTTACATAGGTGCAACTATAACCGCGATCCTCGGACTCTACACTCAAAATCTTCCACAACCGCTCGCATACTTCTTACTGTTTGCAACAGCTGGAGTTGGTGGTGCAGCATGGGCTCTTCCTCCAGCGATCCTGAGAGCACATTACGGTATAAACGAGATTATAACAACGTTGATGCTCAACTATGTCGCTATCTATACTGTTAGCTACTTGCTCCACAATCCTTTTAGAGATCCCGTCTCATCATTTCCTGAGACATCGACCCTTCCAGAACAGATCTGGATCCCGATACTGTTTCCAGGTACAAGGTTCCATGCGGGGATCCTACTTGCATTCTTCACAGTCCCCATCATATACTTTATTCTGAGGAGGACAGCTTTCAGTATGAAGTTGGAGATACTTGGCTCTGGTAGAAAGACCGCGGAATACGCTGGGATAAACGTTACAAGATTGATTATACAATCCATGTTGATTAGCGGTTTTCTTGCAGGCGTTGCAGGAGGTATCGAGGTACTCGGGATACAGCATAAGATGAGGTTAGAGATATCGCCATCAATCTCACCCTATGGTTACACTGCAATAGCCGTCGCACTCCTAGGATATCTAAACCCAGTACTGATCGCTGCGACATCTATATTCCTAGGAGGCATAATAAATGGAAGTATGACGATGCATAGGATGGCGAATGTACCTGTAGGTATGGCGGGGATAATTCAAGCCATCATGATAATCTTCATAATGGTTGGATACTATTTGGAGGAGAAGTTCGCGACCAAGCTGTTAGAGAGGTTAAGGCAATGATAAGTGAACTGGTATCGGGGATAGTCTACTCTAGCATAATACTCCTCACTCCTCTACTACTCGCTGGGGCGGCAGAGCTATTAGTTGAGAAGAGTGGATTGTTGAATCTAAGCATTGAGGCGACGATGCTCATGGGTGCGTTTACCGCCTTCATGGTCGCATACTATACGGGAGACCTGCTGTTCGCAACTATCACAGCAGGTGCCGCGGGAATCATTATGTGCTTACTCTTCGCTCTCTTAACAGTCTTCCTATCCCTAGACCAGATGGTCATTGGTCTCGCAATGAATATGCTCACCATCGGTATGACATCATATCTATACAGAGCTAGTTTTGGATGGTATGTCAGTCCAGTGCCACCTCATATTAAAGAGACTATAAGACCGATAGAGATACCAGTACTCTCAGAGATCCCACTCGTAGGGGAGGCAGTCTTCTATCACATCCCACATACGTATATAGCGTTTCTACTAGTTCCACTAGTATGGTGGCTCCTATTCAAGACTAGACTTGGACTTAAGACGAGAGCTATAGGAGAGGATCCTCAGGTTGCAGACTACTTAGGGATAAATGTAAATCTCATCCGCTCCTACATCCTCGTATTTGAAGGCTTCATTGTAGGGATAGCGGGCTCAACGCTCTCTATAGCCTACTACAACATGTTTTTAGATAATATGACGCAGGGGAGAGGCTACATAGCCATCGCGCTCATCATATTAGCTCGATGGAATCCTCTACTATTATTACCTGCAAGTTTTCTATTCAGCTTTATAGATGCTGCCCAGCTTAGAATACAAGCATCTGGAGTAATATCCTTACCACATCAATTCTCTCTGATGCTACCATATCTTCTCACGATAGTGGTCTTGATTATAGCGGGAAGAAGAGTGAAGGGGCCTGCAGCTCTAGCGAAGCCATTTAAGAAGATGAGATAGAGATGTTAAAGCTCGTAGTTCGATAGTTTAAAGCTCTGAACTTTTTCAGTGTACTTCTTAACAGCCTCCTCGATAAATCTCTCTTCTTCAGGGACATTCTCAAAGAACTTCTTAATTAATGAGAGATACCTTATCTCAGCTTCTGGACAATTAAGCTTATCCATGTTCTCTTCGATTATCTTTACTGCCTCATTCGCAGCTACAACCGCTCGGTAATAATCAGTCTTCTCAGATACTATGGCTCTTGCAATTCTGTGAGCATTGTATGGAGAAAGTATGAGTGCTTGAGGATCTCTATACTTATCAGACTCTATGAGAACTCTCTGGAGTTCTCTATTCAGATTCAATGTTATAGACGTATTCATGGCTGAGACGTCGTAGCAAAGTATCTCCAACATAGCGGCCACGCTCTTTCCACTAAAGAAATCGTCTACAGTTATCGATTCATTTGACCATAGGTCACATACAGCTGCAGAGATATTCCCCAATAGGCTGGAGTGCGCTGGAGCCGATGTCTTCCCCTCCATACTCACCGGATACCCGGTTATCGCCTTGATGATAACGTTCTCGTATGCACAGTCTTTTCCAGGGCCCCTCGCACCTTCTTCATAACATGCAAGCGTCCTGACAGCTGACATCGCTCTTATTACAGTGGATAAGACGTGGGGTATCCTTCTATTTAAGAGGCCGTCCGCGAGGACCATTGCACTATTTGCTAGAGCGCATGCAGTATCCCCAGCGGGTATAGCGTCTCTCGATAAACTTACTATCTCTCTCCACAAGAATCTAACATCTCTAGATGCTAAGATAGCTAACGAGAAGAGTATTCCGGATAAGTCGTTTCTCATGATCGAATACGAGAAGACTTCTTGTCCACCTCTCGACTCTATTGATAAGAGGTCTGCACCCTCATCATCAGAGCGCTCAAGAGATTCTAGAATCATCTGGACATAGTCATCCCTCCTCAAGCCTCTCTCAAACCTTCTAATATCGGCGACGGTTGCTCTCAGAGCCGACTTCACACCGTGCTCTAGATAGTACTTGTGGAGGATCTCTTTCTGCTCTCTCACCACCGAGCCCCCCCACTCTACGTTTCTAACCATAGGTTCAACGAATTCGGTATCTAGCTGGACTTCTCTAAAACCTAGGTTAACGACCCTCTCCATAATCGCCATCGTAGTCTTCTTATACTCTTCAAGAAGAAGCTCCTTATCCCTCTCAAACCCAGGTTTCAATAAATACTTTACCTCTGGGACAACTCTTCCTCTACCAACAGATAGGTCGAAGCCATAGTCTAGAGGATGCTTAGCAAAACCAAATAACAAGTCTTCTGGAGCATCGTACGCGAGGTCGGTGAAGCGCATCTTACTCCCACCTTGGAAGCCCTAGGTCCTCCAGCTCCCTCCAGACTCTCTCATATATCTCCAACCACTCTCTCGTTGGTTGAAGAGTCTTGAGATCTGTACACTCTACGAAGCTCTTCCCCTTAGGTGGATCCCTCAACCTACCTTCATACTTTGGAAGTATCGCTTTTACAATCTCATTCGCATCCGAGAGCTTTAGGTTCTTGGCAGATGATTTGAGGACCTCGGCGAAGAACTTATTCTCCAAGCCGCTACCATGGTCTTTATACCTACACGCGGCAGGTCTAGTACCTATCTCGATAGAGACCCCTGAGACTGAGTCGGCGATGGTTATCGTGGTGGTCTCGTATAGGAGCATGTCTGTGCATGGTCCACTCACTTGACTTGTAATACCGAGATTCATCACCTGGTTACCCAGAGTCCTCGCCTGCATACTCGTACTCGTCGCCCACAAAGCTTCTCTACTAGTATTTGAGAAGAATCTAGCGTCGAGTATCGTGCTTTCCACGACTGTGGGGAACATAGAGGCCGTCTGGAGTATCTGAGCTGCTACAGCTCCTACGACAGCACCTTCAGTAGGCCCAAAGTATCCTCCAATATTCAGCATATGGCCTGCCTCTAGCGGTGAGCCTATCAGGTGGTTAGTAACCACTCTGTGCATTATCTGGTAGGAGAGTATTATCGGTTCTGGTATCAAGGCTATCCCAATAGTCCTATCGGGGTCGTAGCCTCCTGGCAGGAAACCCGATATGTAAGCGTATTCGGTTGGTGCACCTTCAACACCATGAAGTGGCATACCAGGTCTCCCAACCCTCCTTAACGCTTCTTTTACATACTTCGCTTCATACATCCCCATGATCGTCTCGTATGGTGTTCTCGCGCGTATCTCTCTCCCATTTATCCTGTCTAGAGTAGGTGCAAGTATTATGTCTATTACCTTGTACTGAGCAATGCTCATGCAGAGCGGTATAAAGTATTCTTCTGATACCGCCATGCCTAGTGCTGAGCCTTCTGCGACTGGCGGTATACCATCCTCAGGCTTCCTACTCCTTATGACTACACTGTCTTTTCCATAACCGAGAACAACTTCTCTCGGCGCATCTCGGAGAGCTTGCTTTATCTCTTCCTCGGTGAAGATAACTCTCCTCCCAGTGTCTGGACAGAACATTCCAACTCTAATAGCGAAGTCATAGCCAGCTCTGTAGAAGTCTTTTGCAAGAGACAAGTCTGTGTTTATCGGGTTGTTAGGGTCGAATGTTCTCTCTAAACCATGCTCTTTTAAAACTTCTCTCGTTATTCTCGGAACAAGCTTTAACTCAAAATCGCGTTTTTCCATAGGGGGTCCGCTTAAAGTTTTATCTAGAACATTGAAGAGGAGATCCAAGGACGTTCACCTATCTCCATTCTCCAAGTATCACGGGCTTAGGTAACTCGTGACCTTTCTCAAGTAGTGTATCACATAGATGGACCGCCCTCTCGGCATCCTTCGCCCAGCCATCAGCACCTATCTCCCTAGCCCAACCAGGATAGACGGCTGCACCGCCTATGATGACGTAGAACTTATCTCGTATCCCTTCATCGATAAGTCTAGTTATAACATCTCTCATATAGAACATGGATGGGGTTAACAAGCAAGAAATCCCAATTATCCTTGCACCCTCTCTCTTGGCGGTCTCGACAAAGTTTCTCGGTGGTACATCGTAACCGAGGTCGATAACCTTGTATCCATTAGCTCGAAGCATTGCTGCGACTATGTTTTTACCTATATCGTGGATATCACCGTAGATCGTCCCTATGACGACCTTTCCTTTGATAAAAGATGACTCCATCTCTCTTGGTAGAAGAACTCCGAGAACCTCTTGCGCAGCCTCCCCCGCTAATACGAGCTCGGGGAGAAATACTTCGAGGTTCTCATATTTCTTACCCATCTCGTCCATCGCAGGTTTTATCGCATTATTCACGACATCAACAGGGTTTACATTCTTCTCCTTTAGAATCTTCGCTATTTCTCTAGCAGAGTCAGAATCTCCACTCAGTATCGCACTCTTCAACTTCTCAAGATACTCAGATACTTCTTCCAACATATCTTAAAAAATAATTTAAGAAGATTTAAGATTTATGCAAAACTTTTTAGATGGTTGAGGAAGCTAATCTCTTGTCGTGGAAAATCGATGCCAACTGTGAGATTTGTCCCAGATTCGAAAGAGGTCGAGTGCAATGTAGGAGACTATCTACTCGAGATAGCTAGGATTGGTGGAATAGATATTCTTGGGCCATGTGGTGGAAAAGCGTCGTGTGGAAGATGCGTGGTCAAGATAATTGATGGAAGTAGTCTTCTGACGCATCCGACTGAGGAGGAGAGATCAATACTTGGTTGGAGAAAGTTGTCGGAGGGCTTCAGACTTGCATGTAGATGTAAGATATCGAGTGAAGGAACTGTAACTGTACATGTACCATCAGACTCTAGAGCATTGGAGCATGTATTATTGGTTGAAGGCTATTTGGCTGAAGAGGTTCACGACCCGCTCATTAGAAAGATTGAAGTCTTAGTTTCGAAGAAGGGCAACCACTCTGTCTTGAGAAGCCTTGTAAATAATCTGCCTACAAGAGATTTAGTCTTTGATGCATGGCCTATTAAAAGATTGTCAAGGATTCTAGAGGATGAAGAAAAGAAGATTTGCTTAATATTACACGATAAAGAGGTGTTAGATGTAAGAGGTTGTAAAGATCGTGTTTTGGGGTTTGCGGTAGATGTCGGCACAACGAAGCTGGCAAGTTATCTCGTTGACATAATCGATGGAAAGACCTTGGCAGCAACTGCTGAGATAAACCCGCAGACTGCTTATGGTGAAGATGTGGTATCCAGGATAACATATGCCATAAAGAATGGGGTAGAAGATCTGAATAAGAAGGTGATTGAAGGGATAAACACTATGATCGAGAAGACATGTAGTCTTGCTGGAGTTCATCCAGATGAGATCTACGAAGTAGTAGCGGTAGGAAATACCGTTATGCACCACACATTGCTAGGGCTAGACCTTAGAAGTCTTGCCTTCTTCCCCTATACGCCGATCATAAAAGAGCAGATGTACGTGAAAGCATCTGATATAGGGTTAAACGTTAATACTGGAGCAAGGCTCTTCCTACCACCATTAATCGCAGGTTACATAGGATCAGATGTGGTGGCCGACATGCTTGCTACGGGACTCCATAGAGAAAGTTTGAAAACCATGCTAATAGATATAGGAACCAATACTGAGATAGTAATCGGAACTGATGGAAGATTCATAGCATGTTCCACAGCATCAGGACCTGCCTTTGAGGGAGCACATGTAAAGTTTGGGATGAGAGCTGCAAAAGGCGCAATAGATAGAGTCGAGATATCCCATGATTGTGAGGTTAGTTATACTGTGATAGGTGGTGGAAAGCCGATGGGGCTGACTGGGTCGGCTGTTATAGATACAATCGCCGAACTATATGATGTAGGAATAATAGATAAAACTGGGAAGTTCTGTCAAGAGAGATCAAAAAGGCTGAGAATTGGTGAGGAAGGATATCCTGAGTTTGTTATAGCTTATGGGGATGAGACAACGATAGGAGTTGATATAGTTATCACTCAGAAAGATGTAAGAGAGATACAGCTTGCAAAAGCGGCTATTAGAACAGGTATCAACACCTTGTTGAAGAAGGTGAGGATGGATGAGGGGGAACTTGAGAGAATATACATTGCAGGTACATTTGGATTCTTCATCAACCCTGTATCTGCTATGAAGATAGGAATGTTCCCAAAATTTGATTTGGATAAGGTAAGGCTCGTCGGAAACACTGCAGGTATGGGAGCTAAGATGATGCTTCTTTCAAAAAAGATCAGAGATGAGGCAACAGAACTAGTTAAACAAATAGAGTACGTAGAGTTAGCAACCGAGCTTAGTTTCCAGTCAGAATTCATTAAATCCATACCATTATCAGAAGATTCATAATTGAAGACTCCATAAATAAGTTCATTGGTTAATTATCAAACTTGATAATTGTATATAGCGTCTATCCGATAGTTTTCTAAAAATATTCTATACTATCATATTGATTAACTATTAGAACATAATATTCTGTCTCATAATGGAGACAAGTCTATTAGAAGGTTTTAGTGAAACTTCTCTACAAATCTTTATGATTTACAAGAGTTTTCCCGCAAGCCTTAAAACCTTTAGAAAAATAAAAACGTTTCTAGATTAACTCTACACCCTCTAAGAAATCCGATATCATGCGTGAAGTAAAGAAAATGGACTCTTCTAAATATTTATATCATCTCTCAAGTCGGTAGATTGTCAGAGGATAGGCATCGAGATATGGGACGGTCGATTATTGATCTTATAGGAAGAACCCCACTTGTCAAGGTGCATAGAATCGTTAAAGATAGAGCAGCAGATATATATGTGAAGCTTGAATACTATAATCCCACTGGGAGCCATAAAGATAGGATAGCAATCTATATGATTAGAGAAGCAGAGCTGAGAGGGTTTATAAAACCTGGGGATGTTGTCGTTGAAGCCTCAAGCGGGAACACCGCTATCTCAGTGGCATGGGCATCATCCATCTTAGGCTATAGAGCAGAGATATTCGTGGAAGAACAAGCTTCACCTGCAAAGTTGAAGCTGATAAAATCGTTCGGAGCTAGGCTTATTGAGGTACCTTCTAAACCTCCAAGTGATCCTGGGAACTATGTGGCCGTAGCGAAGAGATATGCTGAAGAACATGGCTACTTTTATCTAAATCAATATGCAAATGAGGCTAATGTTAAAGCTCATTACGAGACTACAGCAGCCGAAATATATGATCAACTAGGAGATAATGTAGATGTATTTGTGATGGGTATAGGAACATGTGGAACCATATCTGGCGTTGGCAGATTCCTCAGAGAGAAGGTCGGTAAGAAGGTGAGGATTGTAGGGGTCATCCCCAGAAACTCGCCTATAATCGGTGGAAGTAAGCCTGATAGGATCGAGGGGCTGGCAGTCGATGTAGTCCCAGAGCTATGGACCCGGAATAGAGAATATATAGACGAACTGGTTGAAGTAAGTTATCAGGATGCACTGGAGATGATGAAGAAGCTTATAGTCTCGGAGGGCATACTCGGCGGATTGTCGGCGGGAGCAAATGTCTACGCAGCTTTGAGGATGGCTGAAAAGATTGGCAAAGGAACAGTCGTGACATTGATCCCAGACACGGTCTTAAGATACATCCATATCATCTGAAGAGAATATGTTCATCTTCTTCTAGATAGTTTAACATAACCTGAGATCTTCTTAAATGGTCACGTCAAGAATTTTGAACCCGTTGTCCAGTCTTAACAACCTTTCTTGGAATTATCAATATCTCGAAACATGCTGCTGCTTGTGAAATCATCTAAGATTGAGTATCTAATTGAGATATCTTACACCTTCCTTAACCAGTATCCTATAGAGGATGAAAGTAGTGATGACGATGTATCCTATCATCATGCTAGTAAGACCTATTGTCGGAGAACTGGCAAGCGGTTCATGCAATCTAATGGTCAATATGGGTAGCGAGAGGATCAATGAACCTGTTAAAGGTGTCAAGATATATAGTAGGGAACTGAGGGAGAGGGGTGAGAGTGCGAGTTTCGCTACTAGCGAGATAAGGATTGAGAGAGCTGTCCCGAAACATGACATCGCGAGAAGCAAGACTATATCAACTAATATGAATGGTAGGTCAGTGGAGCCAATGGAGACGATTCCATAAAGGCTTAAAGAGAATGGGAAGGTGACTGTGAGATACGAGAAGAAGAGGCCGGATAGATAATATCTCTCACCTTTAGTAGAGAGATTGACGATCCATGTATTAGGTCTTTCCGAGATACTCCAGTTTATCGAGAGGAGAGCTGGGAGTAAGGGGATGTATAGAGCTATCATAGTCAGCTCAGCCACTTCTGGGAACTGGGCAACATTTACCAATCTTGGAATGGCCGTATTCACTAATATCAAGAAAAGCAGCACTATGACCCCTGTCCAGAGACTTCCTTCTCTCAAGACTCTCAACAAATGGAGCATATACATGAGAGAAGAGTAGCCTTTAGCTACCTTGAGACCTAAAAGCTTCTCAATCTTTATCGGAGTTTTAATGTATTTTGAAAGCTTGGTGGGTGGCTCCATCAATATGGAGAGGAGTAGAGGTGAGACAGAAGAGTAGAAGTTGGTCTTTGAAAGACGTAGATATGCTAACCCGAGAATAAAGAGATAGGGCATCATCCAGTAAAAGTTCTCACCAACTCTATCTATTGCAGATGTGAGAACCAGTGCTGGATGGTATGTTAATAGAGGGGGTAGAGGGGTCTTTAAAGCTAGAAGAATAAGAGGCGATGTTATCATGAGTAAGAGGGGCCAGCCTATCATCTTCACTCTACTCTCACCTATAATGCTTCTAGATACTCCCAGAATATGGGAAAGCATTATAGACATTATGATTGCCACAATATAGAGAGGAATAGCTCTCCCGAGATAAGTGAAATGGTTTGGATAAGTCAATATCGTTAGCATGACGGATGTAGGTGGGATTATGAAGAAGGTTAGGAGGCAGAGTTGAAAGAGTAAGTCTGTAAGCAAGAAGATTCGTGGACCTATATTCGAGGATAGGACATAGTCTAGCTCGTAGGGAAGCGCTGTTATTCCACCCTTGATCCCGAGGAAGATGCCTACCGCTAAGATAGCTATAACCGTTACATCTGATAAGATCTTAAGAAAATCTTGTGAGCTGGATGAGACTCCAGTAGCTCGAAGTACAAATGAGATTAAACCGATTACCGTAAGCCAGAGAAGGTAGACGAGAATCAGTGAGAGTAAGTTTCTGATGGAGCGTCTCACCTGTCCTAGATACTGTTTAAGCTTAACCTTTAAGAGTAGGATCACTGTCCAGGTCAACTTTTATGCCTCGAGACTATGCGTAGGAAAGCTTCTTCGAGTGGAGCAGATTTTGAAAGACCTGCTAAACTTCTAATCTCATCCAGCGTTCCAGTGGCCAGATCTCTTCCATTGTGGATAATCGTCACCGAGTCGCAGATACGTTCGATAGAGTCGAGGAGATGAGTACTTACAAGTACGGCTCCACCTCTCTCAGCGGTCTCCTTCATAAGAAGCTTCGCGATGCTCTGAGCCTCCGGGTCCAAACCATTGAATGGTTCATCAAGGATCAATATACGAGGAGTATTCACAACTGCCGCTGCGAATGCTATCCTCTGCCTAATCCCTTTTGATAACTCGAATATAAGCTTGTCTAAGTATCTTTGGAGGCTGAAAAGCTCTACAACCTCTGAGAAACGTCTTTCCAACTCCAAACCCTTAAGACCTTTAAGCCTCGAGATGAAGATGAGGAATTCTTCTGTAGTCAAGTATTCGGGTAGCGAAGGGTTCTCGGGAAGGTATCCAAGAAAGTCTTTGTAAGAGTTGTCATGGAAAGCTGATCGTCCATCAATCATAATCTCTCCTTGATCAGGTTTTAAGAGCCCTACGATACATTTGACTGTCGTCGTCTTCCCTGCCCCATTTAAACCTAGGAGACCATGGATCTCTCCTTGACTTACAGTTAAGTTTAGACCACGGACAGCAGTCTCACCGTCAAAGCTCTTCGTCAACCTCGACACCTCAATAAGAATCCTCACCAACCTCGATCCCCTTCCAGATAAGATATAAGTCGCTGACTATAATGCATTACGCCTCGAATCAACTATACGACTCCATAATCTTGAACTAGCGGCGAGAAGTCTTCTCCTTCTATCTATAAATCATATTTTGGATTTAATTTTACATTTTATCGGATAGCTGGAATGGGAGAGATCGAGGCTGTGATGATACTTGCGATAAACTCTGAGTATAAAGGCTTAATGCCGTCCAGCTCCCATATTTAATCAATCCCACATAACGGATGTGGTGATACATCGGTAAGGATTGCAAGGTTGCCAGCAATATATCTTGAAGAAGTTTGTAATTTATTGAAGAAGATACGTGAAGTGAATAGATTTGAAGAACATATGAGGCTCTACAGTTGTATAAAGAAGTATCTCGCTCCAGCTTCTCGCTCAGATCTCAGAAATATGGAATGGGATGAAGAATTAAGACTTTCGATTGTAAAGAATTACGATAGAGACCTAGGCATAATAAGACTTCAGCAATGATTATGCAATGCTTATATTATAGAACATTAAATTATTTTCAATATTTTGTATAGTCCGAATCCTGCTGTTCTGTTAACTCCTACCTGTACTTCTTCACCCAGCTTTAATAATGCGTGGACTATTCTTGCATATTTCTCATTGAATGTATCGTTTGGAAGATTTAATCTAATCTTTCCAGTGAATCCTACAATGAATGCTCTACGCCTTCTATGTATTAATCTATGGGTCTTAACATCTTCAACCCCTGATAGTGCTACTCCACCTTCTTCAAGCCATCTACTAAATCTCTTAGAATGTATCGTTACTCCACCATACTCTCTCCAAAGTCTAGCAAGATTCCTAAACATTAATACAGGATCAGGTAATGGATAATATCTATAACTTGATTTAGGCTTGTTAAAGAATCTCAATATACTGGCAATCGGGCCGAGAGCATAGAGGGGAATGTATGGACAAGGTCTCCTAAAACAGGTTGGACTAAGAAACTCTAGTTCATATCTCTGGTATGGATGAGAT
This sequence comes from Candidatus Caldarchaeales archaeon, assembly GCA_039630055.1. Taxonomy (GTDB): domain Archaea; phylum Thermoproteota; class Nitrososphaeria_A; order Caldarchaeales; family Wolframiiraptoraceae; genus Geocrenenecus. Next base: position 15,514 of record JBCNVN010000014.1, on the reverse strand, counting down.
TCAGATAAGAGCTTCTTTAAATCAAGACTCTTATAAACAACTTCATTTAGATAAAACCTTGAATTGAGCAACTCAACTTCATCAAATCTCTTAAAGAAGTCTAGCAATGCATTAGAGATTCTACTATCAAAAGAGGTAAACCGAAAGTAGTAAATACTCTTCTCAAGCCTGATTAATGGTGAGGCTGAAAAAGGCGCCAGCCCTCTATACTCATGGATTCTAGAAGCGAGAGCGGGATCAGAAAATTTTAAGATCTTGTAAAATAAGCTTCTGATATGGAAGCCTATAGAGAATTTTGGATAGCTATCTAGGGATGATGTAGCAATAATGCCAATAACTTCTACACACAATACTAAACACTAACAGATAGTGAACAACTCCTATTTTATAATCTTGATCTACTTTCTCCGCACTTCAAGTTCTACCTATTAATATATTTTCTGGATCTTCTGATCACATCTTAAGAAGATTATTGGAGATCATATTCTATAAGGGATTCTTTAATGATAATTAATGCTCAATAGTTTCATGCAGACCTCATGGAGACTTAAACACATATATAGAATAATTCAACCTCCTATCTATCTTCTCAGCTTACTCCACAACAATCTACCAAATGTGGCAAGTTTTAAGAATGTACTCTCTTCTTCTATCCATCCAAGTCTAATTCCTTCTAATACAGCTCTTCTTCCATAAAATCTGATGTACTGTTCCTTGTTTGCTCTATCAACGTTTAGAAGATGACTCATCATCTCTGAGAATCTTCTCCACTTCCTGAAAGCTATAGGCATAGCAGGTATCCTTTCGAGCTGGTTTAAGTGTTCATGTATGTAGAATGTTGAAGCATCGGTCATAGACATGTTGGCTGCTAGAATAGCTATAGCTGTCTCTGGTTTAAATTCTCTAGTTACATGAACAAAGACATTATCACCAAGCCTCTTATGGTATGATAGCATATCGACGATCTTCTCAAATAGGTTAGCTAAACCATCATTAAATTTTTTAGGATCTCCTAAGAGAGGAATGGATACTGGATCGAGTACAGCAAGCCTACCATCAAGCCTCTCACTAGAAAACTTCTTCAAGAATCTAAACAAGATATCGCTACACAGTTTACCGACTTTTATATCAGAAGATAGTAGATAACATCACTGCTGCTTACCATTCTCATATCCTTCAACAATCAAGTCTATGCAAGTATTCAGCTCAGCACTAGCCTCCTTATAATTACTCTCAACATAGTTTAGAAGTAATTCAATAAAGCTATCTCTAAACCTTTCTTCTTTAAGGTTCTCCTCTAAATTAGGAACATCACGCTCTATCAAGTTACTTCTATAAGCATTATTTACGATATATGCTCCGACCAAAACCAGATGAGCCCAACCATCCATATTCCTCTACGATATACGTTACACTCTGGGATATAATCTGAGATCTGTACCCACTATTTCAGTAGATTTCTAAATAAGAGCGAGAAATAAATACTACTAATGGATAGTATCAGAAAGGCCGTTATGGACAGTATTCTGGTAGCTACTTGGGGCAACCCCTGGATTCCAGGATGGAGAGAAGTTGAATATATTCTTAACGATGAGAGAGTTATGAGCAAGTGCTCTCTTTCTTCACTTCTATGTAGAATAAAGAAAGAGGAGAAAGAGCTTTCAAAGATTCTGATAATAGTCCTAGATACGGTTGCCGATAGATATGTATCCACTTACGAAGAACTCTTAGGTTATGTCAAGGGAAAGTTTCTGGATTTCGTGAGAAAAGACCTTGGACTCGATACTAGAAATATTGAGATTATAGTTGCACCTGGTACTGGAAGATTTCGCACAAGTAGAACAGAAGGTCTTCAGATTGGTGAGTTCCTCGGTGATCTTCTCGACTTTTACATATACGTACTCCTCAAGTTGTCTAAAGAACTTAACCCTGGCGAACTCAGCTTACACCTAGATCTTTCACATGGTATAAATTACATGCCTGTTCTAGTCTATAGAGCTATCAAGGAATTGCTAGGCATACTTGCAATAGGGAGTGATATAGTAACACTCAAAGTATATAATGCTGAGCCATTCGTTGGAGAAGTTACCACATCTCTACGTATTCACTCTGTGGAGAATACATCTGTAGCTCCATCTCCATGTAGTGAAGCTTTAAACGATAATGCGAAATTCCTTAAGATATCAGAAATTGCTACCAATCCTAAACTTGCCTCTGAGAAATTGAGCGAATTAGATAGTAGGAAATTGGATAATGAAGTAGACTCATGTCTAAAAGACCTAAGTATTAAAGAGCTAAATGCTTTCCTGGGAGCTGTTCTCAATGGATTACCACTTACCCTCTATTCTTTCTTTCCGGACCATAAAAAGCTAGAAGAATATCTTAACTGTTTAGAGAACATATACAGAAAGTGGATAGAGATCTACAGAACAGAAAATGGGTTTAGAGTTGTGAGGAAGGTTAGCTTCGAGAATGATTTTGCCACGCTTATAAAATGCTATTTTACAGCTAAAGTTTTCGGATTAGATAATAAGAAAATAGTAAGTCTAAGAGATCTCCATGATGTTAGAAGGAAGTTCTTTTTCAAGAATAGGAGGTTAGACATAATGATCAGTAATTCTCTTCATGAGATTGAAGAAAAAGTCAAAAACATGATCGAGAAGGATGAAGCTTGTAGAGATCAACTAGCTTCTTGGATAAGCTTAAGTGAAATCTTTGAAAGGAAGAAACCTGATATGAATAGGTTTGATGATAGAAATTTTCTAGCCCATTCAGGCTTTGAACGTAATGTAACATATATGAAGCTCAGCACAGAGGGTAAAGATAAGTACAATCTAAGAGAGCATTTGCTGGTAAAATATAGTGAAGAACGGGAAGCACAAAAACGTATACTTGACTCATCATCAAAAGGATTGACCTTTCAGTAATCTTCATGTGGGGAAGAGTGTTTTAGCTCTGTTTTAAAGTACGCTACCTATACTATACTCTGGGTCATGGCTTACTACGATAACATATTTCCCTACTATTGCGTCATAGACAGCTACCGCCCTCGCTAAGTGGGCTACTACATGAACTATTGAACTGTATAACCATATTGGTCCTCTACCTGTTATTTTAACTATGTTTTTCTTGTTCTTACTGAAATACTCGAAGGCGGCATTTACAGCATTAGGTAACTCGCTATAGGTTATAGAGCGGGTAGGCGGGATATTAAAGATTATAGTATCTTCTCTAATGCTCATCCACTCTGGCATAGACATTTAAAATCCTCCTCAGCTCTTTCTGATATAATGCAACCTTATGATTTATGCTAGTCAAGTCAGTTCTGCTTTTCACCATGCTCCAGATCTTCTCCATGCTTCTATTATATTCTTCGCTGGATAGTAGGTCATAAGAAGCTGGTGGTTTCATCTCTGTTAAGTTAATGATCTCAGCTCGAAACATTTTAACTATGAGAAGAAGATAAACGCTTGAAAGAGTATGGTAACAGATAAGACTTAGTGGGACAAAATCATGTTAAGTTTATATTTTCCTTAACATGGTGATGGGTTTGAGCTAGCTCTTCACATCTCAATGTTCTTATGAATTCTTCAAATTTATCTCTATTACTTATGACACAAGGTTTGAAATCACTTATCCCTTCCGGTTCATTATCAAGAAGTTCTTTAATTCTAGATAATTTCTCTTCTTTCTCAGAGGGGTCTCTTCTCAAAGTTATCTCAACTAAATGTAAAATATCATCATCCAGGACCATAACATCCACTTCACCAATTTTTACATCTCCTTTCTCATCTTTCTTGAATATGCAAACCTTAGGTATACATGGGTATCCATTATTAACAAGAACTCTAAAAAGCTCATACTCCATGATAACATTTTCAACTAAAAACTGATCGTAAATGTCTTTAAACTCATCTTCACTCAATTCATGATGTAATAAATTTGGCTGTAAACTATCAAAGAAATTTTTTAGAAGATGGTAAACCTGCTTCCCCTTATTCTTGAGATTAGTCCTACTACATAGTTTATTTACAAGATTCTCTAGTTCTCCTTTTCTTTCACCTTTGTAATAATTATAGTAGATCTTTTTTAAGTCCAACTCATCAACTTGAAACTCTTTATGAAGCTCAAGAAGCTCAAAAAATGAATAATCTCCTTTAAAGAAATCTATATCTCTTGAAGTAAATTCACAGAACTTAGACTGAATACTATCATCACCTATATTGATCTTATTAAACCTCATCCACACCCTTCTAAATTCTTTATTCCAGAATCCCTTTAATGACGTAAGCGATAGAGCTATAGATAGATATCCACGTATTTCTGAGGAAAGAGATGTAATCCCTTTAACCAGATTCGAGTATGAGTCGTAATACTCCTTGTATATGCGGGTAACTTCTTCTTTAAAACGTTTTCTTAAGTTCTTTAACTTATCATTGTAACTTGTACGAAAGGTGTCTTGACCACCTTTTTCAAAGTATAATTCTCGGAGTAACCCATCTAGACCAGCAAGTTCATAATTAATAATATCTGTGCACTTGTCAGGAAAAATTACTATGTCATCTTTAAATTTACTAAACTTACTAATGATAAAGTTTCTAATCTCCAAGTTCAATATATCAACTAAAGATCCTAAAATTGTATCACTTTCCGCTTCTGAAAAAGTAAAAGTATTATATTTTCTTAAATCCTCCCAATATTTAAGTCCATAAAGTTTATCAGGTTTATCGAGTTTATAAAGTTTGAACCTTCCCAGTATTTCACCGACCTTCTTCTCCGATTCTTCAGTCCAGTCTACTCTCGGAGCCATTTTATGAACCCTTCAAGATCTATCTTTTCTGCTTTCTTGAAGGGGTTGCCTATAGCGAGGTTCTCATCTTTTCTCAGATCGATAAGGTAGAAGGTTGCCTTATCTAGATTCAGATGACCCATTCCAGCACTCTTCCTAGCACCTATCGATAAACCTGTAAACTTCAATGCTTCAAGAGTGCTTGCAAACAATCTTGAATCATCTTCTCTAGGCATCAAGTTGTCTATTATCAATCTTAACCTTATTTCTGGTCCAGGTGAGATCGTATTGATAAAGTATAATACTCCTTCTCTTACCTTACCAGTCTGTCTATCTATCCCGGTTCCAGGTCTGATATGAAGCTCCACTTCATTGCTACCCAGTTTAGTCAGATTGTCTAGAAATCGGATTTTTCCAGCTAATACTTTGTTTCCATAAAGTTTACCGATTGGGCAATGGATAGCTATGTAGTCTTCAGCTATCTCGAGCAGTTTTTGGCGTCCAGTGTCTGTATCTTTCTGAGCTTCTTCAATATCCTCATTAGAGTAGCCGATATCTAGCAAGACATCTCTCACCTTGACATCCCAAAGACTCTTCTGGAATCCATAAGCAAATTCTTTAAACCTTTCCTTATCTTCACTGTAGATGATTCCTGCTTTTGTTTCTTTGTAGAGTCTTACGGCTAATTCGGTTATGCCATTGAATTTCGTATTCTTTGCAATTAGCTCTGTTAGATGCCTGAATGATCCCTTCCATGTAGATGCAGGTATTAGTAATCTTCCATCAGGAATTCTTAAGAAGTCTCTTCTAACTTCTCTCTCGCCTAGACCGATATTTAGCGGTGAGACCAGCTTGAACGATAGTATGCCGATAACTTTAAACATCATCGGGTTTAGATGTAGCTCCATCCTACCACCCTGCCATTGGATGTATCTCTAAAGGTACGAGAATGTTTACCCCCGTTATATTGAAGTCTAGACCATACTCAATCGTCCCTATATGACTTAGAATAGCTAAAATCTTAGACAATTCACCTGTCCCAGAAACTCTTCCAATCGCTATACTTCCACGGGATGCTGACCGTATAATCGGTCTCTCCATATTACTCCTAATATCCCATCCAGAGTGGAAGGCGGACATCTTACCATATACTTTTTCTATAATGATCCTTCCACCGACGTTGACGTTAAATCTTTCACCTATACGTCTAAGTTCTATCTCACTCGGATATGTCGAAGCAGTATTGTCCGCTCGTACTGAGAGTAGATTTGAGAGAGAGTAGAAGACGATCCTTCTATTATTTTCTAATATCTTTTTAAAATCTTCAGCTTCCTCGTCTAAGTTTATCTTCTTAACATCCTTTATCACGGCTTTTCCAAACCCTCTTGATACACCTCTTCCAATAGAGAATTCAAAACCAGGCTTGAAAACTTCGACAAACTCTTCTGGAGTAGATATGTTCGACCAGAACTCTACGCCTTCAACTATTGCTTCATACTCGAATAGCATACCTTTATGAGATGTACCTCTATGCTTGTTTACACCTGTATTTACAAAGTGCATAGTAAGCAACTTAACTTCTTCAAACGATTCTTTAAGTGGAATGAGAAGTCTCGGGTGAAGGTTCTCCAATGATGGATGACCCACACTACATAACTGTCTGATTTTTATATCCAATCCCTCTTTAATAGTCTGTAAGATCTCTCTACCATCATTATATCTCTCTCTAAACCTCTGACCGTTCTTTTCATGAGGTATCTTACATTCATAGATGAATGGGTGGGCTGGATACGATTCTCTCCCTCGGTCTAGTGGGAATGCTGGTGAAGTAACGATGTTAGGTGATTCAGCCTCCCTACTTAGATAGTCTTTATCAACGATCTCACTTCTGTAGAGTGAAGATATTAATGCGCCTCTGAGAGTTGATGGTGGAATATAATCCAACGGTGTACAGTATCCTCTTTTAGACATCTTACTAGTTACTATGGTAGGAGACCTCGTCTCGAATACAATCTTAAGTAACTCCAATCCAGAGCCACCTCTCCAGATCTTCTAGTAGATAGATCCATTTAGTCTTAGATAGAAGGTCTCTAAGCTCTCTGGATTCTTCAATTCTTAGGTCGAAGATAGAGCTTCTACCCATTCTACCAAGTCTAAGCTCTGCTAAACCTAGAAGAACGAGACCCAGTATATCTGGATTTTTAGACTCAACTTCAATATATCCTCTAAACTCTGCTTGGTCATCGATATGCTCATATGTATAGAGAGCGTGCTCGAAGACTTTAAGAGACCCATCTTCAAGCTTGGTTCTAGTAACGTTGAATGTTCTAATGCTGTTTACAGGGTCTAGGTCGCTGACATGGATAAGGCTAGAAGTATTGCTTCCAGGATAACCAAAGATCTTACAGACATCGCATATACCACTTCTCTGATGAGCTATTCTAATAAGTTCAGGCTCGATATATCCACATGAAGTGAAACCATAAGAGCTGGCTATCCTGCTCACCGAAGATCTTAAAGAACCCTTAAAGCTTGAACCAGGTATGTAAACCTTCATATCGTAATCTCTATCACTAGATGGCTTAAGCATTTTCACGATCTTCCTCATGAAAGGTACATCGATATCAAACATTGAGGGATAACTCCAACCGACTAAAGCTATTCCTACAGGTCTAGCTCTAACGTAGAATCTCATATCGCTCCACCTCCAGAGATCTTTATTAAACGGTCAGCATCTGAGTACATTGAATATTGCTTTCCATTGTATCTAGATAAGTCGAGCTTAGTAATAGTCTCGAAGCATCTTCTAGTTAGTTCATCTAACTCTTCCCTTCGAGACTGTCTATAAGCATATGTGGTCGATAATGAGATTAGATAATCTTCTAAGCCTTTAACCTTCTTGACCATACGTCTAGCGCTGCTTAACGATTCAGCAATAGCTCTCCTTACATGTTTTGCTCTACTCTGCTGATCGTTTTCTATGAGCCTAGATATGAGATAGCAGTTCTTGAAGACTTCTCTAGGCTTTACATCTTCAGAGATTACTAGAGAGATAAGCTGTTTGAAACTTGGCGCTCCTCCATCAAACCTTAAGGGTTGAGCCGTCAAGCCCTCCCTCTTTAGATGATCCAGATGTGTTTTAACGGATGACTCCGTAAGAGTTAGGCTATCTGAGACATCAAAGCATATACGGCTACTTGATGGATCTCTCCTGCAGATCTCCTCTTCAGACATTTCTCCTTTAGATATCTTCATTAATTTTGAGGCTGCAGTTATCAGACCCCATATATCTGCTTTGGATTTCCCTACAGCTAATCCTATGGATAATCCTCTCGCTCCTCCCATGTTAAGGCAGAATTCTTCACCAACAACTAGCGTAAATCCTATCGAAGTCCATGAAGGCATAAAGATTAGTGCATCGTCACCTCCAGCATACATTAACCCGAGCTTTATCTGCGAGATAATCTTTAAAGCTTGAAGGTCTCCACCAACTTCTCTAACAGCTTCAAAAACTTGTTTAATAGCTTCATCCATAGCTTTCTTTAAAGCTAGATCTATTCTAGCACTCCTCTCACATGCGTCTGCTAGAGATATGCTTGAAGCCATGAGCGGCCCCATAAGGTTTCCATCAAGTTTTATAACTGCTAAATCCCTATATTCAATAATATGTTTTTTAAGTTTATCCAATTCTATCTCATCGTGACCTGCTATGACCTCTAAGATGTACTTGCCAATACTTTCCCACTCTTTTCCGAATAATTCTCGGGGAACTACATTACTGTTATTTATAGTTATCTTTGATGTGTATTTTGATCTGAAATGTAACTCACTACCTACTTCATATAATCTTTTACAGATATTACATACTCTCTTACTGCCTTCAGGAGTTGGCATATCTTCTACTGGAGTTCTTAGATAGCATACCTGGCATAGTTCTCTAGTCTCTTTACTTCTACTCAATGTAATATGCTGTTTAGAGCTATCCACTTCGAGCTTAGCTATCTGCATATCTTTGACGAGTTCTAAAATCGTTGCTGGATAGTAATCTTTCAAGGTTATGTGAGCTACTCTTATCGGTAAACCGATCTTAGACGTTTTCTTATGAAGGTTTTCTAGAGCTTCTTGAACATTATCATAAAATCTTTCAGGGATTATGAATTCTACAACTCCTCCAGCAGCATACGTAATATTCCCCAGAGGAACTCTGCCTTTGAGAAGATTGGATCTCTGGATCTCTACTGGGATAAATAATGCCGTAAGGATATCTACTATGAGGCTTGAGGCTACTACAGTTCTAAGCTCAGATGTCGCCATGATAAATTCTTGAATAGCCCCTATGTCTACTAAGCCTATAAGAACGCCTTTTACATCTTCGGTCTTAACGATCTTCGGAACTACTTGAAAGTTGTTTAACGATTCTCTAATCCTTTGAACAAATAACGTGCTGAGCTCTCTAATAGCATCAGGCTTAACTCTATGCAGTTCCTCCCATATCTCCCAAGAGCTCTCTCCACCTTCATAACCTCGATAAATATCTATACTTGTCTCTTTAGAAATTCTATTTAACTCATTTTTTAGAAGATCTTCCAGTAGGCTGGAAAGCCTATCGATTCTAGAAGCAATATGGTCAGCCCTCTTTATTATCTCAACTTCAACAGAGCCATCACCTATGTGGTGAAGCTCTATTAATCTAACTACTTCATCAACTTTCTCCTGTGAAAGCAGATTCTTAAGTAGCTCTCTAGCTACTTCTACAGAAACTCTAACATGGTCTCTGTATCTTATGGGTTTTCCAATATCGTGTAATAGTGCTGCAAGGGTTAATACTGCTACTCTATCTCTTGAGAGGCCCTCCTCTATTGCTAAAGCCCATGCTATAGCAGATGATAAGAGTATGTGGGGGATAAGTCCACATGTGTTGGGCCCTGGTCTCGTATCTGCAGGGATCCTGAACCAGCATCTCTCAACAAGTTCACATAATTCAAGGTCATCGAAAAATCTTGAAACAGATGTCTCGGAAAACTTCTCTTTCGTAATTTTATCGTAGAAAGCATAGACGTAATCAAGTATATCTTCTACTGACCCTGTGGTCACAGGCTCATTAAGTCTATAGAATAGATATGATTTAAGAGGGCTGGGAGCTATTGTTGGAAGTAGTTCTCTTACCAACGGTATCCTTAAGAAGAGGACTATGAGATCGTTTACCAGTTCAATCTTCTCTACCTCATCTTGGTCACTTAATCTAGCGATTGCCAAGCTTTCTCTCAAGAATTCATGTAGATAGGATAACATCTTTCTCCAATCTTCTATGGCGTAACTATCAACCTCTAGTACATCTACGATCTCGTCTCCACCATGCCTATATGGTAAGATGTATGATTTGTATACTGGGAATTTGGGAAGCTCTACTTCTAGATCGTTAAAGTTTTTCAAGATTCTCAACCTCGTCGACTATTTTTAACCCAGTATAGGTTTTGAGAGATTGACTTGTAAGAAGCTTGATAACTCTATCTAGTTCTTCTCCAGATATCTTCTGACCTCCGCTTATCTCGATACCATCAAGTTTCAGAGGCTTAGAATATCTAAACAGCTCTAGTGATTCTATTTCATACCTTACTTTACCGAGTTCTCTTTCATCGATCTTCTTCCTATACTTTAATCTTCCTAACAGTATGGGTCTTCCGATCCTACTATCTTTTAAGCCCATACCCATTAATATTAGGCCAACCTCTTCAGGTTTGAGATTGTAGAAGTTTATGAAACCTGTAAAACGAGAGTTCTGTCTTGCTGCTACAAACTCTATCCCATAAGGTAGTCTGAGGACTTCTATAGAGACATTATCTTGTATGAAATCTGAGAATTCTAAGACTCCTTTTAATCCAGCTGTTCCAAATAGGTCGCAGATAAGGCATACAGACTTATTAACAGTATAATCACATGGTGAGCCTCTATCTTCTCTTAAAACCTCACCCCATATCCTGTAATGTCTCCAACCTTGTTCTCCAATAGATGGTTCAGCCTTCAGGATCCTTGATCTCTGGAAGCATGCTTCAACTTTACCATCTACATTTCTAAAACTCAATTCCAATCTAGATCTTATGTTTCCTTTAATAGAGCTTCCAGGAATAGTGAGCCCTCTAGTCGTTAGAGAGAATGGTGAAGATTCTTTAAACCTTATCTCTCTAGTTACCTCTCTTAAATCTCCAGCTCTCTTTGCGATCTCTCTCAACTTACCTTCTTCTGTTTCTAGAAGCATTCTATCTCCAGCTCCGATGTGGAGGTATGAGAGAGATATGATAGATGTTCTGATCTTTCCTGAAAGATTTTCTAGTATACTTCTATCTCTAGGTGGATTTCTTACCACTTGAACTTTTACCGAACTCATACCATAAATCCTCCAACATCTTTAAAACCTTCCAAGCATTCTCTTCTCTTGCAATAAGCCAGTTATTCTCCAACTTGACTATTCCAGTAAGATCGATTTCTTTATCTTCTCCAAGATCGAGGGAGACCAATTTAGTCTCCTCAGTTCTCGGATACTCTCTGGATTTGAATAGGAGCTCTTCTATATGGACTGTTCCAAATCCTCTAGTTTTAAATCCACCGATCTTTACTTCTCCACGGTTTATCATATTGATAATACTGCTTAATAGACCGAGGGCATAGTTTGGTAAGTTTCTAGCATATATCATAAACTTGAATTTTGTATTTGGCTCAACGAATTCTACCGTATAAAGTGCTCCACCATATACTGCTCCAGTCTTTCTGTCTATCGCTGTCCCTGTTCTAGTGTTTAAGCTGAAGGGAAGAAGTTCGCCGTTATCTCCGATCGGGTATGCATCACTAAAATAGACTTTAGATAGATAATGAGGTGAGCCAAATATTTTACATATAAGACATGCTTTCTCATAGAATTTTTTCATAGCGTTTGCAGGCTCTCCGATTCTAATATAATGTTCTACTACATCTCCTAACTTCATCTCCGATGCTCCTTCAACAACTTTCTCAACCTCTGTACATACATCTTTTGATAGACCACTACATGCTTTGAGACCGATTGATCTAGCAAGCATTATTGCAGAACTTCTAAATACTCCTTTAAGACTTGAGCCTGGAATGTATGGAATATCTTTTTCTCCGTATTTTATTCTAAGTACTGCTAGGTCTGTTAACGATCCTAATGGCGGTTCTTTACCGCTTCCAATACGTAGAGGCTCAACATTTACAATATATCCTTGGAAGACTGTTTCTCTTAAGAGTATAGATGAAGATGTCCAGAAGTTCATCTCAATACACCGCTTTCTTTAAGCTTAAAAGTTCCATCGATTATCGAGTATGTTTCCCATTTTGCTTCTAAGAGTTTAATTAAACCACATCCAGCACTTTTTCTCGCACCGATGCTTAAACCAATTGATGTTAGTGTGTCTAAGAGCGTTCTTAAAAGCTTTCCCCTCTCATCTTCTGGCTCAGGAAACAATGATATATTGTATAAATCCATTCTAAAAGTCCATTTTGTTTTCGGGATTACAAATTCTTCGGTAAATAGGTGTCCAGGCCTTACGCTTCCAAATTCTCTATCGATCCCTATTCCCGTCTTCATAAATGTTCTTCCATCTGAATTTTTTAGGGGTGTTGAATCATAGATCTTAACATGGCTTGCTAATTCACCGCTTCCAAAGATTCCGCAAATAATGCAGAAATTATTATTCTTTGCTTCATCTTCTATTATTTGGTTATCCCAGGGTTGATGCACTCTGTATCCTTTTGAAGATGCTATTGATTCAACAAATGATCTAAATACTCCTTTTAGACTTGACCCTGGAATACATGGTATCCCATTGACTCGATAGACTGATAGATCGATTGGGCTACCTATCGGCCCCTCTCTACCTACTCCAATTCTTAGAGGTGTTTCATTTATCAGTATTCCTTCAATCTTTGTAAAGATTTTTAGTATGTCTAGATCTTTGAAGTTTGTCATTGACGCTCTCCTCTTAGAAGTTCGAGGAATTTCTCAAAAGTTAATGTAGAGATATCTGTCTTCGGTATTCGGTATTGTTCCATTATTTCGTAGATCCATTTTGCAAGACCTAGTGCAAATCTAGCCCTCTCTCTATCTTCTCCACCTCTATAGATCTTATCCATTAATTCATTAACTAATCTTGCAGTATTACGTCCTCTCTCCAATCTAGCCGCTTGTCTATGAGCGTATGCAGAGGTTACTAGAAGGCTTAATTTTGGATCATTAACGAAGTCTAGTGAGCTAAGAAGATTTTCTATCTGCGCCTTAGTTACATTCTCTAACTTAGCTTGTACACCTATCCTAACAGCATAGTTTAATATCTCAGAGAGTTGTAAAGACATAAAGGAAACATGTGGAAAGTTTATTATAAACTTTTTCAGCAAATTTTTTAATTACATAAACACATCCCCCTCTTTCAAATCCCTTTATGAGGTTCAAACAATCGACGAGGTGCATGATTTTCTTCAAAAACCTTTCAATTCTCTTTATGAGATTCCTATCAAGACACTTGAATATAGTGCTGAAATAATTGCCATGACTTTCAATTCTCTTTATGAGATTCCGTAGCCAACGTGATAAACGAGAAAGAGTACGCAGCGTTCATCTTTCAATTCTCTTTATGAGATTCATTGAACACATAAGAACCCTTTTAATGTTGCTATGTAAATACTTTCAATTCTCTTTATGAGATTCAAGATGGAAAAAGACAAAATGTTTTTTTCATGGTCCGCAGCTTTCAATTCTCTTTATGAGATTCTGTATGAAAATTGACACAAACATGTAAAGAAGATAACTTTCAATTCTCTTTATGAGATTCGGGTGGATACCTCCAGATAGGGTTTGGAGCGAGCCAAACATCTTTCAATTCTCTTTATGAGATTCAGGTTCACACTCATAATGTAGGCGGTCCTGTCGACTATCACTTTCAATTCTCTTTATGAGATTCAAGAAGCTTACAAACATTCATGACCCAAACAGGTTGAAATTTGCTTTCAATTCTCTTTATGAGATTCGTGTTTACACTGCTTTGAAAATGATTCAACCGAGATATATCTTTCAATTCTCTTTATGAGATTCGTGGTTTGGAGAAAAACACATAGAAGTTAACAGATTTGGACTTTCAATTCTCTTTATGAGATTCGAGGTTGTTGTTTTTGCACCCGACGGCAAAACAGTGTTGACTTTCAATTCTCTTTATGAGATTCAATCATCTGGCATAATGAGGAAGGACATGATCCTAACTTTCAATTCTCTTTATGAGATTCAGCACTCCCTCTTAGGGGTGTTTCCCGAAGGCGTCAGAAACTTTCAATTCTCTTTATGAGATTCTCTTCTGCTCTTCCCTCCTCTCAACCTTCTTACTCACACTTTCAATTCTCTTTATGAGATTCATTATCGGGACTAATTTCGACGATTTGAAGCCATCAGAAATGCTCTTTCAATTCTCTTTATGAGATTCCAAGTACAATGTCAAGACATACACGACGCCTACAACATATGATGTCTTTCAATTCTCTTTATGAGATTCATAACGTTACACTAATATTATATCCAATGGAGTGATTCCAAACTTTCAATTCTCTTTATGAGATTCTGGACTTTAAGCCATTCAACTATCAGGTTCAGCTTCTTAACTTTCAATTCTCTTTATGAGATTCTGGTGGAATAAAGATATGCACAGTATGTGGGTTTAGATCTTTCAATTCTCTTTATGAGATTCTCCAAGCATCATGCTGATGCGATGCATGGTTGAAGCATCTAACTTTCAATTCTCTTTATGAGATTCATCAAAAAAGTTAGCGAGCCGAAACCCGTCATTCATTCTCAATCTTTCAATTCTCTTTATGAGATTCAGGTTCAGCGAGATTATGGCGGAATACAGGAAGAGGGGGGACTTTCAATTCTCTTTATGAGATTCCCAAGAAAGAGGTCGAAAATATTCTTAAAGAAGTCGAAGACTTTCAATTCTCTTTATGAGATTCCGGGAAACTATCCGGGTTACTGGGATCGCCCAGTAGGAGAATATTTCTTTCAATTCTCTTTATGAGATTCACGCACCACCTCATATCGTAGAAGCCTCTTCGCGGAGCTTTCAATTCTCTTTATGAGATTCGTAGCCAAGGATGATGGCTCAACGTTGGCATACCATTATAGGAGACTTTCAATTCTCTTTATGAGATTCTTGAAGCTGTAAAACACTGGAGAGAATGGATTTACGGTTCTCCCAAAAACTTTCAATTCTCTTTATGAGATTCCGCGACCCTACCCATTCTTCTCCTCACCCCTCAATCTCTCCTCTTTCAATTCTCTTTATGAGATTCGAAACCTACACAGCTACCTACACTAATCCCCCTATCAATATCTTTCAATTCTCTTTATGAGATTCTTTTTGTATTTAGTACGTTTGTTGAAATGCTAAGTGAACGTTCACTTTCAATTCTCTTTATGAGATTCAAGATTATGAGGTTAAGCCTGTGGAGGGTGGTGTAGGTGGATACTTTCAATTCTCTTTATGAGATTCGGGAGGATTGTTGAGAGGATCCAGTACAGCGTCTACATATGCAGTGATCTTTCAATTCTCTTTATGAGATTCATGTCCTCATATCCACCCCGAAAGATTGGCGAACCACCACGTCTTTCAATTCTCTTTATGAGATTCAATTACGAAATGGGAGATTCAATTCGAAACATATAGTTCTAGC
>JBCNVN010000013.1:0-35529 GCA_039630055.1 Candidatus Caldarchaeales archaeon | reverse complement strand
TCAGACCTTGGTTTCAAAAAGATCTGTAACACGTTATGGTTACACACGACGACATATTTTGCATGGGTAGTCGCGATAAACAACTTATTTACTCGTTACGGCTACGTTAGCGTAAAACCCGTGCTCTGCAAAAATACTCCGGAGTGGCAGGTAAATGTATACTTGGACGTTAACGCTTGGAGAGAGGCATTCACTTCGCCGAAGAACTTTTCCAAAGAAGAAAAAATGAGGTTTCTCGCAAGAGTTATAGATGGAGACGGGTGGATATCATTGTGTGAGAAACGGTCTAAGAGGCCGGCATTTACAATCAATATTACAACGATCTATAACGATAAAGCCGCACTTCTTGAAGAAGTAATAATGGACGTTGGTTTGACTCCTTCAAAATTCAAAAGATTTAGATATGTTGAAAAGGAGTTTGATGGACATGTTTTAAAGAGCAAACATTGGGAACATATATTAACAATTTACAGGAGAGAGGACGTCGAAGAATTCTTGAAACACATTAAAATGCTCCATCCTTTTAAAGAAGTGAAAAGGCTTTGGGCGCTGAGAATCCTTGAAGACGGGATAAAAAAAGATGAGGCAAGAATATTATGGCAGTTCATAAGAAATCTAGAAAAGCTTGGAAAATTATATGGTCAATTGAAGGCGATAGAACAACTTACAATAAAATTTGAGAGAGATTCCCAAAAATTACAAAGGCTTATCGATATTCGAGAAAAACTTCTCAAGAAATTTAACACAACCCAAAATACCGTAGAACAATTAAGAATGTATACAATAAAGCTCCCCAAACCCTCCTCTCTTTTTTCTCCTCTAAAACCTAATCTTCTTACTTCTTCATCACATGATTAAATCATGTTTACTCTTCCTCAATCTTCTTCAATTGTTTCTGATATATCCCCCATAACTCTTTAAGGGTGGTTGCATCTTCAGGTCTTTTATCAAAACGATATCTCCTAGTAAACCTTGGAAATCTTATGGCGAGGCCAGCTGAATGTGTTGGAGAAATGGTTAGCTCATCACCAAGAACCTCTAAGACGAGAAATGGTGTGAGCCACAGGTCAGCCTTAACCTCTCCGACAACGACTCTTGGATGAGGTCTCTCAAGTCTATAAGGCTCTAACATCTCTCTCAACTTCACAAGATCTTCGTCAGAAAAACCTGTCCCAAGCTTACAAACAGTCTTGAAGACATCGTTCTCATCGTCATAACAGCCGAGCAATAACGCTCCCATCACTCCAGACCTTTTACCCCTCCCATAATAACCACCTACAACCACTAAATCAACCGTATCCATGAGACGTGACACATAACTCTTTTTATACTTTATCCAGAGCCAACCTCTTGCACCAGCTCTATATATCGACTCTCTATCTAAACTTTTTACAACCAACCCTTCACATCCACTCTCAACTGCTTCATGGAAGAACTTCTCTAACTCTACCGGATTATCTGTATAGATTGCTCTGGTTAGGCTTACTCTATCACCAGATCTTATAACTCTCTCAAGTATCTTCCTCCTCTCCTCCAATGGCTCTAATGTTAGATCTCTTCCATCAAAATACAGTATATCGAAGAAGTATAGATTTACGGGATACTCTTCAACCGCCTTCTCTATCTCATGTTTTCTCTTCCGGTGCATGAGTTCCTGAAATGGTAATGTATCATTGGTCTCGGGATCTATCGCTACCGCTTCACATTCTAAGATCACCTCATTGCCCAAAACGTTCTCTTGTACAAGCTTTACCACATCGGGATACTGTCTAGTAATATTCTCCTGTCTCCTCGAGAATATCACAACCTCTCTATCCTTCTTATGTATCTGCATCCTTTCACCATCATACTTATACTCTGCAATACATCTTCCACCAATCTTTGATAGAATTTCTTCAGCTGATGAGAGACGTTCGGCGAGCATCGGTCTTATAGGTCTACCGATAGAAATCTTTATGTTTTTAATACCTGTGAGACCTTCTAGTGCAGCGGTCTTGGCGACATAACCTATGTCTGAAGTAATATTGTAAGCTCTCTCAAAAAGGTCTCTAGCCTCTTTTCCACCTCCATACAAAATCGCTAGTGCATCAAGGATCGTCATATCTGCAACCCCGAGTCTTAGCTTTCCTGTAACTATCCTTAAGAGATATTTAGCTTCTTTAGGAGTAGCTGAGGATAGGAGCCCTACCAGTATCTGCACTTTCATCTCCATAGCTCCCTCGCCAGATGTTCCAGCAATCTTCTCTAATGCTTGATATACGTCGGATACGATAAGCTCTTCTGTATGCAGTGTAACTTGGCTACGGCTCTGTAGTAGCCTCTCTCCAACTAAGCCTATATCTCCAAGTTTACCATATAGTTCTCTGACCGCTTTCTCAGATTGTCCTGTAGCTATCTTTACTGCTCTGAGAGCTAGCTTATCGGCGACACCTAACTCAACTCCTACAAACGGTGGATATATCTCTCCAATCGTCAAGTAGACTATCTTATCAATTATATCTGGTGGACTATTCTTTAAGAGGTCTACTAGTAGATTTGTCATCTCTATCCTACTAGTTGTGGCCTCCAACTTTTCATAATACTCAACAAGCTGAGAGAACCGCATCCCGAGAAAATGTTAGCTACATGATAATTAAAGTTTTGAGTTAATCTAAATGCTAATCTTACCCAAGTATTATCATTATAAGTCTTTAAAGATTTCTTCCAAATCGAAACTATTGTTAAGAGGTTGTTCAGCTATTCCGAGATTAAGGTATTTTAGAGAGCGTCGCAATATAACTATTCGATGACAATTCCGGATGTAAGAGATTTTTTAAGAACATATAAGGGTAGGGCCATAATATGGAACTTAAAGAAGATTGAAGGTCTTAATCTAGAAAAAGTTCCATATTCTATACGGATCTTAATCGAGAATCTTCTAAGAAACCTTGATGGAAAGATAGTTACAGAAGAAGATGTTAAAGCAGTATTGAATTGGAGGGAGAATATTGGTAGAGAAATACCCTATCTACCCTCCAGAGTAATATTGCAAGATTTTACAGGTATTCCAGCACTCGTCGATCTAGCTGCTATGAGGGATGCTATGAAGAAGCTTGGCGGAGACCCAAAGACGGTTAACCCACTAATACCAGTCCATCTTATAATCGACCACTCTGTCCAGGTAGATTATTTTGGAACAACCTATGCGTTAGAATATAATATCGGCTTGGAGATGGAGAGGAATATTGAGAGATATAGATTCTTGAAGTGGGCTGAGAAGGCATTCAAGAACTTAAAAGTAGCTTCACCAGGATTTGGTATAATACATCAAGTCAACCTTGAACATCTATCAAAGGTTGTACATCTCTCAAAGCTTCAGAAAAGTCTTATAGCATTCCCTGATACCGTCATCGGCACGGATTCACATACCACCATGGTCTCATCTCTCGGAGTTCTCGGATGGGGTGTAGGAGGTATAGAGGCAGAAGCGGTAATGCTTGGTCAACCATACTATATCTCAATACCTGAAGTGGTCGGGGTAAGGCTTGAAGGTGAGCCTAGAGAAGGTGTAAACGCTACAGATATCGTCTTAACAATTACGGAGATTCTTAGGAAGAAGAATCTGGTAGATAAGATAGTTGAGTTTATAGGCTCTGGGGTTGACAAGCTGTCCGCACCAGATAGAGCAACCATATCTAATATGTCTCCCGAGTATGGGCCTAGAACCGCCTTCTTCCCTATAGATAGAGAAGTATTAAGATACCTAGAGGCTACTGGTAGAAGTCTTGAACATGTAAGATTCGTTGAGAAGTATTCGAGAAAGATTGGAATATTTAGAGATGTTTCATCTCCTACACCAGAGTATAGCGATGTTATTACGATAGATCTTGGAGAGGTTGAGCCCTCACTTTCTGGACCTCTAAACCCAGAAGATAGAGTACCCTTAACGAGAATAAAAGAGCGGTTTATCCAGATCTTGAATGAGTATCTGGAGGATGCTAGAAAGAGGGGTCTTAGCTTAGAGCCATCTCCTAGAGCGCAGATAGATCTAGATGGCATAAAGGGTGAGTTAACTCATGGAAGCATCGTCATAGCAGCTATAACAAGCTGTGTCAACACTTCGAACCCCCACCTCATGATAGGTGCAGGCCTCTTAGCTAAGAAGGCGGTTGAGAGAGGGTTATCTAGAAGACCTTGGGTTAAGACTAGTTTTGCTCCTGGAAGCCCAGTAGTAGTCGAATATCTGAAGAGGGCTGGGCTCATGCAATATCTAGAGGCGCTTGGATTCCATGTAGTTGGGTTCGGCTGCACAACATGTATAGGAAATAGTGGCCCCCTTCCACAGAAAGTCTCTGATGCGATTAAAACCTACAATCTCTATGCTGTAAGCATCTTAAGCGGTAATAGAAACTTTGCAGGCAGGATCCATCCATTAACTAGAGGAAGCTTCCTAGCATCACCACTCCTAGTAGTAGCATATGCTATCGCAGGCAGAATAGATATAGACCTGCTCAATGAACCGATTGGAAGAGACCCAAACAATGTTCCAGTATATCTTAAAGATATCTGGCCCTCTAATCAAGAAATTAGAGAGATTGTGGAGAAGATGATTAGACCATCAGATTTTAGAAGCAAGTATAGTAAGATGTTCGAGGGTAGTTCTAAGTGGAGAGAGATCTCTGCAGAGCCAAGCGATCTTTACCCATGGGATGAGAAGTCTACATATATAAGAAGACCACCATTCTTTGATAATATTACACTCGAACCTCCCCCACTTAAAGATATCAAGAATGCTAGAATCCTAGTTATGTTGGGCGACCGCATCACTACAGACCACATATCTCCAGCAGGATCGATACCCTCAGATAGTCTTGCTGGAAAATACTTAATGGAGAGAGGTGTAAAGCCCGAAGACTTTAATACTTATGGTTCTAGAAGAGGAAACCATGAAGTAATGGTGAGGGGAACATTTGATAATATTAGATTGAGGAACCTCTTAACACCTGATAAAGAGGGCGGTTGGACTATACATCAACCAAATGGTGAATTAATGAAGATATATGATGCTTCCCAACTATATTTGAGAGAAGGCATATCTGTTATAGTCTTAGCCGGTAAACAGTATGGTGCGGGAAGCTCACGGGATTGGGCAGCTAAAGGGCCATACCTATTAGGGATCAAGGCCGTTATCGCTGAGAGTTTTGAGAGTATACATAGGAGCAACTTAGTCGGCATGGGAATACTGCCTCTACAATTTGAAGAGGGGCAGAACTGGAAGACTCTTGGACTGACTGGTAGAGAGGTTTACGATATAGAGGGGATTGAAGAAGGGCTCTACCCGAGGAAGAGGCTTAGAGTTAGAGCTAAGAGAGAAGATGGCTCAGAGATAGTTTTCAACGTAACCGCTAGACTTGACACAAGCATAGAGGTCGAGTATTATAAGCATGGAGGTATCTTAAACTATGTTCTAAGAGAGCTATACAGAAGATCGAAGAAGAGTAGATAAAGATTATCCTACAATCTTATCCATCAACTATAGTTGAAGGATCTCTGCACCAATATTTCGAACCTTTGTAAAGATAAATCTAAAGCCATCTATCTTTTCAAGCCTTCTACCAATCTCTTCAACCATAGATCTCTCTACAAATCCATATATGGTTGGACCCCACGAGCTTTGACCAACCCCCCTTACCCCTGCATTCTTCATAGATTCAACAACTTTTTGAGAATCCTTAAAATATCTACCAGATTGAACAGGTTCGAAGAATCTAGATGTCATTATATCGATATCTTCTACAGCTTCCGTGAATTTTTCGAAATCCTTCCTAATGATAGATGGAAGAAGCTTCATCAAGACTGTTAAAGATGTCTCTTTAGGGTCTGCAGCACTTAGCCTTTTGAGCCCTTCCTCCTCCATACTCCCATGTAGGCCAAGCCCCTCACTTGTTGGAACGGCTAAGAGGACCGTCCAATCCTCTGGAAAATCAGCTCTAAACAATAAAGGTGGAATTTCTTCTTTAGATGATTTACCTCCATCAATTATTAGACCACCCTTCTGGAAGAGCCAGTAACCTACACCCGACATCTTACACCTATCGAAGATTAAAGCTATCTCTTCAACGGTTAGATCCAGCTCATAGATCATAGAGATCGATGATCCTATAGAAAGAATTGTTTGTGTACCCGAGCCTAAACCAACATGTCTAGGTATATGATTGAGACATTCAACCCTCAACCCGCTGACTCCGAGCTTCATAGTAATCTCTTCAACGAGCTTTCTCAACCATTCTGGACCATTAACGATAATTTTCTCACACTTTGTAACGGTCATAGATAGTCTCGGCTCATCTAAGTATAATCCTATCGACCCCCATCTACGTCCAAGAAGACCCAGCGGGTCGATAAATCCTAGATGTATCCTAGATCCAGCCGATACAGTGATCCTCAAGACTCGAGGCACCTAACGTCGCTTAATCTATTACCCATAATCTACCATTTAAAGTTAGTTTATTAGCGGGTTCTCATTAGAAAAATGCTGATGGGTGAAGTACCCAATATTCAAGACCAGGAGCCTTATATACCTATACCAATAGATAGAGTAGGGTTTAAGAATATTAGAATCCCTACTGGTAGGATCTTCTTAAATGGTTTAGAGATAATTCTTATGCCAAAATTTCACATCTTCGTAGATTTACCTAGCGATAAGCGTGGAGTCCATACTTCAAGAATCTATGGTGTTATCTCAGAGATGGTTGAAGAGCATTCTGGAGAGAAGATAGAGCTTGAAGAAATAGGTGAGAGAGTTGCCAAACGATTATTAGAGGTTCATCCATACTCTAGTAAAGTGTACGTCTATATAGAGTCTCCAGCCTACTATAAGACGGCATCACCCATTACAAAATCTATCTCATATGAGCAGTTTAAGATATATGTAAAAGTGAGGGCTTATAGGGGTTTAAAAATAGAAAGATATATAGGTGTAGAGGTCGAGGGCTTAACAGCTTGTCCATGTGCAAGAGAAGTGGTAAAGTTCTCATTTCCAGGCATGGATACAACCCATATGCAGAGAAGCAAAGCTAGAGTCCTCCTCCAAATACCAGACAACATGAAAGTAGATATAATCGATCTACTAGAGATAGTTAAGTCATCTTTTAGCTCTCCATTATACTCCTACTTAAAGAGACTTGATGAAGCCCAGGTGATCGTTGATGCACTAGCATCATGCAAATTTGTGGAAGATACCTTAAGAGAGATTGTTAGAAAGATTATCAATAAATGGGAAGGATTACCCGACGGTTCAAGGATCTATGTATACGTAGAGAGTAAAGAGAGTCTTCATTCCCAGGATATTGCAGCACATGTTAAATCGAGAATTGGTGATGTGAAGAGACTTCTAATCTCATAGGTGTATTTTATGAGATGGGAAGATTGGGAACCTATATATCTCAAGATCGTTAAGGAGATGAACTATTCAGTCGAAGAGGATATTAGATCAGCGGAGATACTGAATGAGATTATATCTGGCAGATCCTTAACTTTAGTAGAACTAAAAGATAGGATAGGTGGAAAAGATACATCCGTGGTCTTCGGTGCAGGGCCATCACTATCTATAGATATAAAAGAATTCATTGATTCGGGTATAAGTGATAAAGTCATCATTATCGTCGCAGATGGTGCTTGTAGAGCATTCTTGGAAAGAGGATTGAGGATAGATATTCTTGTAACAGATCTAGATGGTGGAGATGAAGAATTGATAGATTCTTCGAGAAGATGTCTAGCCACCGTAGTACATGCGCATGGAGACAATATTGAGAAGATTAGCAGCCTCGTACCGCGACTTCATGGTAGAATACTTGGGACGACACAATGTAAACCTCATGGATATCTATATAACTTTGGAGGATTTACAGATGGTGATAGAGCGGTATTCTTATCTGATGCACTTGGTTTTGAGAAGATCTTTCTTGGAGGTATGGATTTTGGAGAAGAGATCGGTTTATATTCTAAAAAAGATTTGAGGGATGATCCCATCTGGATTGAGGTTAAGAAGCGGAAGCTCTCTATAGGTAAGAATCTTCTAGAACTTTACTCATCGAGAACAAGTAAGAAGCTTTACAATGCTACTTCAAATGGAGAAGAGATAAAAGGTTTCAAGAAAGTCTCTTTTAAAGAAGCAATCAATCTAATATAGATGATGGTTTATAATATTTATCTTAAAGCATTATCCCAATAATTTTAAGATGGTTATGGTCGAGGTTGGGAAATGTAAGATAGGATTGATAGGTGGTTCAGGAATATATGATCCCGGTCTTCTAAAAGACGCTGTAAAGACCAAGGTTTATACACCTTATGGTTCACCAAGCGCGCACATAACCATTGGAGATTACATGGGCAGACTTATAGCATTCCTTCCAAGACATGGAGAGGGTCATACAATGCCTCCCCACTCTATAAATTATAGAGCGAATATATGGGCTTTAAAAGAATCGGGGGTAGAGAGGGTTCTTGCACCAAGCGCTGTGGGAAGTTTACATGAAGATTACAAGCCTGGAGAACTTGTTCTCCCAGACCAGTACATCGATAGAACTTGGGGGAGACCTGGAACATTCTATGATGGAGGAAAAGTAGCTCATATAAGTATGGCCGACCCATTCTGTCCAGAGCTAACAGATATTATATACGATGTTGCAATATCTCTAAACTTACCAATTCATAGAGGCGGAGTCTATGTCTGCATTCAAGGTCCAAGATTCTCAACCAGAGCTGAGTCAAGACTCTATAGGAGCTGGGGTGCACATATAATCGGTATGACTCTGGTGCCTGAAGTAAATCTTGCTAGAGAAGCTAGGATGTGCTATCTAACTATCGCGATGGTAACAGACTATGATGTGTGGGCTGAGAAACCTGTTAGTGCAGAAGAAGTTGTACGGACTATGAAGGAGAATGTTGAGAAGGTTAGAAGATTATTAGAGAGAGCCATCCCAAAGATCCCTGAAGAGAGAGGCTGTCAATGTGGTAGATATCTGGATGAAGCAATATTGTAAACCTCATTAGAAGTCTATGCTATCTACCATATTCTAATATTAGTAAATTCGACAAAGTTGAAGGTTTAAATTCTTCTAAGATTTTAGGTAGATGTGGATGATGTCCCGCCAAATTCGCTAACCTATGGTTACAGAAATGATCGTGAAGAAATATTTAAGTTAGATAATCATTTTAAGGTGAATATGAGGCATGGTTCTAGCAGACAGGTATAATCCGATCGAAGTAGAAGAAGAGATCTCTAGATGGTGGAAAGAGAACAATATAATAGAGAAAGTCTTCAATATGAATCGTGGAGCACCTATATTCGCATTCCTTGAAGGGCCCCCAACAGCTAATGGATATATGCATGTCGGTCATGCGAGAGGTAGGGTCTACAAAGACATAGTCCTCAGATTTCACACAATGAAGGGTTTAGATGTTTGGAGAAGAGGTGGATGGGATTGTCTTGGACTGCCGACAGAGTTAGAGGTTGAGAAGAAGCTCGGATTTACATCGAAGAGGGATGTAGAGTTATATGGGCTAGAGAGATTTATTAATGAGGCAGAGAAGCTGGTGGATTATTACATAAGACATTGGAGAGAGGCCTCGGAGAGACTTGGGCTCTGGCTAGATTATGACAATGCCTATGAAACTAGGAGAGAGAGATACATAGAGCATGTATGGTGGTTCATAAAGCAAGCATATGAAAAGGGAGATCTGGTTGAGAGTTTTAAAGTTGTACCTTATTGTCCACGGTGTGAGACTCCTCTAAGCAGTCATGAAGTAGCTCAGGGATACGAGGAGGTCGAGGATCCATCAATCTATGTTAAGTTCAATCTGGAAGGCTCCTCGAACATATACATAGTGATATGGACTACAACTCCATGGACGCTTGCTGGAAATGAAGCAGTAGCTGTACATCCAGATGAATATTATCTCAAGATAAGAGTAAGAGATGAGTTTTGGATACTAGCCGAGAAACTTTTAGATAGATTCCTAGAAGAATTGGGGATAAGAGATTTAGAGATAGTAGAACGTTTTAAAGGTTCAGCTCTCGCCGGTCTAAAGTATATTCATCCATTGATTGAGAAGATACCTAAACATAGAGAACATAATCCTCCAGCACATACAGTTATCTTAGCAGACTTCGTGACTATGGAGGAAGGCACAGGATGCGTTCATACCGCTCCAGCACATGGTCCAGAAGACTTCGAGGTCGGTGTAAAGCTTGGACTTCCAATATTCAATCCGGTATCTACCACTGGATACTTTACGTTAGATGGAGGAGAATATTCTGGACTAGTATATAGCGAGGCGGGAAAGAAGATCATAGAATATCTAGAAGATAAAGGTCTACTATTGTGGAAGGGTAAGATAGTCCACAACTATCCTCATTGTTGGAGATGTGGTTCACCTCTCATATATCTCTCAAGCCGTCAATGGTTCATAAAAATAGATAGGATAAAGAAGATGATGATTGAAGAAAACAAGAAGGTTAATTGGAAGCCTCCATGGGCAGGTCACCATAGATTCGGGGATTGGCTTGAGAATGCTGAAGATTGGTGTATTAGTAGGACAAAGATCTGGGGAACTCCTCTGCCCATCTGGACATGTAGCAGATGTGGAGAGAAGAAGGTGATTGGAAGTAGAGAAGAACTATTACAAGCAGAAGTTAAACCAGAGAAGATAAGGCTTCTCAGACCTTGGGTTGACCAGATAATGTTCAAGTGTTCCAGATGTGGTGAATTAATGAAGAGAGAAGTATTCGTAATGGATACTTGGCTTGATTCTGGGATGGCCCATACGGCAAGTATAGATGCTCTATCCAATCGAGAACTATTTAGGAGATTGTTCCCCTATGACTTCATAACAGAAGCGATCGACCAAACTAGAGGATGGTTTTACACATTAATATTTACTTCCTGCCTACTTTATGGAAAAGCACCTTACAAATCAGTTTTAAACCAAGGTCACGTAATGGATGCGGAAGGAAAGAAGATGTCAAAGAGCAAGGGGAACGTTATATGGGCGTTGGACTCTATGAAGACTTTTGGAGCCGATCCTCTCAGACTGTATTTAGTCTCTAAGTCTGCGCCTTGGGATAATCTGAACTTCGTTCCAAGAGAGGTTGAGCAGATTGTACAAGAGCTTAACATACTATGGAATGTCTTTTCATTTGCAACTATGTATTTTGAGCTAGACCGATTCCAACCAGACAAGATCGAATTAGAGAAGATTGAGAGATATCTTAGGATTGAAGATAGATGGATCTTATCAAGGATAAATAACTTGGTTAGGATCGCTACGAGAACTCTGGAGCAACTAGAGTTGCATACACCAGCTAGGATTATAAGAGAATTTATCTTGGAGGATCTTAGTAGGCTTTACATACGCTCTATTAGAAGAAGAGTGTGGACTGATGAGCAGACTTGGGATAAGCTGAGTGCATATGCTACTCTCTACTATGTTCTTAGTAAACTTGTTAGGCTTATCGCACCGATAATGCCATACCTATCGGAGAAGTTATATCAACAGATTAGAGTTGGAGAGGATCCCATAAGTGTACACATGCTTAGATGGCCTAAAGCTGATGAAAAGTGGATTAACGATGAACTAGAAGATATGATGGAGATAGCTCGTCAGACATTAACGGAGGCTTTAGCTCTTCGTCAAAAAGCTGGAAAGAAATTAAGAGCTCCAGTCAAAGCGTTTATATTTTCTCCAAAAACCTCTAGATCAAAGAAAGCCTTCGAAGAACTCAAAGAATTCATTAAGACTCAGCTTAACACGGATGACCTAGAAATTCTAAACGTAGGAGAGAGACATCCAGCAACCAGATATCTTGTTAAACCTGTATATAGCATTCTGGGACCGAAATATGGAAAGAAATTAAAAGAAATAGTAGAGAGAATATCTATAGTCGATGGTGAACGTGTTAAGGAAGCACTTGAGACAAGCGGTTTCTACGAGATAATGACCAATGATGGGACCATTGTAAAGCTAGAAAGTGAGGAATTGGAGTTTGTAGAAGAGCTTCCAGAACAGATACGTGGAATTGAGGGCAAATTTGCTAAGATCTATCTGGATACTACAGAGACTAAAGAGCTGATAGCATTATCTTTTGCGAGAGAAGTCATAAGGAGGATACAGATAATGAGAAGAGAGATGAGGTTACATGTATTAGACTACATAATGGTTGAAGTCTCGGTTCCAGATGAGGACTGGAGTGAACACTTAAACACTTTAAAAGAATATATAAAAGAGGAGACGAGATGCTCATCTTTAGAGATTAAGATTCGTGAAGAAGTTCAGGGATATGCTAAAGACTGGGAGATTGAAGGAGATAATATAAGGATAGGTGTGAAGAAGATATAGATGTCTTTACATCATCTTATTAAAACCGTCTTCAGAGATCTTGACGATGACCATTTCAAGATCTTGAATACGATTGTAAAAAATCTGAAGAGATATGAAGTTGTACCTCAAGAAGTAATCATCAACCAGTCTAGTCTCGATAAGTCGAGTGTCGAGAAACTGGTAAGAAAGCTTAATCTATACAAGCTTATCTGGTCTCCACTGGGAAGAGCGAAAGGATATCTCCTAAACTATAATGGATTGGATCTTCTCGCTTTAAACAATTTGGTGAAGAAGAACTTAATAGAGAGTATCGGAAAATCACTAGGAGTAGGAAAAGAGGCAGATGTGTATGAAGCTCTCTCACCGAGTGGAGAAGCTCTCGCCATCAAGTTTTTTAGGATAGGTCGGACGAGTTTTAGAGGATATGAGAAGAAGAGGCCTACCCTATCTCTAATCCATTCAAATCTATATGCATCGATAGAGGCGGCTAGGAGAGAGTTCCAAGCACTTAAGATTCTCTATCCTAAAGGTGTGGCCACACCTGAGCCTGTAGCTAGAGAGAAGCATGTAATAGTTACGAAAATATTTAGGGGAGTTGAGATCTCTTCAGCTAAGTTTATCAGAGATCCAAGCAAAATACTATCTAAGATTATCGATAATATTATCAAAGCCTATAATGCAGATGTGGTTCATAGTGATCTAAGCATTTATAATATTCTGGTTACACCATCTGAAGAGATTATTCTCATCGACTGGCCACAATGGGTGAGAAGAGATCATCCAATGGCGAGATTCTACTTAAAAAGAGATATAATAAATCTGTTAAAATATTTTAAGCGAAGATGGAATATAATGACAATACAGAGAGAATATCTTGATTTTATCAATCATATACTGAGAGAAACTTTTAATATGGCCGAGGAAAAGAATCTATCAAAAGGTGTAAGCGGATGACACCATTAATGATAGTTGGCATGATCTTAAGTCTATTAGGTGCAGCACTAATATTGGGTATTGTAATATATTATGTATCTATACCTCTAGATCATCCTTTTAGAATTTTATTAGATACAGTTTACATGGGCTTCTCATACTTACTCTACTCAATAATAATTGGTGCAGTGATTAGTGGTATCGGGATACTCATATATATGAGAGCCGTCAGAACTGGCATAACAATTACCTCTGGAAGTTACCCTTATACTGCTTCTGCATCGGTAATTAGGAGGCCTGCACTCGTAAGGGAGGTCTCGAGGCCTGTTCCAGAAAGAGTAGATAGACCGATGGGGGCTAGTAAAGGGAGTGTTGTAGAAGAGATAGAGAAAGAGATAGAAGAGATTATTGAGACTGGTGCGAAGCCTCCGGTTGAGAAAGCTATAGAGAAAGCTATAGAGAAAGAGCCTACTATCGAGATAGTTTCTAAAGCATCCGATATGGTTTGTCCCCATTGTGGAAAGCTTAACCCAGTCGGTACAGAGAAGTGTGAAGCATGTGGTAAGAGGATGTTTAGCCCGGAGGCTCCCAGTAGGTCTTGCCCTGTATGTAATGCACCTCTAAAATTAAGCCAGCAGATCTCGGGAGACCTATTCGTCTGTGGAATATGTTTTTCTGAGATCCGTATTCCTCCAAAACTTCAAGATATCTTGAACTTAAGATAGAATATTTCAGTAGATAATGAATTTTTCCAATTTTATCAATGACATGAATTGAGGAGAACTCTTAACCTATCATAAGTAAAACTTTAATCGATAATATGATTGTTATCCTAGATTTTTCAAACGAAATGTTTAAAGCTATGTGATATGTATAGAATAGAGAAGAATTTTTGAAGAATGCGGTGTCTTCTATGGAGACGGGCAAGAAACCCTTACTACTAATCACAAAATATCTTAATAGGAGCATTAAGGTAACATTAAAGAATGATTTAATTTATGAGGGGACGGTTGTAGATTGCGATAGCTACATGAATCTCGTTATAGAGAAAGCAGTAGAATATCAAGATAATAGTAAAAGGGCAATCTACCCTAGAATACTGATAAGAGGAAACAATATAATGTATATTCAGCTTATCCCAGGTGAGAGCGAATAAGGATTTAGACATTTACTTGGATGGGGGGTCATGGAAAGGTTCGCTAGTGAATAGGAGGGAGTGATCTCAGAAACCCTAGTTTAAACCTATCATCAGAGTGTAAAAAGAGTAACTATAGACATCTACGATAATAGTTATCACGATAACGCCTCTACCTACTTTCTGTATGTAAAATAGTGTAATAGTAGTTAAATAGTATCATAATATTCTAAATCTAGGTTTCTGAGATGTGGAAGTCTCAGATAGTAGTGGAAAAGCTAGATAGAGTGCCTGTAAATCTACAGCAGACAGAATTTGTAGAAAGGAAGGGTCTAGGTCATCCAGACTATATAATAGACTCTGCTTGTGAAGCGGCCAGTAGAGCTTTATCAAGATACTATAAGGAGAGATATGGTATGATATTACATCATAATCTGGATAAAGGGTTACTTGTAGGTGGTAGTTCAAGAGTATGGTTTGGAGGAGGAGAGGTCAAAGACCCTATCTACATACTTATAGCTGGAAGGGCCACGATAAAAGTTGGAGATGAAGATATACCATACCAAAAATTGATAAGAGAAGAGGTTGAAGAATTTATCCAAGAAAATTTTAGATTCTTGAAACCAGAAGAGCATTTGATCATAGATACGAAGGTAAGACCTGGAAGCTTAGACTTAAAAACCATAGTGGAGCTAGATAAAGAGGTCCCATTGGCCAACGATACTTCATTTGGAGTAGGTTACTCACCCCTCACCCCACTTGAGAAGATAGTCTATGAGGTTGAGAAGATGATAAATTCCAAAGAGTTTAAGTCGAAGATGCCTGAAAGTGGTGAAGATTGTAAGGTGATGGGGCTCAGAATTGGAAAAAAGTATTTTATAACCGTCGCTGATAGTTTAATAGCTCATCTCACACCAGACCTAGACCACTATCTATCGGTTAAAGAACAGATTAAGAGTGAAGTTGAGAGGTTAGCCTCCAAAATTCTGTCAGAGGAGAAGGATGTAGAAATAAACGTACAAGTAAATGCAGCTGACATTCCCAGTAAGAACTCTGTATACTTGACCGTTACTGGAACATCTGCTGAAAGTGGTGATGATGGAAATACTGGTAGAGGAAATAGAGTCAATGGATTAATAACACCTAATAGACAGATGTCTCTAGAAGCTGCAGCAGGGAAGAATGCAAGATCACATGTGGGAAAAATCTATAATGTAGTGGCCAAGATGATAGCTGAAAGAATATATCAAGAGGTGGGAGGTGTAGAAGAAGTTTATGTTAGGCTTCTAAGCCAGATAGGTAGACCTATCAACAAGCCTCTAGCAGTGTCATTACAATATATTCCAGAATCTAATTGTAATGAGAGAAACATGATAAATGAAGCGGTAGAGATCGTGAAAGAGGAACTTCAACACATAACTAGAATAGAAGAGATGGTAATACAGAAGAAAATATTACTCTTCTAAGATCTAAATCTGTCTAAACCTCTTGTCTTCTCCAAGACCTCCATACATTTTCTCGGAGATATACATTTAAACTCTACATTATGTAGTTTAAGTTCTCTTGTCGCTGATTTCTGAATTTTTGGTGCAGCTATTATTGCTCTAGGCCTCTTCCCAACCTCTCTCTCAATACTATTAACATATTGGACTAACTGACGTATATCTTCAACCGTCACCTCTCTTCTCTTAATCTCTACTACTACTAACCTTCCAGAGAGATCAGTACCGAATATATCTATAAAACCTGATGGACGTATACTTTTTTCTTCTTCCAATATCTTAAACCCTTCCTCGATTAGAGAAGGTTGTATTAGTAATGCTTTCTTCATATCTTCTTCTGTCGCATACATGTGAAATTCAGCCTCATCTCTCAACTTAAAAGATGAAAAATGGTAAACCTCGGCGAACTTTACTATTAGCAACTCTGCAGGTTTAGGTCTTCTTGCCTCTATGGTAAGCTTCCCGTCAACAATCTTAACTTCAATCTTTGATCTTGGTGGCTGCCAATTAACGGGTTCATAACTAACTGGGCGATGAATGATAACACTATAATCAGATTTTATCATCAGTAATCTTTCACCTAATCCGAGTTTAGATGAAGCTCTACCTTCATATAAGACCTCGAATAATCCAACTATTATTATTAGTTCTCTTTTGAGAAGAGATTCCTTAAGCTTTCCCACAATCCAGTCGATATCCATCAAATCAATAATGATAGTCCATGAATACTTTAAGAAATTTACTCATAGAAAATACCTCGATATATAATCAAAAATAGTTAGAATACGATTGATTTGAGTCTCTGCATCAGATTTGATTTATCGTTCGTTTAATTAGTTTAGATATTGTATGATGATGTTATTGTCTTTAAACTAATATCGCTATTATCTTTCATTTTAACTATTTTTTCCCACCCATGTACATGAATTGTCCTGCTATCTGGTTCAAGCTCATTGTTTAAGAAGAAGATATAACGTGAATTCAGCTATTCTACATCTACAATGTACTGCTTGAATATCTTCCTGAATGTAACATCATCTATTATTGGTTTACAGTCTTGATCTATCTTCTGTTTCGAAGGATAGTTTTCGAAATAATCAGGTATCCTCTCATATATCCTTTCTTCGAAGCTGGATACATGTGGATCTTGATAAAAGACCCCTATAGGGATCTTCTCACCATACTCCATCGACTTCATCCATGCCTTTATCTGCTTATCTTCTCTCTCTTCTACCTTTTCTACTACAGGGTTCCAACCTGAGTCCTCCATCTTGTATATCCTCTTCCTATAGAATTCTACTGTATGAATGTTATCATATGTTATACATGGTTGTAGGACCTCTACTATCGCTGAACCTTTATGCTGGATCGCCTTCTTTATCAATTCTTTTAGATGGTCTACCATCATAGAATATCCTCTGGCTACGAATGTATAGCCTGAAGCAATTGCTAGAGCAACTGGATTGACTGCATCCTGGATATTCGGCTTAGGTAAAGATTTTGGTTTAAGTCCTTTCTTCAAAGTTGGAGATGCTTGACCTTTAGTTAAACCGTAGACCGTATTATTATGAAGGATAATAGTAAGGTCGATGTTTCTTCTCCCTAAAGCTACGAAGTGTCCTGCTCCGATACCGAGAAGGTCTCCATCGCCAGCATTTATTACAACGGTTAGTTCAGGGTTGGCCAGTTTTATACCCATAGCGAAGGGTATGGCTCTACCATGTAGAGTATGAACACCGTTAACATTGATAAAGTGAGGTGTCTTCCCAGAGCATCCTATACCACTCACGACGATGGTTTTTTCTGGAGGCAGCTCTAACTCAGCGAATGCTCTATACATTGATGATAGTATACCGAAGTCTCCGCATCCTGGACACCAATCAACCCAGATATCGCTCTGATACTCAGATGGCTTACGGACCATATTTTAACACCACCCTATCCTCACCTTCAATTATTCTTAAAACTGCTGCTACCAGCTCATTTCTATATATTGGCCTACCAGTATATTTTACAATATTCTTCTTTACTTCTACTCCACTATTCATATGGATTATCTTAGCTACTTGCGAAAGATAACTATGCTCAACAGCTATTATCCTATTCTCTGCAAATCTATCTAATATGTTTTTGACAGATCTAGAAGGAAATGGAGAGAACATCCTCAGATGTAGATATCCTGCTCTCACACCTTTATCTCGAAGAATCTTCAATGCATCTATGGCTACTCCTTTAACAAACCCCCATCCGACAAGAAGTAGATCTTCATCTCCCAAGCCAAAATATGATAAACGCTTCTCTTCAGGAATCTCTTTATCTGCGATCTCTAGCTTCTCCATCCTCTTCCTATACATCTTCTCCCTATTTTCAGAGTCTTCATCAATATGTCCAAGTTCATTATGCTCATCTCCAGTATACCACATAATAGCATTGGCTCCTAAGACGGCTCTCGGAGATATTGGCTTAGACGTATCGAACCTCTTATAATCTTTTGGAGGTTCATTTAGTAGAAAACCTCGCTCCACCTTGATAGATGATGGTTCCGGTGGAACTAATGTTACTATACAGTTTGCAAGAAACTTATCGAGTAGATGTATTACTGGGGTCTGATATTTTTCAGCTAGGTTGAATGCCTCCGCAGCATCATAGAATGCCTCTGTATGGTCGCCTGACGCTATGACTATTCTTGGAAATTCTCCATGGGAGGAGTATAAAGTGAAAAGTAAGTCGCTCTGACTTCCTCTTGTGGGTAGACCAGTACTCGGACCTCCTCTCTGATAATATGTAACAACTATTGGGACTTCGTTCATACCTGCCCAGCCAATTCCTTCAACCATTAAGCTGAAACCGGGACCGCTAGTAGCGGTAGCTGCTCTAGCACCTGTAAGAGCTGCACCTATCGTCGAGGTGATCGCAGCTATTTCATCTTCTGTCTGAATGACGAGCACTGAGCCTAACCCTTCACCATCTACGTCTAATCTCTCGTATGATTCTATAGTGAAGCTTTCATCGGCGGCAGGTGTTATAGGATAGTAGCTCTGATATTTTAATCCTCCAACTATCTTACCCATAGCAACTACATCATTCCCGCTAGCTATCATCAACTCTCTATTGTTTAATCTGGATTGCCCAAGCTTCAATATCGGACCGTGCTCTCCTACAATCTTATCGTAGACTAGATCGATTATAGTCTTATTATGCTGGATAAGTTCAGATCTATCTCCAAACCTCTTAGCTAGAGAATAATCTATAGCGGTCTTCTTTATGCTGGTTAATCCAGCGACAGCCCCTATCACTATAGAGCTTACATACCTAGCTGCTTGAGAAGCAGGTAATGCTATCTTCTTCGAAAAATCGTTTATGACTTCAGAGTAGTTTATAGAGACAGGTTTAACCTTCATAGTATCAGCAATATATCTGATAAGGGATTTGATGGATCCATCTATTCCTATTTCTTTGAACTCTATAAGGAGCCTCTTCTTAAAGCTATCCTCCATGCTAGGAGTAGTCTCTAAGGTCTTCTCCTCGATGGAGAGGTCATAGACCACTACACCACCCTCTTCTAAGCTTTTAAAATGAGTAAATATAGTCTCATGATCTAGTCCAGCAACCAATTGTACAGGGTATGTCAATGACCTTGGGATCTCTTTTGAAGATACTGTAAAGTGAACATAGCTGTGCCTACCTTTTATATTTGAGAAATATTCTCTATCTGAGAAGACACCGTATCCTGCACGAGCTAGAGAGTAGGTTAAGATGTAGGCGCTTGTCTCTAGTCCAGCTCCTTGCGGTCCTCCAATAATAAAAGATAGTTCATCCATCGGTGATATATCATATAAACCACGTTAAGAACTTTATTTAATTACTTAGTCTGCTGCTGGGGCCTCCTCAAATGCTACATCATCTGGTATGGACTCGTATGGAATAAACTCTCTTCTATGTCTAGTCAATTCATCTATGTTGTATATTGGCTTATTACATATAGCACAGTATAGGAAGCCCCTCTCAGATAATGTATCAACCAATTTTTGCCAGGTTCTCTCTACAAAATCTTTACATACCTGTCTCGGCAGGGAGACTAGTTGTTGTTTTTCGAGACAGATTACCATGTATGGATAGCTTGGATGGACAGTAAAGTATTCACAATCTCTACAGTCTACTTTTTTCTCTGAATGTTGATATTCCATAATATAAATATTGACTAAGTACTATAAATCTTTTTAACTGGAAAAATCCTACAGTAAAATTTAAATAAGCTACAAGAAGGTAGGTATACATGGTTAGACCTGTAGATTTTAAACCTAAACCAATCGATCCCGAATTCCTCAATAAGACAGTAGAATATCCTATAACAGGAGAACATAATGAACATTCTGTAAGGGCTGAAGGTATACAGAGACTAGATGCTGAGGGTAAGCCCTATCCTACCAAGCTTGGAATACATGGGACACAAGTTGCAGTAGATTGGGATTGCTGTATAGCGGATGGAGCATGCATGGATGTATGTCCTGTAGATGTTTTTGAATGGGCTCTGAACCCAGGTAAGAAGGGTACTGGAAACGACCTTTGGCCCCTAAGCAAGGAACTTTATGAAAAATATCGTACCGATAAATCTGATCCCATTAGGGAGAAGGATTGTATATTCTGTATGGCTTGTGAGGCTGCTTGCCCAGTAAAAGCGATTAAGATTACCCCACCCTAAATCTAGAATCTTTAAGGAGCTAGAACCCTATCTCTTCAACAGCGATCGGTAATTCTAACTCGATCTTCCTATGACCTCTAATTACTGTTAAGCTAATTCTACCAGCTTCAAGAGACTCTTCTATTATCTTTCTAAGATCACCTACATTCTTTAATTTGTGCAAGTTAGCATGCGTAATGATATCTCCTTCTTGAATCCCATAGAGGTGGGATGGACTGCCTCTTAAAACCCTTAATACAAGCAACCCCTCCCGAACTGGCATCCCATAATATCTGGCTATCTGGTCGCTCAAAGAAGTAGTAATTACACCTATGTAAGCCCTGATGGGTCTACCATACCTCGATATCATTTCTATAAAGCGTTTCACAGTATTTATCGGAATAGCGAATCCAATCCCTTGCGCGAAAGGTATCATCGCAGTGGTAACTCCTATAACTTCACCCTGCATGTTTATTAGGGGGCCACCACTGTTTCCAGGATTTATCGAGGCATCGGTCTGTATCAGGTCTTCCAGTATGAATCCTTCTCCTTCTATAGCTCTACCCTTTGCGCTTACAACGCCTAGAGTAACGCTGGGACCCGGTAAACCGAGGGGGCTTCCTATCGCCAGCACCACTTCTCCTATGCTAACTTTATCTGAGTCGCCCAACTTGACAGGTTTAAGCTTATTAGTTTGAGCCCTTAATAATGCGATATCTCTCGAGGGATCGATCGATATTATTCTAGCCTGTAAAGTCTCATCTTTTATCAAGAGTGTTATGGATTCTGCCCTTGCTATAACATGGCTATTCGTTACAAGATATCCATCTTCTGAGATGACGAATGCAGAGCCGACACCTCTAACTGGTACAACTCTGAGAAAAGCATCCATAGTCAAAGACGTAGTTATAACACTTGCAACGCTCTCTGAAACCTTTCCAACAAGATCCTTAATCTCATCAGATATACTCTTTAATAGATCTCTACCTTCAAGCCCAGGCATCCAATCTCATGACTAGTTTAGTTTAAGGAATATAAGAATTTTTATAGATGATGTTCATATCATGTATCTTAAACGAATGCTATTATTCTAGGTCTAGATTTTATGAGTCAAGTCCATGTCTTCTTAAAGATCATCTGGATGTAGGGAGAGTCAAATTTAATCTTCATTAGCTTTACATTCTTCTTATCAGCTGTTTCTATAAATGGTTTACAATCATTATCATCTCTCAATAATATTACTAGGCATTCTCCATAACTGAGGGTGGTTAGGTATCTCTTAAAGATCGTTAAAGAATATGGATAAGCTATCTCGGATAGGTTCAGAAACTTCGTATGACTCGAGTTAACTTTGCATTCACAATCTTCTAATTCTTTCGTTATAGTTGACAGACCGCATCTAAGCACATATTTGTTTTTAGGTCTACCAATACTTCCATTCTTCTCTCTAACGATAATAACCCACCCATTCTTCTGGAGTATTTTCAGAATGGTGTACAAAGTCTTTGAAGAACGATTTATGCTCTTAGCTATCTCGTATACGGTTGCTCCCCATGGATGCCTACTCAGATAATCCAAAACCTCTAATTCTATTTCTGAGAATAATACATGAAGGTTTCCTCGAAGTTCTTCGAGAAGGCTCACGTATTTATATATAGGTTGGGAATATTAAAGTATTCGTACAAGTATTTATAGGGTATATAAATACTCTTTCCATCTTCTCAAATTTGAGAGGTCATATGATAGATTGGAGAATCCATAGGAAGTACAATGGTATGAAGACTAGTGAGATCGTGTTTAGAAGCTTTATCAGGATATGGAGTGATGGTCCAACAGTATCTTTTAATGGATCTCCAACAGTATCTCCTACGACGGCCGCCTGATGTGTGGGAGAACGTTTTCCACCTAGGTTTCCTGCCTCAATAAACTTCTTTGCATTGTCCCATGTCGCACCACCCCACATCATCATTATCGCTAAGGGTATGGTAGAGGCTGTTGCACCTATTACTAGGGCACCTACACCAGGTCCACCGAATAGAATGCCGATTATCAACGGTGTAACGATTATTATTAGGCTTGGTTTAACCATGCTCTTCAAAGCATACTCTGTACTTATCGATACTGCTTTGTAATAATCTGGCTTAGCATTTCCATCGAGTAGTCCCGGTATCTCTCTAAATTGTCTTCTTACTTCTTCAACCATCCTGAAGGCAGCTATGGATACCGTCTTTAGCGCAGTCCCTGAGAATAGGTATGGGAGGAGTGCTCCTACTAGCACAGATATTATTATATCGGGTCTCAACAGTATTATGTAGTCTATGAATTCTTTCATCGCTCCTAATAATCCAGCCGTGTCCAACTCAATTATACCTACTTTTCTAGCTACATAATCTTGTATGAATGCTTGAAAGAGTAATAATGTAGCAATTGTAGCTGAGGCCATAGCGTATCCTTTTGTGAGAGCTTTCGTCGTGTTTCCAACCGCATCCAAGGGATCTAGATTTGCTCTTACTCTATCTTCCAATCCAGCCATCTCAGCTATCCCTCCAGCATTATCAGCTATAGGACCAGCGCCGTCTAATGTCATGATCGTTCCTGCTAGGGATAGCATTCCTCTGGTAGCTAAGGCTGTTCCGAAGACTCCCTTAACGAAATCTATTAGCCAGCTCTCTTCTAATCCTGGTAGCGGCATGCTCTTACCAGCGTAGAAAGCTATGCCAAGGGCTGCAGCTATTATTATGATGGGTTCAGCTACCGCTCTTAACCCTGTTGATAATCCAGATAAGATGTTTATCGCTGGACCACTCTGAGAAGCGTAGGCTACTTCTCTCACTATCTTAGATTTCATACCTGTATATCTATTAGTAGATAGTACTACTAGCGTTGCTCCAATTATTCCAGCTGCTCCTGCCACTAGCATATAGAGCCATTGTAGGGGGAAGAGCAGGTAAACGACCACAGCATATGTTATTATTGATGTTAATGCTGAGACTACTACCCCGAATGCGAAGGGCTCGAATGCTTCTCTAAAATTACGATAATATAGTATTCCAAACAATCCGGCTATAGTGGATATTATTCCCACTGCACCTATAGCTAGAGGCAGAACGATGAATAATGATTGACCTGTTAAAACATATAAAACCCATCCAATTATCATTCCTCCAAGAGTTTCAGCGGTAACTGATTCAAAGATGTCCGCTCCCCTTCCTGCACAGTCTCCTACATTGTCTCCCACCTGATCGGCTATGACGGCTGGATTCCTTGGGTCGTCTTCAGGTATGCCTGCCTCTACCTTCCCGACAAGGTCTGCACCTATATCTGCTGCTTTCGTATATATTCCTCCACCAAGCTGTGCAAATAATGCTGAGAGGCTGGCACCGAATGCGAATCCAGCAAGCGCATCTAAGACCATCCTATACTCTACTTCCTCTGGTAGGCCGCCGCCGAACATAATATAGAGTACAAATAGTATTGAGAGCCCCAGTAAGCTTAAGCTATATACTGAGAATCCGAGTACACCTCCACCAAGTACAGATACCTTTAAGGCTTCTAAACTACTCTTCTTCCCGGCTTCAGCAACTCTAACATTTGTTCTAGTAGATGCATCCATGCTAAAGAAGGCTGCAGATATAGATGCAGCCCCACCTACAATTACTGAGAAAGCGGTTAATATCGATTCTCTTAAAGCTATATCTGAAGGTATATTCATCAGAGAGGTGTAAACAATGTATATCATCACCATTATAGCGATGGATAAAGCAAGCGTAAAAGACATTATCGTCTTTATCTGTTTGGCCATGTAAGCCTTCGCTCCCTCCCTTATAGCGTTCCAAACCTCGATCATCTTCCCAGAGCCAACCGAATACTTCTGTACAAAATAGTATAGGATTATGGCGACTAATACACCTGCAACCCCTGATATTATAGATAATACTGAAACTATGAAGAGGTCTGATTGCATATTCCAATTTCACCTCCATCTAGATATTTCATACTTGTTCTTTAACATAGCGTATATTGATCGAATTATAATCTTTAAAAATATCTAATAAGCTGTTCCATGAGATATCAATTGGTTTAAGGTTGAGCCTTAGTGGAACCGCAGATCTTCCACTCCATTCAGGCCATGTCCCCAAGTGGTTAATGGATAAGATGAAGTCTCTAGCTAGCATAATCATCAAGGTTATGGTAGAGTCAGAGCTTGGTAGAAGAGAGGTTTTGAGAAGGTTTGGAGACCCATACTGGTTTCAAGCATTTGGATGTTTGCTAGGTTTCGATTGGCACTCTAGTGGATTGACAACAGTGGTGATTGGAGCATTGAGGGATGCTGTGAGACTCGAATCACATGGGATTGCTGTGGTTGGAGGAAAGGGGGCGGCGGGGCTTAGAGTTCCTGAAACCCTCCAAGAGATGGATATCTCTAAAGAATCTGCTATGAGACTTGCTAGAGCAAGTAAGCTTTCTGCAAAAGTAGATAATGCATTATTACAGGATGGTTACCGGATATATCATCATGCAATAATCTTTACAGAGGATGGTTATTGGACTGTGATTCAACAAGGAATGAATACTGGGAGGATGTATGCTAGAAGATATCATTGGATTGGAGAAGATGTTGT
This sequence comes from Candidatus Caldarchaeales archaeon, assembly GCA_039630055.1. Taxonomy (GTDB): domain Archaea; phylum Thermoproteota; class Nitrososphaeria_A; order Caldarchaeales; family Wolframiiraptoraceae; genus Geocrenenecus. The sequence goes on along the minus strand of JBCNVN010000013.1, from coordinate 10,296 downwards.
AAGCTTTGTAGAAGAACCACATAGTGGAATAGTTGGGGATAGAGTTGAGAGAATAGTCTTAAACTTAACATCTAAGCAGTGTAGAGAGGTAAGAAAGGCTTCGGTAGACCTAGTATCTGAGAATCCTTCTAGACTTATAAGATTGGTCAATCTCGCAAGAGATAGACAAGAAACTCTAACTAGATGGATTGAGCCCCAGCTAGAGTTGGAGCTTCCACCACATCTAGACATGCCTAGAAGGATAAACTGGTCTGCAGTCAAGATAGCGTACGATGTGAGACCTAGAAATTATGAAGAGCTAATAGGAATCGAGGGGATGGGTCCGTCAACACTTAGATCTCTGGCTTTAATATCAGCTCTAATCTATGGTGTGGAGATAGATTGGAGAGATCCTATAAAGTTCACATTCGCTCATGGTGGAAAAGATGGGGTGCCCTACCCAGTTTCTAGAAAGAAGATGAATAAATCGATAGAATTCTTGAAATCTATAATAGAATCTACTGATTTGGAGAGGGAAGAAAAAATAAAGGCTTTGAAGAGGTTACTAGAATTTGAAAGAAGAATGTATGATTAGAATCTATCGAGTTTTCTGCCTAAGAGTTTAGAGATTATCATTTCTGAGACTTTTCTTCCACTAAGGATCATTCCACCGAATATCGGACCCATTCTAGGAAGAGAGTAGACTGCTGCGACAGCCATCCCTGCAGCCCAAAGACCTTCACAAATCTCGCCTGTGTTCTCAACTACCAATCTTTCTCCTTCAGAAGCCCACATAGATTTCTCTCCTCTAATCTGTAAACCTATTTCAGGATTCTTCTTGGCGACGATTGATAAGACCTCTGCAGGATGACCAGTACAATCAACTACGGCTCTCGCCTTGATCCCGATCGGGTCTACGTGAAGCCCTGATAACTCTACAGCAGTCCACTGAACGACGACGCCTGTTATCTTTGGAGTTTGGCCATCTCTATAGATAACATCCTCGACTGATACACCTAGAATTATCTTTGCTCCTGAATCGATCGCAGAGGCTGCAAGCTTGGCTATCATCTCTCCATTATCTAGTATGTAGAGACCTTCTGCTACCTTTTCATGTCGACAATTAATATCTCTTAATACCTGGTCTGCAGGGGACTGGACTACTATCTTGTGGAAAAGCATTCCTCCACCTCCAATCCCTCCTCCAAATGAAAGCTTTCTCTCGAAGACAACCGTCTTGAGACCTGCCTTCGATAGATAGTATGCAGCGGTTAAACCTGCTGGGCCCGCCCCAACTATCACTACATCAACCTCGGCTATATCTAACCAATCCTTCAAGGTTCTCTCAATTATCAATCTCGTAATCTGTGATTCTTCGATCATTTCACAACTGTGAGGTAAAATAGCATGTTAATAAACTAGTACATTACCTAGTTATAATGTAATCTCAACAAGGGTACTCAGCAGCTCTTATACTCGTTTATCGTGTATAGGTAAAGGTTTAATGAAAACTTCTAGCTCAAGGTTGGAACTTGTAACCTATCTTCCGTAGGAATTCTCTCCTCTCTTTTATCTCTTTATCTCCTTCTATCCCCTTCGACTTATATCCATCTATCACTGCTACTACACCTCTTCCTTGCTCTGTCTCAGCGACGACGACTTGTACTGGATTCGCTGTAGCAGCGAGCACCGTGCAAACTTCTGGAACATTCTTAAGCTTCTCCATTATGTTTATCGGATACATATCTTTCATTATAATTAGAAAGGTATGTCCACAACCGATCTTAAGTAGTGTTTCAGCAGCGATCTTTTTAAGGTCTTCATCGGTCCCCTCATACCTTATCAAACATGGACCGCTTGCCTCTGCAAAAGCTACTCCAAACTTAGCCTTTGGCACGCTGTTTACTATAGCCTCATATATGTCTTCAACACTCTTAATGAAGTGGGTGATCCCAAATACTAGATTGCATCCCTCAGGTATTTTTACATCTATGAGCTCAAACTTCAATTCAGGAGCCATAGTAGAATACTTCTAAAAAGAGATGATAAGGTTTTCTCAATAGGAAAGATTAAGTATATATTTCAGACCCTCAACATGATTTGATTTTTACCGGATCTTCCACTCACATATATCGTTTGCACATATTATCCCTGATATTACCACCGCCTCGATCCCTCCTCCGGGAAAAGTCGATGCACCAACTAGATAGAGACCTTTTATCGGGGACTTAAAGAAAGGTCTTACAATATCGATCGATTGGTCGAAGGCATATATCGCACCTTCAGGCATCAAGGTATATCTTTCAAATGTTTTCGGTGTTGCTTCATCTTGAACAATTATTGATCGACTCAATCCTGGAATTATCTTCTCGACCTTCTTAATCAATATCTCTGCAAACTCTTTTTTCCTTTTCATATATTCTTCAGTCCCTCTCTCTGGAAAATCATGATAATCTGCTCTCGTCATTATCGTTATACTAGTTTTACCTTTAGGAGCTAGAGATGGATCAGCATTCGAGTTAATAACGACTTCATATCCATCATCTATATTGTTTATTAGTGTAGGGTAGTCAGATAAATCCATGTCTACTCCTAGAAATACCATGAAGGCTGAAGGTGACATTCTTAGATTCTTTATATAGTTAACAAACTTCTTATCAAGATAGTCTTCTCCAACGAGTTCAAGGAAAGTACTCTTAGCATTTACATTTGATACTATAATAGAGCTTTTGAAGATCCTCCATCCGACCCTTACACCTACAACTTTACCATTCTCTAATAGTATCTTTTCGACCTTATGTTTTGTCAATACTTTACCCCCGTGTTCTTCGATGAACTCTCTTAGGATTTCAGCGAATCTCTGGGCTCCTCCTTTAGGGTAATAGCCTCCATGAAGAAAATAGGAAACACTGGCTGTAAGCGCACTACTCGCAAGAACCCTCTCAGGTTCTGCTCCAACATATCCGAGTAATGCGCATAGGAACCCTTTCAGATTTTCATTCTTAAAATACTCGTCAAGCTTCTGTTTATAGGTCTTATTCATCCAATCATAAAAATGTGGATGTTCCTTCGGATAATTCAAGAACTTCTTCTTCCCGTAGACCTTGACGATCAATTCAGCGGGTAGAGGGACTCCATAGATCTCGGATTCTCTATAGCACTCTTCATAAGCCTTTTCTGCGTCTCTGAAGAATTCAGAGATCTTTTCCTTCTCATCTGGAAACTTATCTGATAGAAGCTTTACTAAGCTATCTAAACCATTAGATATGTTGATCTCCTCACCCCTAAATATAATCCTCATCTTGTTCTTCACGAATAATTCTTCCTTCTTTAGTTGGAGTTCTCTGAGAAGATATGTGATCGGTCCTTTCTCCCATAACCCGCTTACATCTGCTACACCAGAATTAAATGTGAATTCTTCTCTTTGGAAAGAAGAACAGTATCCTCCAACTTGAAAGTGTTGCTCTAAAACTAATACTCTATATCCTCTTTTCGATAAAAGTGCTCCACAAGCCAAGCCTCCGATCCCAGCACCAACTATTATGACATCATATTCATCTTCACCTATTTTTCTGCTAGGGTTTACATTAACCCTCCAATCATATTTTTTTAAATTTTTTGTAGTAAAGTATGCAGGCGCCTCTAGAGGAAAGATTATAGAGAACACAACTCCACTAGCTATTAAGATATTTGAGATAACTATGGAGAGAATCGATTCTAGAGCTAGCGATATTATCGCGTTGGAGAGGAAGATCGTTGCCCAGAATCCGGTAATGACCGAGTTAATAGTTAGAAATAGTTTATCCTTCCAGTATATCTCTGGATAATCTCTCTTTGAAACTTGAAGTGTATAAGGTTTTTTGACTAGTATAGAGGTGATCGCCATTAAAGATAGTGTTAGGTATCCGAGAAATCCACTATGAGTTATGAATATGTTTAGGTTGAAGATTGAAGTGCTTAGGAGGGCGATGCTGAAGTAGGAGATAGAAGCTATGTCCATCAAGTTGAAATCTCTCTTAAAGACTTGAGGGATAATAATGATGAGAGAGATTAAGAATGAAAAGATTATCCCTAGAGCGTAGCCCATGCTGGAAAGCGTCCAATAGATGATCCATGGGATGAAGGAGATGATTATGAAAAGCATGCCTGGTATTCTGCTAAACTTTGACATATTCCGATTATCACCTTCTTTTTAGGAATATGGTTGATACTACTTAAAAATTCATCTTAAAACGTCTCTTAATCTCTCAATCAGAATCCATGTTTTTAGTATTCCCTCATTATCAAGAAGTCTGCCAATGCCTTCAAGTTCTTTTTTGCTGTAGAATCTTCAATGATTTTATCTATCTGTTCCCATGCTTTTGAGACAAGCTGTTTAGATAATGATTTAGCATACTCTATCGATCCAGACTCTTTTATTAGAGATATCGCTTCATTTATAAGTTTTATATCGCTAGTTCTCAAGTTTATTATCTCTTTAAGTCGTTTTGCTTTCTCTTTCTCAAGGGTCTTTAATGCTCTAACTACAACAAGGGTTCTCTTACCTTCTCTAATATCACCACCAATCTCTTTACCATACTTCAATTCATCTCCAATAATGTTAAGTATATCATCTTGTATCTGGAATGCAATAGCAATCGATTCTCCAAATCTAGAGAGTTTATCTTCAATCTCTCTAGGAGTATGAGCCATTATTGTTGCAATTCTTATAGAGAATCTAGCCAAGGCCCCTGTCTTGAATAAGGTCATCTGTAGATACTGTTCTTCATCAACTTCATCTACTAACCCTCTATGCCATGCTATATCCATGGCTTGACCTAGACTAAGCTCGACCATAGTCTTTATGTACTCTTCAAGTATCCTGGCTTTTTTATGCTCTGAGATATCTATCTTTGATAGTATAAGCATTGGTAGGAAATACATAGTATTGCCCATGTTTAGTGCTATATCGACTCCATAGATCCTATGTATGCATGGCTTACCTCTTCTAAATTCACTATCATCTTCTACATCGTCTACTACGAGAGTTCCATTGTGTATGGTCTCAGGGATGATCGCTAAAGGAAGTATCTCTTCGATCTTGCCTCCGATAGCTTCATAGACCATGAGCGTCAAGGCGGGCCTCCACCTTTTTCCACCTCGATCTATTAGGTCCCAGAAAGGCTGAAGAATCGATTTATTGATAGATTCTGGCTCATACCTGTATGATGGTTCACCAATTATCTCAGAAAGGGTTTTTTCATCTACTCTGCGTGGTATGAAATGTTCAAGCTCTCGTTTAATTTTTCTACTATACTCATCTAGTACTCTCAATATATCATCTTCCAATCCACACATACTAGATATTCTCTACATTTTTTAGTTAAATAAGATTATGGTTAGATCTTGTAGAAGTTTTCTTTAAGATATTTGATTAAGGCATCATAATCTTTCTCGGCATCTTTGCTTAGCTCAGTCCTCATCCTTAAGTAATCTAGATATTTTATACTCTTTCCAGTATATTTCTTAACATAGTTCTCCATCTCCATATGTTTTTCAAGCTTAGATAGAAAGGCTCTCAACTCATCTTCAGCTAGTTCTCTATAAGAATCTTCATGGAGTATGATCTCTAGGGGGAGTCTAGGTCTTAAGGGTGGAGACTCGCCTCTTACCCCGATACATACTAGAGCAAGGGGGACAACCCCTCTTGGAAGATTGAATAATCTCCCGATAATAGGAGCATACAGTAAGGGACAGTCTAAGATTACCGAGCCTAAACCTAGAGACTCTGCCGTGATAGTAATACTATCTACTACGAGTGCCGCCTCAAATATGCTCATCACAGTCTCGACTGGATGTTTATCTGATGATAAGACATGACGATGCTCAAGTAGGTCAAGCATCTTCGCCGCCCTTCTCAAGTCTCCACATACTAAAAGTATTATCGATGCATTCTTCACAATCTCTTCTTGACAGATCTCTGATAGTTTTTCTCTCTTCTCAGGGCTTCTAACCCAGATTAGTGAATAAAGTTGAAGATGTGATGGTGTAGGAGCCCTCACACCTACCTCTACTAGGAGACGAACAACCTCATCTGGAATACTAATAGGTTTAAAGATCCTAATACTTCTCCTAGATTTCAAAAGGTTAACTATACTCCTCTTCTTGACGAGACTCAAACTTGTACACCTCGGAGACAATTATATTAATATCGAATGACACAATCTTTAAGTATAAACTATAAAATAAACATATTAGGGTGATAGTTAAGCCCGGGTGGCCGAGCGGCTAGGCGGTGGGCTGCAGACCCACTTTTACGGGGGTTCAAATCCCTCCCCGGGCTATACTGTTCCCTTTTAATTAAGTTCTAAGTTTTATCGAGGTTTTGATATTGTTGAGAGATAGATGCTAGTAATCTGAAGGGTTTGCTGATAACTATGGACATGATTTTTTAGTAGTTAAGAAATGTTTTATCTCAAGATCACTAGATAAATTTCTATACTAGTTTGGAATCTACGTCTATCTCTCTAGAAATTCGTCAATACATCTTTAAAGTGTTCACTGTATCTCATGTAGACTTTTAACCTACTTTAACATAATTGATTACTGAAAGATGGATCATATTATACGGATCGGTGCAGAGGCGATAATCTCAAGAATTAATTGGAATGGTTTCGATGCTGTCTCTAAGTATAGAGTTTCCAAATCTTATCGTATAGCAGAACTGGATAGAAGGATTAGGGAACAGAGAACATTACATGAAGTTAGAGTTATGATGGCCTTGAAGAAAGCTGGGGTATCATGTCCTACAGTAATCTTTCTAGATAGAAGTGAGGCTGTAATCTACATGCAGTATATTGAGGGCGTAGAGCTTAGAAGATGGTTGGAGAAGGCGGATGAGAAGAGTGTTGAAAAAGTTGCAAAAGATCTTGGAAGGATGGTTGGAAGAATGCATAGATCTAAAATAGCACACGGAGATCTAACAACATCAAATATCCTAATCGATGGGTCTGGAAAACTCTTCTTCGTTGATTTCGGTCTAAGTTTGTTCACAGATGAGCTAGAAGATTTCGCTGTCGACATCCATCTACTAGATAGAAGCTTAGAGAGTGTTCACTACAGTATTAGGGAACCATTCATGAGAAACTTTATATTAGGATATGCAGAGATCTTAGGAAAAGACTTCACGAGGGAACTGATATCCAAGATTAGAGAGATTAGGATGAGGGGCAGATATGTAGAGGAGAGAAGAAGATGAGGTTTGTACTAGTTACAACCAATAAGGGAAAGATCGAAGAATTTCAAACAATCTTTAGAGAGTACAATCTAAAATATAGGGTCGATTTATTAAAAACACGGGAGGTCCAGTCAGATGATTTAAAAGAGATCGCTGCAGAAAGTGCTCTATATGCTTACAGTATCTTGCGGGAGCCAGTACTAGTAGAAGACTCGGGACTATTCATAACTTCTCTTAATGGTTTCCCCGGTCCCTATTCATCGTATATTTATAGAACTTTAGGAGTTAGAGGAATTTTAAAATTGATGGAAGATGTGAAAGATAGGTCTGCAGTATTCTTATCTGTAATAGCCTTCTACTCACCTTATACTGAGTTAAAGGTCTTCTCTGGAGAGGTCGGAGGGATGATATCTTCAGAGCCTAGAGGGGCTAGATGGTTCGGGTTCGACCCTATATTTATTCCGGATGAAGGAGATGGAGAAACATATGCAGAGATGGATATTATAAAGAAGAATAAAATATCTCATAGAGGAAGATCTGCCAGAGCCTTTGCAGAGTGGCTAAGCACCTTAACCAGCCTCCCTCCACCATATATGGACTTAAGATAGAAAGCATGTTTAATCCCTGAAGCTATCTTCATCATTATTCTATCAACTATATTATCCCCATCTTTTTCTCTAAGTATGTAGCGGGGAGACTTCTAATCCATCTTAGATCGTTTAGATAGAATGTTCTAATATCTTCTAGATTGAAGATTGCTAATGCAAGTCTTTCAAGCCCTCCACCCCAAGCTAAAACGGGATACTTTACACCTAAAGGTTGAGTTACCTCTGGTCTGAAGATGCCCATACCGATAAGTTCAAGCCACATATTCTTATCTTTCAAGTAAACTAATGCTTCAGCAGAAGGCTCAGTGTATGGAAAATAACTCGGTCTGAATTTTATATCTCGCAATCCTAAACGTGAATAGAAATCTTTTATCAATCCAAGAAGGTCTCTGAAGCTTACACCCTTATCCATTACTATTCCTTCTATTTGGTGGAATTCTGCTAAATGTTTCCAATCAACTCTCTCATTCCTGTATATCCTATCTACTGAGAATACTTTAACAGGCGGATCTGGTTGTTCAGCTAGATATCTTATAGTCGCTGCTGTCGTATGAGTTCTAAGTATAAGCTTCTCTGCTTCTTGCCTCTTCCAAACATACCTCCATCCTAATGATCCGGTAGAACCCCCTGTCTCATGTACATCTCTCACCTTATCTACGAACTTTTCAGGAAGTTCTCCTAGACTCGGCTGATCTAGATAAAAGGTATCATGCATATCTCGAGCAGGGTGATCTTGTGGTTGAAATAGAGCATCAAAATTCCAGAAGGCCAATTCTACTATTGGACCTCTAATCTCTTCAAAACCCATCTCTATGAATATCTCTTTTACATGATCTATCAGTTTCTGGAGCGGGTGCCTCTTACTAATAGCAGCGGGTTTTGTTGGAGCAGAGATATTAAACCTGCTGAACTTTAATCTTCTCCATGAACCAGTTATGAGCATCTCTTGAGTTAGATTAGTAACCTCCTCTATTTTCAATTCTTCTTCAGGCAGCTTCAAGGCTTTCTCCGTCAGCTTGATATAACGTTTCTTGACTTCGGTTAGTTTAATTATAGATTGTCTGTAAGCTAGGTTTAAAGATGCTCTCTTCAGTTCTTCTTGTAGACTTTCCAGCTCGATCGAGCCATTATCTCTAAGTAGTTTTAATATCTTTTCTTCACCTATCTCTTCTGGATAAGTCTGTAAAGTTATCCATTTGTCATTATCTTTTTCTTCTATCCTTATCCATCCTTTCTTCTTCGCCCAGATTAGACCGATTTGAAGAGTTCTCTCTCCAAGCCTCCTCCTCAGTTCATCTATCTTAGCTGATCCCCCTAACTCTGAGAGTTGCTGAACTATATTCCTCTCGGGAAGACCTTTAGCAAGGTATTCTTCACCTTCAGGCCCCAGCTTGATGACATGCGTAGATTCTTCTATGACTTCAACTAGATTCTTCTCTTTAAGCCATTGAACAGTCTTACCTATGGTGCCAATATCCCTGCCAAGCATCTTCGCAGCTTCTTCAAAAGTCAAAGGTTTATTTACCTGTCTTAATAATCCGATTAGATATTTCTCTAGCCAGTGTAACACTATTTCTGAAACAATAAGCTACCCCTCTCTCAGAGATTCTCCATATCTTCGCTCGATTTAAATATATTGGAGTTCGCATCCTAACTAAATTATTTAGATTATCTTTAAAGAATAATCTAAATCCCTTTAAATGTTGGCAGAACATAATTAATCTGTGTTCATGATGAGTGCGAGACCTATCTCTAACGAGAAGATTATCAAGAGGCCATATATGCTGAAGGAGAGATGATATCTAAGATGGATGAAGTTGTTGCACGATATCTAGCAAAAGGTTTTCGTTCAGAAGAATCAAGATAGAAAAGTGGTAAGATATTCTCCGATAGAAGCTTTGTTTCTAGTAGAAATGAAGAAGATGAATTTAAAAGATTCTGAAGGAAGAAATCTAGATTTTAATCAGCTGCTAACCAAATTATCCGTTCTAGATAGAAACATCTGGAGAGACTATATCGTTTATAGAGATTTGAGGAAGAGACATTATGTTGTCAAAGATGGTTTCAGCTCTGAGTTAAGATTCCGAGTATTTGATCGTGGAGAATACTCTGAGAAGCCTGCAAAATATCTAGTGGCCATAATCTATGAGGGAAAAGACATGTCTGTAGAGAAGATATTGGAATGGTTAGAAGCGTGTAGAAACATGAGGAAGGAGCTTGCTCTAGCGGTTGTAGATAGGAGGAATGAAGTAGTATACTATACTTTGAAGATGGTGGATCTGACTCCGTGAATTCTTGAATCATAATATTTAGATAAGGCCTCTAGCATAAGGATTAAATGGTATCATGTAGTTTCATCAACCGATGAAAAAGCTTAAGGCATATCTTTCCTTAACTAGACCTCCAAACGGAATATTGATGTTCATCGGAATCTTAGCGGGAGTAGCATTATCCTATTCAAAGACGGTTGATTGGATTGACCTCACCTACTCA
>JBCNVN010000012.1:0-38755 GCA_039630055.1 Candidatus Caldarchaeales archaeon | reverse complement strand
TATCTAGCTGGAAAAGTTGACTTAATCTTATCATCTTCAGCTTCTAAGCCTTCAGAGCTACGTAGCCCATACGAGATGGCTTCCCTACTGAGTGTCCTAGGCTTCGATAAAAAGTATACATTAGATTCTGTATCAAGTATACCGATGAAGATAATTGAGTCAAATCTAGTAAAATTATCACCAGATTATATTAGTAGAGGTGTTGTGAAGATTGCCTAGAAAGAGGAGGAAACGGTACATCATAGTTGAAGCCTCCGATAACCTTCCACTAGAAGCTGTCAAGAAAATCATTGAGAAGTCTCATCTAGAGCTCTTCGGAGAGTTCGGACTGGTCAAAGCAGGATTAAGAATAACAAAACAGATTGACGATAAACTGATTATAGAATGCTTAAACAAGTCATTAAATGAAGTAATCTTATCTATTTCATCTATTACCGAGTTTGATGGAAAACCTATCACATTTAGAATAGTAAGAGTAGTTGGAACTATTAAGAGGGCTAGAGAAGTAATTGTTCAAGAATAGTGTCTCTGAAGCCTTGATCGTGTGGGCTATCTCGATGCTCTTATTATCCTTTTCAGGATCAATAGAGGTTCAGGGATATGTTGAGTCTACCATCGTAACCCATCTACTCTTAGCTGCTCCAACGATCGGTTACATAAGCTTAAAGAAAGAAGTCTCAGAGACCATGTTAAAGAGGATTAGAGATATCCGACTCCATCATACACTATTGTTAGCCTTAGCTGCATGGGCTATAGGAAGCATCCTCACACTTATTCAAGATATGTTTTATCCTCCACCAGCCTGGTATCTTGAAGAGATTAGACAACATAGTCCCTCAGACTTTTACGAACTAATGGCCGCCCTCCTACTAACTTGGTTTCTCGTGGCCCCTGTCGAAGAATTGTTATTCAGATGGATATTACTTAGACCTCTAATAGAAGTTTCAGGAACCATGGTCGGAGTCATAATTTCAGCCATAATCTTCGCATTCTCCCATCTAGATCCATGGAATTTTATTTCACCATTCTCAGTAGGATTGGCAGCTGGATGGTTGATAGCGAAGAGTAGAAGCATCATCTCAGCAATAATAGTCCACAGCCTCCACAACTCTCTATCCCATATATTAAACATGTTCATAACGATCTAGAAAGGGTTTGAAAACCGTAGGCATAGGCTCTGAAATCTATGCTGAAAACCCGATTGAATACTTATTAGATAGGTTCTCCGACATTGTGGTAGATGTCTTCAAGAGGTTTCAAGAACATCGTAAGATTTCTCGGAGCAGATCTAGATGGATCGTTAAAGGTCCCCTACGCTCTTGCCAGGGTTAGAGGGATAGGTATAATGCTTGGATACGCTATAGCTAGGGTTGCAGGGGTCGATGTAGAGAAGAGGCTTAGCCTTCTAACAGACCATGAGCTTCAGAGACTAGAAGAGGTTGCAAGAGATCCAGCAAGATTCGGTATACCCTCATGGATGCTGAATAGGAGGAAAGACCCCTCATCTGGGAGAGACCTACAAGTCTACGAGTCAGATCTAGTATTTACTATAAGAGAGGATATAAGGCGGGAGATGATGATAAAGTCTTGGCGTGGGATCAGACACTCACTTGGTTTAAAGGTTAGAGGTCAGAGAACTAGAACTACTGGACGAATAGGGACGGCTGTCGGAGTATCAAGAAAACAGGCTTCTAGCTAGACTGGCTCCCTCAACAAGATTCTTCTCTTTCTGGTATGCTACCATCCATGACCTAGTTCTAAGCCCACAATCATTACATGCGATTATCTTCGATTCATCTCCATGCTTCTTCGCCGAATATACCAGCCTATCTCTTACAAGCTCAAGCGGCTCTATGAAATCTGTATGAACATCTATAACACCCGGAGCTATCTCAAGCCAAGGAGTATACTCTCTGAAAAATTCTATAATTCTATAACTTATCCTCTTCTCATCTTCTATCCCTAACTCTCTAGTATCTCTATTTGCACACTCAATAGATACTTGATGTATCTTTGCCTCAGCAATATGGGGGAATAGCTTGGTATAATCACTGTAACAGACATGTAGGGTTACCTTTACATTTACTCCTTTAATAGACTCATTTAAAGCCTCAACCATTATCGGGACTTCTAATGGTTTGCTTGTTACCGCAGGCTCATCTATCTGTATCCTTTTCGCCCCAGCCTCGACCAGACTTACAATATTCGGCCTAATTATATTCTTGGCAATGTCTACTACCATCTCTTCTTTTGCTTTTGTCTTTGCCTCAACCATATCATCCATATCCAAGTATTTTCTAATATAATATTCGTCGAAAGACCAGTCTGCTAAAGTGTATGGCCCGGTCAACGGGATCTTTATCTCTCTTCTAGCCTTTGACTTAACGAATAGAAACTCATCTAGATGATAAGGCTTAACCAGTCTCGGAGGGCTCGTGAAAGCGCCTCTCCTATAGAATTCAGCATCCCACACCTTTACCATTCCTAGAAATCTAAACCCTTCAACATGCTTTAATGGATGCTCATACATCTCCACCCTCTTCTGCTCACCATCCCATACAACATCTAATCCGGCAGACTCAAAGAATCTAATAGCGAATAAGGATGCAAAATCATATAGTACAGCGATGTCTTCATCTCCAATCTTCTTCTTTCTGAGTATCGAGATCAATATATCAAGGTCTTCAACTTCTAAGAGCTTCCCCCACTCCCTCGTCTCCAAGATGCTCTTCTCTGTGATCTTCTTCAAGAAAGGTGCTCTTGAAAGGCTTCCAACCTCTTGTGTTGGAAAAAGCTTCAACCTTCTCCACGCACAATCTCTACTATCCTAGATATGAGTTTTACTTTTTCATAAGCTATATCTGGAGGAAGAAATTCTAAATCACAACTAGGCGTAATATATAGTAATCTAGGCTCTCTTTTACCTCTATATTTAATGATCTTTCTAACGATGAGCTCAAGATCTTCGATTAAACTATTCCTTCCATCTACTATTCCTAGAGCTATCTTATCTATATCGTATTCAGCCAGTAAGTTCAAGTTCGTAGATGTTATATCGAATCCTACGACATCTACATCATAATCTAATGCTATTGGTAGAACATTCAATCCATCGCCAAAATAGAAGTATATCATCTTCTCCGATCTAATACCTTTAAACATTTCTGCTATCGCATCTCCCACAGACTCCAACATATCACTATCCAATCTACGCCAAACGAGTGAAGGTGCGCTAAGCTGGATTTGACCGATCTGATATCTCATCTGCACTTCTAGAAGCTCTTCACTAAGAGCTTCAGCATAATTGAATAATAATTCATCTATTCTGAGGTTGCTCATGTTCTCTGAAAGAGATATGAAAGTATATGGGTCGGGTAAGATTAGCTTCCACTTACCAGTAGGCACTAGCTCAGGATGTATGTACTCAGATAGTATGCTGTCCTTCTTACTCATCCTAGCTTTGATGACAGGCTTTCTATAGAATGTATTGTTATCAAACCATCTTGCTAGACCATCTATTTCAACTCCTAAGAGGTTCTCTGCAATAGGTCTAAGAAGATCATGCCACTCAAACATGCCATCTACGATATATCTTAATCCAGCCTCCAACTGTATCTCAACTACCTTCTTAACCTCATTTAAAACCTCTTTCTTTAATTCATTCATCTCAAGCCTGCCCTTCAAGCATTCTCTAAAAGATTTTGTTAATCGTTCACTTCTAGGATACGATCCTACAAGTACTCCGGATACTATCATGGTAGAAACATTTTATCAGTAATATAAACTCTTTTCTATTGAAACATCTTTTAGAAGCTTTCAATATATACGTAGCCCATGACTCTCTCTAGAAAACAACCATTAGTTGGGTAAAGTTCAACAAATACTTCTCGAAGCCATTTCACATATCAATTCCAATAAGTTCTGTCTTCTTTGATATAGATTCATGATATTGATGATGCCGTTTACGATACAAATTTTGATATCATCATTCTGTAACCACGCTTAATAGAATGGTACGCCCCTCTCAATAAAGAACCGATGTGTATATATAGCACTAGATCCAGATTATCTCAGATGAATTACGAAACGTTAGAATATAAAAAGAAAGGTAGGGTCATGACCTTCTATGCTCTCTTAATATTACATCTTATCCTTATCTTCTTCGCTCTCTCTTTCTGTGTTGACAGACTGTAGGAGTATGGATTGATTTTGAGGAGAAGGTCCGAGGTCAGGAAAGAGAATGTAACGTTAAATGCGTTAATCATCGGACGAGTTAGGGTGAGCTAAATGAAGGCGACTTATACATGGTTCATTCCATTGCTTTCCCTAATCTTCATGTCCACCATCTTTATTTTTATGCAGAATACATTGGTTATGGAAGAGTCCGCTGTAGATCTAGAGCTGTTGCTCAACTCAACTTTCGATCCAAGTCATAAGCGCTATCAAAACTACAGCACTCTTGAAGAGTATGCACAAGTTACTGGTGATGTGAAGGCCGCCTCTATAGCTGAGTGTATTAGGGAGTTAGCAGTAAGGTGGCGTGATGTTCGAACGAGCGATCCCCCTCCTGATGAAGTTATTGAATTGTCTGGTGAAAAGATTCTTGTATGGGGTTGCAGAGGCAAATTTATCTATCTAGATGCTTACACAACTGTTAGGTCAGAAGCTGAAGCTTCAGCATATATCTCTAGAAGAATTAAGCTTCTAAAGTATCTAGCGTCAGCTTATCCAGATCATGTGCTTGATGCTGTCGTCAGCCCTATTAAACCATTAACCCTTGAAGACTACGCAAAGCTAATTAGAGATGGAATCAATGTCACATGGACTAAGTACCAATTAGTTAAATTAAAGACTGGGGAATACGTCGGAGGTGGGGTTTTCAGCTTCCCAACATCGATTGAAGATCATATAAAAAGACATCACGGGAACGTCTCTGGCTTATCAATACAGATTCTGGACTTCAAGGTGAAGGCCAGCATATCTAAGTTGATGAAACTGCAAGAGAATCCTTTAGTCCTTCTCGTTGACGTTGGCCCATTAGATGTCGTATATAAGTATGTGAAAGAGGGAGCCATGGTGTATATTAAAAGACCTTTTGGAGGTTATCTGACTGAACAGATAATAGCGTATGGTTTGACGATCAATAAAGAATCTATCCATCAATAATGACCCTACCTCTCAATCGGTAGTAATTCAACCTCAAACTCTTCAACTATTTATTCATGGCAGGTCTTTTGAAGTAAACTTTCCTTAGAATCAAGATTACATTAAAGATTCTTAAGATCTTCTTTGCCATAAAACACTTATCCTGAAGAGCCAAAATCTTAATCTCAAAATTACAAATATCATTATGACTATAGCCTATCGATCAAGTAGCCCTACTTCTCTTTCATCATCTAAGAAGTTATCTATATATAGTAGGTTTACGACGCCTTCTATACTTCTTAAATCTCACTAAACTTCTCTGACATATTTCAGGCATATAGTAGACGTATTTAACTTTATGAGAAGCATACTCAACTATTTAGGAAAGTTATAGGTTTAGATTAAGTCTCAATAGCGCACTTAAAAATTCACCTTACTTATACGCACTGCAGCATGCTATCTTGAAATTAAATGACTATTCTTTTGCTGTATAGAATGCTGCACACGTTACTGTTCGTGCTACTCCATCCATCATCCTTATCCGCTCTACTACTAGATCTCCTATCTCTTGTATAGATGATCCTCGAACTTTAATTAATATATCCCATTCTCCTGTAATTAGATGTACTTCTTCAACATCTGGTAGCTCAGAGATCCTCTTCGCTAGATCTTTCTGAGAAACATGTGGACCAGGCATGAAAGAGACCATTATGAAGGCCGTGGTAGATTTACCGATTTTAGAGTAATCCAACTCTATGGTGAATCTTTTTATCACTCCTTCACGAATCATCCTCTTAATCCTCTCCTGGACCGTAGTTCTAGGAATCCCAAGTTTCTCAGCGATCTCTCTCACACTCTGATTAGAATCCATCCACAATTCTTTCAATATCAATCTATCTTTCTCATCCAGCTCCAATCTCTCATGCCCTATAGATCAATAATATGCCTTATCTATAAACTTCTAGCCCAACCTTTCTATTAATGGACTTTGCACGATGATAGTTTAGTATAATTTACGAATTGACCATGGATACTTTTCGAAAATGTATATCAATATTAGCTGAGTAGAGATTCTTTCCATCATGGGTGAAGCCTCTTATTAGAAAGATGTGGAGTCCTACCAATATGGAAGTTTAACAGATTTTACTCCAAGATTTTCAGTTTTCATGTATGTTTATATCCTCTATCCTAGGATTGTCCGTGTATATTCGTAAAACTTTTCTCAGTCCTTCTTTATCGATACATCTGTAATTTCTCTTAAGGTTCTCCACCAAAGGGTTCAGTATCCTCTTAACTATGGCCTTCGACATATCATCGATAGTTTTAACCGTCTTCTCACTTAGCTCATTCTCCCTTATCATCGATAATGCTTCTTCAAATTCTTCTATCCTCACCCTTTCAGCATAACGATAAATCTCAGAGACCAATTCATTGATCCACATAACCTCTAAACGTTCAAGGAAACTCTTTACACCTTCTTCAACCATAGCTTCAACCTTATCGATCTCTTTTATCTTATCATATGTTATATCATCAATGTATCCTCTAAGATCATCCAAGGTAATAACTCTTATATTTGAAAGATTGGAAACGTCTGGCTCAACGTTTCTCGGAACCGAGAGATCGACGATCAATAATGGTTTCTCTCTATCTTTAATCTCCTCCTCCAATTTTCTTCTCGTTATAATATAGTGTGGTGCACATGTAGTTACGAAGACTACATCGGCCACATTCAAATATCTATCCATCTGCTCTAGAGGTAGAGCTATCCCACCACCTACATCAGCCAATCTGATAGCCCTCTCATATGTTCTATTAGCAAATAGTATTG
Source organism: Candidatus Caldarchaeales archaeon (assembly GCA_039630055.1). Classification (GTDB taxonomy): domain Archaea; phylum Thermoproteota; class Nitrososphaeria_A; order Caldarchaeales; family Wolframiiraptoraceae; genus Geocrenenecus. Next base: position 31,779 of record JBCNVN010000012.1, on the reverse strand, counting down.
TGAGCTTTCGGTAATGTTTCTCCATCAAGGCCATGTTTACTAATTCGCCTGTCTCGCCTGCACCCACTATCAAGATAACTTTATCATTTAGGTTCTCCAACATCTTCTCAACACATTCAACCGCGACATGAGCTAGTGAGATCCTCCTCCTACTAATATCCGTCTCAGATCTTATCTTCTTCCCAATCCTAATAGATTCCTCCAACATGAATTTGAGGAGTTGGGAGAGGCTGTTTACTGATAGTGCTTTATAGTATGCTTCTTTAAGCTGGCGAAGTATCTCTTGTTCACCTATAACCATTGATTCTAGACCTGATGCAAGTCTAGTCAGATGTCTAAAGACTTCTACTCCCCGTATCCTCACTAAATCTCTATCAATCTCTCCATTCCCCGTCATATTCTTCCATTCCTTCAATATGTCTTCAGCGGCGTCCACCCTCTTCAGATCACAGTAGACCTCAACCCTATTACATGTCTGGATTATAGCTACACCTTCTACACCATCAATCTTTTTAAAACTTCTAAGAGCAGACTCTAAATCTCTAAAGAATGCTTTCTCAATACTCGATATCAAGAGCTGTTTATGATTTAAGAGTAATGCATGAATGCTTTCTAAGGGCATCTTGACCAGCTATACCCTATATGTATAAAGATTCATAAAAAGCCTTCTAGGAAAAAATCATAGGGATCTTGTAGACCTCTAATATCTATCCCGATGAACAAGTTTATAAGTAGATTTAAGAGTCTTCCATAGCTCACCTCAGAGTTAAAGAATATCTTATAGAATATCTTATACCGGTCTGAGAACCCAGATCTAGACCCTCTTCAAGCTCTCTATAGACCATTCTGTAAAACTTCTAGGTCGTGGCCTCTAGTATGATGAATAATAACCGGTAAGCAGTAGCTTTAGCATCTCATAACTCTGAAAATCCTACATATGAGATGGTCAAATATTCTAGCCTCCCCCTACAAATTTAAATCCGTATACGAGGAACCTCCGAATCTCCCTGAAAGAATATTTAAAGTCTTGACCAGCCATCATCTCAAGCTATTATAAAAAACTTTAAAAGGATTGCTTCCAGATTCTAAACTGAATGGTCCAGATAAGTGGGTATGGTTTTCCAACCATAAGATTGAGAAGGCTTAGAAAGAATAAGATTATCAGAGACCTGGTAGCTGAAGAAAGCGTCTCTCTAAGCTCTCTGGTCGCACCCTTATTTGTGAGAGAAGGATTGTCGAGACGTGAAGCTATCGTTAGCATACCTGAGTATGAGAGACTATCAGTTGAAGAGCTATCTAAGGAGGTGGGTGAACTACTAGATCTCGGGATCAAAACGATCCTATTATTCGGTATACCTTCCTGGAAGGACGGTCTAGGCAGATCCGCCTACGATAGAGATGGGATAGTCCAGAGAGCTGTAAGAAAGGTTAAGAAAGATTTCGGTGAAGAGATTATAGTGATTACAGATGTCTGTTTATGCCAGTATACTACCCATGGCCACTGTGGAGTAATCTCGGAAGATAGTAAGATGGCTAGGGTCGACAATGATTCTACACTCGAAGTCTTAGTCAAAGTCGCTCTAAGCCATGCCGAGGCAGGAGCAGACATAGTTGCGCCCTCAGACATGATGGATGGAAGGGTTGGAGCCATAAGGAGAGCTCTAGACAATGCGGGATACACTGAAACATCTATCATGGCATACTCAGCAAAATATGCATCTACCCTATATGGTCCATTTAGGAATGCTGCATACTCTGCTCCAACTTTTGGAGATAGAAGAAGCTACCAGTTAGACCCGAGAAATGTTAGAGAAGCAATCAGAGAAGTTGAGCTAGATCTCTCTGAGGGTGCAGATATAGTTATGGTTAAACCCGCTACATGGTACCTAGACGTAATCTCGATCGTGAAGAGTTCTTTCGACGTTCCCGTTGCAGCCTTCTCAGTAAGTGGAGAATACACCATGATCAAGCTGATGGCTGAGAGAGGTTTGATAGATGAGAAGCAAGCCGTCTGGGAGCAGCTCCACTCTATAAAGAGGGCTGGAGCAGACATTATAATAACATATTTTGCTAAGAGTTATGCTAGGTGGATTAGAGATGGCACTATCCTATAAGCTCTATGAGAGAGCTAAGAAGATTATACCTGGAGGAGTCAACAGTCCTGTTAGAGCTTACGAACCCTATCCCTTCTTTGTCAAGAGAGCGAGAGGATCTAAGATCTACGATGTAGATGGAAACCAGTACATAGATTACGTGATGGGTTATGGAGCACTACTGCTCGGTCATTCTCCTAAGGAGATCTTGAATAAGTTGGTGAACGCATTGGAAGATGGGCTACTCTATTGTGCACCGACGGAGGAAGAACTCTTACTAGCTGAAGAGATACATAGACTCTATCCTTCTATCGAGATGGTTAGGTTGGCTAGCACCGGTCTAGAAGCGACCATGCATGCTATCAGATTGGCCAGAGGATATACTGGAAGAAAGAAGGTCTTAAAGTTTGAGGGATGTTATCATGGAGCTCACGATTCTCTACTCGTAAAGGCTGGGTCAGGAGCCTTGACATTCGGTACGCCTTCAAGCTTAGGAGTATTAGAAGATTTAGCCAAACATACACTAGTATCAAGATATAATGATATAGAGTTGACTGAGAAGATTGTGAGAGATAATAGAGATGAACTAGCGACAATAATAGTGGAGCCAGTCGCGGTCAATGTTGGATTGATCAAACCTAAAATAGAATTCTTGAAATCTCTAAGAGAATTGGCCGACTCTACTGGAGCGGTATTGATATTCGATGAAGTCGTAACAGGGTTTAGACTCGCTCCTGGAGGCGCTCAAGAATACTTCAATATAAGAGCAGACCTGACTACTCTCGGTAAAGCATTGGGAGGAGGTCTACCCATCTCGGCACTAGGTGGGAGAGAAGATATAATGAAGAATCTTTCACCAACTGGAAAAGTATATCAAGCTGGAACATATAGTGGGAACCCACTATCCACTAAGGCAGCATTAACAGTACTCAAGTATATTGATGAGAATCGGCAGATCTATGATGAGATGAAGATGAAGGTTGAGCGGCTTTGTAGAGAGGTTAGGAAACTAGTAGAGGATGAGAAGCTAAACATAAATATTGTAAATCTTGAATCGATGTTCCAGATCTTCTTCACATCTAGAGAGATCTCCAATTATGAAGATGTGAAGACATCAGATGTCAATAGGTTCAAAATATATTTCCATAATCTACTAAAGAGAGGAGTATTTATTCCTCCAAGCCAGTATGAGACATGCTTCTTATCAACAGCTCACACAGATGAAGATATCGAGAGAACAATCTACTCTATCAAGGATTCTCTTTTAAGGTTAAAGGAATGAAGCTGACTGTAGGGACAAGAGGTAGCAAACTCTCAATAATACAGACACGTGAAGTCATCGACAGCTTAAAAGAGAAGTATAGAGAGATAGATTTCGAGATCAAGGTAATTAAAACTACGGGAGACATAGATCTTGAGACTCCATTATACAGGATTCAGAAGAAAGGTATCTTCGAGAAGGAGATTGATCAAGCACTAGTAAGGCGAGAGATAGATTTTGCGGTTCATAGTCTTAAAGATTATCCTACAGAGACTCTGGAAGATGTGAAGATTGTGGCAGTGCCTAGGAGGCTTAGCCCATACGACGTCTTCATCTCAAGAATAGGATCGGAGATTCTCAAGCTACCTAGTAAAAGTAGAGTTGGAACGAGTAGTTTGAGAAGAGAGGCCTTCACAAAATACTTGAGAAGAGATCTAGAAGTAGTCAATGTGAGAGGCAATGTTGATACTAGGCTGAAGAAAATGTATGATGGATTATTTGAAGCTCTAATATTGGCTGAGGCTGGATTAATAAGGCTTGGAGAGAGAGTGGACTACGAGAGGTTGAGCATTGAAGATTTTACACCTCCAGCAGGTCAAGGAGCATTGGCTGTCGTAGCAAGAGCAGATGATAGTAGATTGATAGAGATACTGAGCTCTATAAATGATGAGAAGAGCTGGATCGAGACCTCTATCGAGCGGAGGATAATCTCTCTACTCAAGGTAGGATGTAAGACTCCTATAGGCGTATATGCTAGAGCAGAGAATAATGGAGTGGAAGTAACGATCTCAACAGTATCAATAGATTACATGAAGAAAATAATGGTTAAAGAGTTCATAGAAGGTGAAGATATAGAGAAAGCATCATTAAAAGTGGTCGAGTCATATCTTAGAGAAGGTGGAGATAAGATAATTAAAGAATGGAGGAGGTTAATTGATTAGACCTTATACCGATCTAGAATAGGAGATCGGAATGGTTAGAGAGATAGTGGTCATACTTCCAGGGACAAGAAAGACTTCGAGAAATATCAAGGCTAATATAGAGGATCTATCGGTCGACATCAAGATGATCCCAATAATCGATGTTAAGGTAGATTATGGAGCGGTTGGAGAAGCCTATGAAAAGTTTTCATCCGAGTCTAGTATCGACCTCAGTATATTTACAAGTAAAACCGCTGTAAGGATCGTTCGAGAACTAATTCCTAGAGCATGGAGATGGGCAAAAGTAAGATCGGTGGCGATAGGCCCCGGCACGGCCTCACTACTAAACTCTCTCGGTGTAGAGAATGTTGATGTTCCATCGGAGCATTCTTCAAATGGGTTGATAGAATTTCTTAAAGGAGTCCCTAACAATACTTCAATAACATTATACTGTTCAATGCATGTAAATCCATCTCTAGAAGAATTTGTGAGAAGCTTCTTCAACCATAATTATATATTTAAACTTTATAGTATTAACAAACTGATTGATAGGGTTGATAATATCGTTAAGCTTGTCAAATCTAAACCATCGAAAAGATTCCTAGTAATCTTGACATCCCTCCAAATATTACGTATACTTTTAGAGGATGGACGGCTTCAACATCTTAAGAATGTCTCATTTTCAGCTATCAGTAGGAGGATAGCAGATGAAGCAGAGAGATTAGGGTTTCCAATCTCACATAATCCTCAAAAATGTAGAATCGATGAATATTATGCAGATCTGAGAAACTATTTAAAGAATCTATTAAATTCACAGCCTTCAACTCTATAACCATATATCTAAACCTCCTAAAACAAGTTCTTAGAAATATTCATATAGATTTTGGAATAAGAATCTGCTACAAGACTTATTATGGTTTTAGCAGATTCAACGCTTACTGTCGGATGCTTTCACAGTAAATTCTTATAACATGGTTGATCTGCTAATGTCTAGAGACTTATATGGTAAAGATGAACTCCGTCGTAATTGTAGGTTATGGTGGATATGTTCCAAGATATAGGATAAAGGCTGAAGAGATAGCTCGCGTATGGGGAGAGGATAGGACAGGGCTTCCCGTAGAAGAGAAGGCAGTTGCAGGATTAGATGAAGATACGGTTACAATGGCTGTAGAAGCTGCAAGGATAGCTTTAAAGAGAGCAAGGGTATCTCCAAGCAGGATTGGAGCAGTCCACGTCGGCACAGAGTCTAAACCATATGCAGTTAAGCCATGTGGCACCATAGTTGCTGAAGCATTAGGGATAAGCCAAAAAGTTACAGCAGCAGATTTTGAGTTTGCATGTAAAGCAGGTACAGAGGCTCTCCAATTTATCTCAAGCCTAGTCGAGTCCAAGAGGATAGATTATGGTCTAGCTATAGGGTCGGATACCGCTCAAGGAAGACCTAGAGATGCTCTCGAATTTACAGCTGCAAGCGGTGCGGCAGCATTCGTGATAGGTAGAGATGAGAATGATGGGGTGGCAGAGATAGAGGCTTGGTCATCTTATGTTACAGATACCCCCGACTTCTGGAGGAGAGAGTATGAACGTTACCCTAGACACACTGCTAGGTTTACTGGAGATCCAGCCTACTTCCACCATATAGTAAACTCTGTTAAAACTCTTCTCGACAACGATGGATACAGCCTCAACGATGTAGACTACGTAGTCTTCCATCAACCAAATGTTAGATTCCCATTCGCAGTAGCAAAACTACTCGGAATAGACTTTGAGAAGGTAAAGACAGGAATGGTCGCAGGATATATTGGAAATACTTATGCAGCATGTAGCCTCCTAGGGCTCGTTAAAGTCCTAGATCAGGCAAAGCCTGGAGAGAGGATCCTCTTGGCCAGCTTCGGCTCAGGTGCTGGGAGCGACTCATACATGATCCGGGTTCTAGATGGGATAGAGTCTAAGAGAGGCTTAGCACCAACACTAGATAGATTTATAGAAAGGAAGGTACACATAGACTATATCACCTATGCAAGGAATAGACGTAAGATAATAATGTAGAGTGAATGGGATATGCGTAGGGTATATGTTGCTGGGGTAGGGTTGACTAAGGTCGATGAGCACTGGAGAGCATCACTAGAATACCTCATGACTGAAGCATCTCTAAAAGCCATAGATGATGCAGGAATAAGTAGTGTAGACTCAATATACGTTGGAAGCATGCTATCCCAGATACTCCAAGAACAGAGCCATCTAGGAGCACTTTTAGCTGAAGAACTCGGTCTATCAGGTATCCCTGCCATGGGTGTTGAGGCAGCCTCTGCATCCGGGTCGGCAGCAGCCTATATAGGGGCAAGAGAGATCGAGGCATCTAGAGCTAATGCCGTCCTCGTAGTCGGCGTAGATAAGATGTCGGATGGCATGTCTGAAGAAGTCTCAGCGGCTATGATGGTTGGTGAGAGGCAAGAGTATACGGGCTTCATAGGTGCAACCTTCTACTCGATCAATGCGCTCCTATACAGCCTCTACATGAATAGGTACGGGGTGGATCAAGAGAAGATAGCCCTCTTTCCAGTCTTATGCCATGAACATGCAGTAAATGCTCCACATGCCCAGTATCCGTTCAGGATAAAGCTTGAAACAGTCTTGAGTTCACCATATGTAGCCGAGCCTTTGAGGAGATTTGAGACTACGGCCATAGCGGATGGTGCCGCAGCCATCGTTCTAGTCAATGAAGAAACTGCTAGAAAATTGGACTCACCTAAGACTGAGCTAATAATAGAGTCGGCCACAGACTATCTAACACCTCTTCAAAGAGAAGATCCTCTATGGTTTCCATCCGTTCATCTATCTACTTATAAAGCATTGAGTAGAGCAGGGCTCGATAGAAAAGATATAAGAACTTTAGAGATATTTGATGCAACATCTATAATGGCCATACTCTCTCTAGAATCGATAGGATTAGCTGAGAGGGGTGGAGGATGGAGACTTCTAGAGAAGGGAGAGTTGAATCTTTCCGGAAGCATCCCATGTAACACTTTCGGTGGATTGAAGGCACGAGGCCATCCAGCTGGAGCTACGGGATTATATCAGATAGCGGAGATACATCTACAGCTAACTCATAGAGCTGGAAAGAATCAGTTAGACTCTGTCAAGGCAGGTCTCGCCCAATCTCTAGGAGGGATAGCTTCAACAGCCTTTACATCGGTTTTAAGAGAGGTTTAAAGAGATGTTTAGGATAAAGATTCCAAGATACTGGAGACATAAAGATTTTAGGTATAGGCTTAATGCTTGGAGATGTACTCATTGTGGAGAGGTTCACTTCTTTAAACCCTTGGTATGCCGTAGATGTAGATCGAGAGAATTCGGTGAAATAACCCTTCCAGAGACCGGCAAATTATTAGCCTATACCGTGGTTAGAAGCCCTCCATCAGGATTTGAAGAACAGTCTCCATACATAATCGGCTTCATAGAGCTAGATGATGGAACTAGGATACTCGGACAGATGACGGACTGTTATCCTGAAGAGCTTAAGGTTGGGATGAAGGTTGAGGCAACTTTTAGAAGGATAAGAGAAGATGATTCAGATAAGATAATAGCGTATGGCTACAAGTTCAGGCCAGCCCTCTGATAAATCTATAATAATAAACAACCTTTAACAGAGTTCTTTGCATCCAAACATCTTAGTACAAAAGTTATAGTATTTAGTGCTAAACCCTATCAAGCTCATGGAAGTTTTATCTATACACTACTTTATATTTCTAAGCCTTCTTCAACTTCTTCCATACATATATAGTTGCATACTCTCTCGGAATACCCTCCCGCTGAGCTATACTATCCACCTGCGCCCTCAATTTTGGTACGGCTTCATCTCCAAGCCTCCCCTCAACCATACTAACCATCTCATCAAATAATTTTATCGATAGATCTTTATACGATGTAGCATCATAAATGTTGTTGAGCATGTTCTTAAGATGTTCCATCTTTGAATCTATCTCTTTTATCTTACTATCCGTATTAGTCAATTCTTTTACTAATTCAGGGATCATCTTCTCCAGTTCTTCTTTCTTCGAGACCGATATAGGCTCACCTTGCTCCTCCAACTGTCTAAGCGTGTCTAGCTCTATCTGATTAAAGTATAACTCTTCTTCAATCCTTGAGAATTTTGATTCATATAGAGCTCTAAGCCTCCTATACCTATCAATCTCTTCAGATATGTTTCTCCTAACCTCCTCTCTTAAAGCATCCCATTTCTGAAGTATCTTCTTAAGTATAGCTATACTCATATCAGGTTGGTCTCTAAACTTTTGCTGCGTCACCTTCTCTCTAGTCTTTATCTCTTCTATCTTCTTCTTTAATGCATCGTAAGATGTTTCAGCATCTATTTCGGCCTCACTTATCTCTCTATCTTCTTCTATCGTTAAAGTCTTTATCGAAAATACATCTTCTTCAACTGTTTTAACCATCTTCTCATCCTGATCCTTCTCTTCTTTTATAGGTTCTATCTTTGGAGTCTCCTTCTCTTCTTCCACTTCTCTAGACTTAATAATAATGCGTCTCGGCATTTTCTACATATCTTCCATGTACATCCGATTTATAAGAATTTTCTATTACGATCCTTTAAGATATTATACTCTGAGAAGTGGGAGAGATATTGTCTGCACAGATATATCTGAGCTATACTATATTATTGTTATCACCAACTTATTGTTATCATCAACTACAGTATACATTTTTCTTCTTAAAATAAATCATTCTCCTAATCATCAATATATGCGAAAAAGCTGATGCTGTATTCCAAATTGCCGATTGGAGAAGGTGATCTCTATTATTCTCGAACATTCGTATAAGTATTCTTAGAAATACGCTGAGATCCCTGTGTCTGCTATAAATCTTAATAGTCTGACATCTTACGTAATACAAAAATTTGGGTTCTCTATTAAATGTTTAGACTTGATAGCTGGTTTAGATGAGGCTGGAAGAGGATCTGTGATAGGTCCGATGGTTATAGCAGGGGTCTCAGTATCTGAAGAAGACATAGAAAAACTTACCGAAATCAATGTAAGAGATTCTAAAGAACTTAGACCAGTGGATAGAGAATCACTCTACGAGGAGATCGTAAAGATCGCTAAGGCACTCAAGGTCATAAATCTAAGTGCTAGAGAGGTGGACTCTGAGACAAGAAGGAGTGGAGGAAGAGGAATAAACAATCTCGAAGCAAGAATATTTGCAGATATAATAGATTATCTTAAACCGGATATAGTTTATATCGATTCACCCTCAAAAAATGTAGAAGCATTTAGATCTATCATTGATAAGATGGTGAGATATCGTTGTAGGGTCATAGTAGAAGTCAAGGCCGATAAGAATTATCCAGTAACAGCTGCAGCCTCGATAATCGCTAAAATTAATAGAGATAGAGAGATTGAGAAGCTTAAGGAAAGATTCGGTGACTTCGGCTCTGGATATCCACATGACCATAAGACTAGAGAGTTCATTAGAAAAGTAATGTCATCTAGAAGTGAGGCTGTAGAATTGATTAGATGGAGTTGGAAAACTATTAGTAGGGTAGCTCAGACAACATTAGAAGAATATTCGAGTGATCTATCATGAAGCTTCTATATGCCTTGACCGGACCTCCAAGGTCGGGCAAGACAACGGCCGTTATAAAGATTAAAGAATTACTAGAATCAGCCAAGGTCAAAGTTGATGGAATGTTTACAGAAGAGATCAAGGTTTCCGGTGATCGTCTAGGTTTTACAGTTACTAGGATCGCTACTGGAGAGAAAGGTATTATGGCCCATGTAGATATCAAGAGTATACATCGGATTGGGAGATACGGTGTAGACATGAAGGTTCTAGAAGAAGTCGGGGTGAGAGGGATAATAGAAGGCATCGACAATTCAGAATTCTTAATAATCGATGAAGTTGGTCCAATGGAGCTTTTAAGTGATAAATTCATCGTTGCTGTCAAGAGGGTATTATCCCATCAAGTTCCAACGGTCGTAACGGTACATTATAGAGCATCCCATCCACTTGTCCATGAAGTCAAAAGATCTGCAGGTGGAAGATTGATAACAGTCACAGAACATAATAGAGATAAAATCCCATACAAAATTGTAGAAGAGGTCTTGGGAATCCTAAGATAATTTTGCCAAGATTCTTAGAGAGTTAAAATCTTATAGAAAACTATATCTTATTCTCTCTTGATAAAGGTCTTACATGTATATCTACAGCTTTAAACATCAATGAATAGGATTGCTCTTATGTGATGAGAGTATGTAAGCTATAAGGTAGGATGCATAAGATGCTGAGACACCCATATCTATCAACGGGTTGACCTCGACAACATCCATCCCTACCACATTCTTTTCGGAAGCCATCTTTAAGAATTCAACAATCTGATGTAATGTTATCCCTCCAGGTGAAGGATTGGATACCCCTAATCTACTCCCAACATCCAACACGTCAACATCGATACTGATATAAACATTCTTAGAATTCTTCAATAGGCCTCTAAATCTATCCAACTCTACATCAAGCGATCTACTAATACTATCCGATAAGATTATCATCTCAAGATTCTCTTCTCCATACCTGATCTCTTCTTCTAAGAAGTCTCTACATCCGATCACTACAACTCTTCTCTTCTCCTCCTCTAAAAATCTTCTAAGCCAAGTTGCATGATTTATCCTCGAATCTAGATATTCATCTAGTAGGTCGAGATGAGCATCGAATATTATGATAGTTGGATCATAGTGTTTAGCTATAGCTTTCAATGAGGCTAGAGTTAAAGTATGTTCTCCACCTATTATAATTGGCTTCTTATTCCTAGAAGATATCCTTCTGACGATTCTGAAAGTTCTCCTTAACATCCATTTAACATCAATTGTTGGAATAAGGTCTCCTACATCCGCTATCTTTGAATATGCTCTCTCTAAACTCGGCGAACCTATATTCTCTGAGAATAATCTTACAGCATGTGGCCCGAACCTACATCCTGGGAGGAAGCTGACAGTCGAGTCGAAGGGTACTCCGAAGACAATATACTCTGCCCTCTCATAATCTTCTCCAACATTGAATAGTGTCGTCCTTCTCTTGAGATAATAATGGGGTAGATCATCCATACAGCTATTCTATTCATAAAGATTATATATAGTTAAGTTCAACCTAGTTTCATAGTAGATTTGAATTGATGAAGCATAGATTTATCATGATCCTTCTAGTAGCAATTTTGCCCCGTCTCTTGATATCTCCATTTCTCGGTCATCCATGGGATATGTATATCTGGCTAAGATCTGGTGAACTAGCTTTATCAAATATAAACATCTATACGTTAGAGAATCCTGCTGACTATCCTTGGGGTTTCTATGCATATCCACCAACATGGCTATACTGGCTGATCATCCCGGCAATGGTCAATAATCTTCTAGAAAACTTGTATCTTACAGTCTTCTTAATAAAGCTCCCAATAATTATCTCAGATATTCTTGTAGGGTTAGTAATTTACATGATCGCTTTAAGATTAGGATATGAAGATAGAAAAGCATTAATTATATCATCTATCTGGCTTTTCAACCCAATCACTTTCTTTATCTCATCTATCTGGGGAATGTTCGATTCTATCTCAGTCCTATTCATGCTGACCGCACTATCATCAGTACTTAATGGGAAGTATATGAGGGCGGGAGTCTTGATAGGGATAGGTGTATCGATTAAATTTCTACCAGTCTTAATCATCCCGCCCACGATAATATATCTTTTAAAGTCTAGGAGAATAGGGATGAGAGACATCTTAACGAAACTATTCATGATGCCTTTACTCATCTTTTTATTGATTTCTCTACCATTCTTGAGCACCCCTATCAACTACTTTGATCACATATTTCAACATGCTGAGAGTGTCGGATCTTTCACCTACTGGGTCGCACTATCTGCAATAATCAATCCTTCAATCTTCTGGTTTATACCATTTACCGTATACGGTATAGTAATTATTATGCTGTACAAGAGGTTTCAGAATGGTGTTCATGAATATATCAAGATATGTGGAGCAGCTGTCTTAACCTTTCTAGCCACTTCACCGAAAGTGAACATACAGTATACTTTAATCTTCATACCTCTAATCTTACTATACGATAGATTCTTTGAGAATCGGAGAATAGTATACAAGTTTATATCAATCATGCTGGTAGGCGTCATATGGCTAATTTCATCATCAACCATATTATACAACTATAGCCTAGAATATGTTGGCAAAATCTATACGCCAGACACGTATGATTATGGTTTCGGGGCGATAACACTGATCCTCAGCTCGATAGCGGGTGGAATACTTATCGTCAGATTAACCCTTGAAGTTCTCGGTTTGAGCAGAGTCGAATCCAAGGTTATTACTGGTAGGTGGGGTATGGTAGGAATAATTTTAGCCTTCCTACTCTCCTTCTCCCTATTCTCATCCCCACATGGAGTGTCTGTCCCGACGACAAATATCCGGATAGGCATTCCGGAAAGCGTTGACTCAGCATTTATACCTAGAAGTAAAACAAGTGTAGAATCCTATCTAAAACATTACGATGTAAACTATGTAGTCTTATCATGGTCTCCAGATTTTGTAAATACTTATAATGGTCTCAACTTTACTAGAGATGTAACTGAGTATGCTAGATTCCGTACCGGCTCAAATAAATGGACAACAAGCGATATAATCTGGTTAATAAGAGAACTTCGCTCTAGAAATGTAAAAGTATTGCTTGGGGTCTATTTGAGAATTGAAGAGATTAAACCTCATTATGGTATACAGGGATATCATATAAATTGGGTGAAGAATCATCCTGAAGTAATAGGAGAGGAAGGGGTACTCTTATTTAATAATACTATCCAGATCGATGATTCTAACATATATCCATACTCAGAGTACTTCGCTCATCAGATCGAGAGAATAGTGAGAGATATGGGCTTTGATGGTGTATATCTAATGGGTTGGAGTCATTGGGAAAAGGCTAAAGATCCATCTCATATTCTACCGCTAATCCATGAGATTAAAAAGAGGATAGATAAACCATTATTCGTGGAGAGTTCTGAGGCTATCTGTGAGCCGAGAAAAATTGTAGAGCTCATAAAGTCTTCCGATTACGTTATCTTAAAGACCGCTCCATGGGTATACACAATATACTATGCTAGAACAGACAATGTTACCTTAACAGATTATAAGAAATATATTCAAGACATATTATCTTATCTAGATGAAGATGATGCGAAGAAGCTTCTATTTAGTCTATATCTATTCGATTTTGTAGATGGATGGACTACACCTGCTACTCAGATATCTATCGAAGCAAGAGAATTCTATAAATCTGGGTTGACAGAAGGATACGCTCTTTACCACACAAGTAGATACGTTCCTTACAGAATCTTCTTCGAGGATAATATAATATATAAATAATTTTTGAGCGATTCTTTATCTAAGAGAGATGATGATTCGAATCCATCCCAAAGTAACGTTTATAGACAACTATGTTATTCTTTAGAATTATGGTATCATACTGGATATTCTTAGTTAAAGATCATGTACACATGGGTAGGATCATACCTGCAAAAGAAGTCTTAATCGATAGGGTTAAAAACAAGTTCTGGTCTCTCAATTCTCGTAGCCGTAACGTTAAAAAAATTAAGCCGGGAGATCTCGTGATATTTTATGTCACGAGTAGAGATGAGAAGGGCTTCATGGGTAGAGGTGTAGTGAGTACAGAGCCTCATCCGATAACCCCTGAGCAACGTTTTCACGTACTCGGCATCCCATCAGAGGCCTTCGATTACGCTGTTGACTTTTCCGAAGCAGAAATATGGGACAAGTCTATACCCCTTGAAAAATTAATGAATAAGATATCGATCTTAAGTGGTAGGAGGAGTCAGAGAGCTCCGTTTAGAGGTAGCGTAATAAGAGTATCTGAGAAAGATTATCAAACGATTATAGAATTGAAGACTTTAAAGAATAATGTAAAAAGTGATCTAGCCCTCTAAAGTACTCTATCTAAATTAACGGGGGAACATGTTTAATCTCTAATAGTGATGGAGGCATCTTCCTCTTATGCTCATTTGAATGAAATGCTTTACAAACCCATTTGGCTATATCTATAGGTAGCCCAGCTTTTTCAGATGCTTCTACTATTCCTAGACCTCTATCAAAGATATTATAGAGGAGTAGATCGAGCTTGCTGTAATCTACTGGAAGTTCATCTGTCGCTACATGTCCTGGGTACAGTCTAGGAGCTGAAGGTTTAGAATATATCCGTTTAGGCAAGCCAAGATATGCTCCAAGCTCACGTAGTTGGGTTTTATATAGATGTGCGATCGGTAAGAAATCTACCCCTCCATCTCCATACTTAGTATAATATCCGATTAAGATCTCACTTTTATCTCCTGTTCCAGCTACCAGCCCATTAATCATATTGGCATAGAAATATAGTAAGGTCATCCTAACCCTTGCTCTAAGATTTCCGAAAGGCATCTTGTATCTAGGGTCTTCCAAGTCCAATCCTATCGATTCTGCATAACTATTCACTATGTTATCTATTCTTATAAGCTTATAGTCTATTTTAAGATGTTCTGCTAACCATTTAGCATCTTCAACATCTTCACTTGGAGTAAAATAAGTAGGCATAATCAATCCGTGAACTTTCTCCGCATTCAGAGCTTTGACAAGAAGAGCTGCAACCACACTACTATCCAGCCCACCGCTCAACCCTATTATAACGTCTCTCCCACGAACAACATCTTGAATAAATGTGAGTATCTTATCAGTAACCTCATCAAAATTAAGTCTCAGATCATCGGCTAAAGACATCACTATTTACCTTTCTCATTAATATATACTAGAAATATTTTAATTTTTAAAAACTACAAGCAACCGATATTAAGCAGTTGAACAAAATATCCATGATGGGCCCGTGGCCTAGAATGGATATGGCGTCGGCCTTCGGTATCACGGAAAGATTTGGAGAAAGCCGGAGGTCGGGGGTTCAAGTCCCCCCGGGCCCACATATAATATTTATGAATGTATTTATTTTTATCATAGTACATGGTTTCAATATATTTTCACTCTGACCAAATAGTTTTTTAATTAATGTCTTTAAACTTTTTTGATCCATTTTTAATGTTACTTTAAATAAATTTCTCGATAATATTCTCGGTATGATTTTGGAAGTCTTCGAGATGTAATGTTTATTTAGTGAACGAACTATATTTTGTTATCAGTCATGGTTAATCCTAAATCTTCTGAAAAGAATATATTTCAATTTAATGATGTAATTAGTAATATTTCTGTAGATCTACTCAAAGTTCTTAAAGCTAATTACAATTATAGAAAGCTTTCAAGTTTAACTGGAATACCCGTCTCCACTCTTACTAGATATCTAACTGGTAGAACAACCCCTAAAGGTAGTAAAGCTCGAAAACTCCTTAGAGATCTTATTCTTAACGTAAATCTCTCTTCTCTCATTTCTCAATTTATCAGAGATGATGGTACGATCGATCTACCCCGTATAATGTTTAATCCTAACATGATTAAGATCATGGGAGCGCATGCTATAAATGAGTTTGCAGGGATGAAGATAACCTCATTCATGTCTCTAGATTTACTAAGTATGCCTCTAACAAGCTATCTATCTACTACTACATCCCGCCACTTCTATATAGTCTCTAGAGAACCATTATCGGTGGATGATGGAGGATTCTTCATCCTCTCTCAAAATAAATCTAGATACGTATGGCCAGACTCCTACTGGATCTTCTTCAATAAGGTTAAGAAGAAAGAAGAAGTACTTATGATCTCATCTATAATTCCTGAAGAAGAGTTCTTCAATAAGTTAGTTAGAGTATTAGAAGAGAAAGGAGTAGAGATAGCTGGATTATTCTCTGTTTTAGGGAGTGAAGAGAGACTTTTAAAACTCGATCTAAAGCCTGGATGTAAAAAATCTTTCCTACTACAAGAGTAGATTCATCCATATTCTCTCCAAGTGTGATTACACTTTGTACATCTAAAGAATAGTGTCATAGGCTCATCCGCCGATCTCGTCTGGATAGACCACCAGAATGCTTCTTTGTTACCGCAATTGGGGCATACGACATCTGTGGTAGTCGGTAAGACCTTTTCCCCCTCTTCCTCAATTAACACTAAGCTTGGCTTGGAACGCTTCTTAACCACGTTTACAACAACTAATTCTTCTACTTTCTTCTCGTATCCACATTTTGGACAGAAGAATATAGAATTGTCCGACTTCTTCTTTAGTATCATCACCATGTTGCATCTTGGGCAGAACTCCATGCTCTCAACCATTCACTAATACTAGATATACTAGCTAATTAATCTGACGGTTTATTTTCATGATTATATCTGGTTTATTTTTTCGTAAATCATATTTACAAAGTTTAATAGTTCATCAACAGCTTTAATCAATGCATCTTTAGCATTTATCTTTTCTATATTTGTTTTTACTCTTAGTATATTCTTCATAGTTAATGGATGCTCTATAACTGCTCCTGCATACTCAACCCCATCTATTCCTTGAAGAATCTCTGCCAGTGAATCAAGTATAGAAGGATCTTCCCCTACCACTTCCAACTCTATAAAATCATCTCTCTTAGCTATGATCTTTAACTCCATTCTCAGTCATCTCACCATATAGCCTAACCTTGTAAGATTACCGTATTGAGGTACGATTTTACGTTTTTCTTTATTTTTACATCTTTCACATACAAGGATCTTATCTTCCTTTACTAATAATCCACCACACTTTCTACAGATGGATAATACTGCTCCTAGACCATCTTTCCAAATACTCAATCCAATTACTCCAGCGAGTAATGTTACTACCTCGGCCAGCACCAGGTCTCCTACACCTACGTATTCTCCGATCTCATTCTTCATCTTAGGGTTTGGAAGTATTATAGCAGTCCGCTTATGTTTTAAAGGCTTATTATTAGCGGCCATGATCTCTACGATGGCTATCTTCTCCTGTACCTCTCTGACCTCAACCAACACTCTATCTCGGATAACAAGCTCTTCAACAGTTTTAACAGGTTTAATATTTACAATTCTATTATTCTTATCATAATTAACGAATCCAGCTTTAACTGAAATGATTAAACTATCTTTAAGTATTTTCGTATTTTCTCCTGGAGAAAACTCTTCTGCTACACAGATTGGCTGACCTGGAGTAACAAATCCTCCATCTTCTACGTATACCATCTCCTTCTCCGCTAGACTATTAAGTACTTGGTAGAATAAATTGTATTCTCCCATCTAAGTTTTCCAATGGATATTAATACCTCGGATGGTAGGAGTAGGGGGACCCGAAACTTCTTCTGATCCTCTATCGAGAGCCTTGGACATGCAGTATTCACGTATCCATCATAAGGTAGATTGTCTAGATGTTCTTCTCTTAGTTCGTCTACCGTTAAAAGGTCAACCTCTTTCCCTCGGTCTTCTAATACCTTCTTCAATCTTAGAGCAGTCCCAATTCTCTTCTGCCCAATCTTTGTACTTATCAATACTCCAATCCTCCTCGCATTCTTGAATACTTCTATCCAAGCATATCTACATGTTAAAAGACTCTCAGCCTCTGAATCCATTCTTCTCAATCTTCCCAATTCTGGATCTACCACATAGACAGGTTTAGGAGTAGTTACAGCTGCTCCAAGACCATGGAAAACGCTCCCAACAATTAGTGAGCAATCAATCTTATCTATTATACTCCATAAGCAACTATAATCACATCCAACAACTAGCCCTCTATAAGGTGTTCTAGGTCCTCTATCTCCAATCATGGGAACGATCTCCCTTTCTTTCAACTTTTCAGCAAATAAATCTATAAAGTCTAGCCATTGGACCGTTATACCTATACCTACTCTCTTCTCCTCTCCGATAGTTTCAGCAATCTTGTCAACTAATCTAATTAACAGGTCTGGATTGGATATTCTGCATTCTAGGTAGATGGTAGGGATCTCTTCATGCATTAACATCTTTGCATGACCTACATGTATTATTCCATTGGCCGCTACTGTTTTTGCCTCAGAATATGCAAGATCGCACGCTCCCCAACACCTATTAATAGAAATAAATGCTTCAACGTTACGAGATCTTAGATGTCTCACTAGGTTAGGAATCAGTGGACGTAGGCCTAGTGGTACCTGAACCAACGCTCTCGTAATCTTATTATCAGCTATCCATCTATCCAGTTTATCGAACTCTATCTTGTACAATCCATCTAGACATGATTTAACCAGCTAAAAAACAATATCTATCTACTTCTAATAATTTTTCCGTAGTCAAGTTTTTAATTCACTAATAAGGGTAGATGTGGAGAAGAATCTTTATGGAGCCTTCTCCACACCTTAACAGATTCTTTGAGAAGCTACAATCTGCGATATCACGTAGTCTATCTCAATATGGTGTGTTAGAGGTAACTGAGCTGAAGAAAGTATTAGCGGTTGACTCAGCTTATGGAGATAATGATCAGATGGTAACCGTGGGAGTAGTTTGGGATATTGAAGGAAAAGAAGTGGTTGAAGAATCATACGTAATCTCTAAGCCTACATATCCATACATTCCAGGTCTCTTATATATTAGAGAGGCTCCAGCGATACTAGAAGTTGTAGAGAAGATTGTTTCCACATGGGATCTTCTCTTAGTAGATGGGCATGGCATACTCCATCCAAGGAGGGCAGGACTAGCAGTAATAGTTGGATTCATACTGGATAGGCCTGTACTGGGTGTGGCCAAGAAGCTGCTGGTAGGGAGAGAGGGCGGAGCCGGTGTAACAGGTCCAATATACTTAGATGGTGAGGTCTTAGGTTACTGGTTCAAAGAAGATAAGAAATTCTATGTAAGCCCCGGATACAAGATTAGATTAGAGGATGTTCCTAAGATAATCAGATTGTTGGGAAATCGGTATCCTGAACCCTTGGAGATCGTTGATAGATTGGCACGTAAGAAGATCTATGAAGTTTAGTTTTCCTAGATCTCGACTTCGCTCAACCTAGATTTCGCTCTTTCAGCAGCGATAGCACTAGCTTCAGCTAATATCTTTTCTGCTTCATCATCAGTTGAAGATCTCACCCCGCTGATTTCATTGAATGTTCCAAGATTTACCGTTACCTCATCGAATACATCCATTATGCTATTTAAGTTACCGGATAGTTCTGGTGCCACCCCTCTAATATCTCTACCTACCTGTATTAACACTTCTCTCAAGGGAGTTAGTACATCTACAATCTCATCAAAGTCTTTGGCTGTCTGTATTCTATGGATTACACCTTCAAGCGATAGTTCACTATGGATAGCCTTTCTAAGCATCTTCCTCAACTCTGCCAGTTCATTAGCATACATTACCGCTCTCTCATTATCTCGATCCACTTGTGCTTTTACAATAGCTTCAAAAAGCTCCTTGCTTCTAGATTCAAGTACTCTTACCCTATTGCTAAGTCTACTCTTAACTACTTCAAGTCTTCCGACAGCCTCTTCAAGCCTCTTGGATAATGGTTGAACGACCTTAACTTCATTCTTCTTCTTAAATAAACGCCACATCTCAAAAATTTTAGGACTCCATAAGGATAAATCTTATCCACTAATCAAATAAAATTATTTAGCTTATATTATCTGATTAGATACGGTGAGAATCTCTATTTTTTATGTCTAGGTTTTAGACCCCAGCTAACAGCCTTCTCAGGGATTATTTTAATTATCGGAGCATCACCTTCTTCTATAGGACCGTAAGGTTCTCTCTTATAATATGGGAACTTCATCGTTAAGATTTTGGCAACTTTTCTAAACTCTTCTCCTCTCTCTAGTATCTCTGCTTTTCCCTGAATCATTACTCCTTTATTCTTCCCCCAGGGCTCACCGTATTCATCTATTACTACTGCTACTCTATCATTATGCTTTATGTTCTCAATCTTCTTAGTTCCATAGTCTGTTACTGCATATATGCATCCATCAGAATATACATGACATAGAGGTACAACATGTGGATAACCTTCTTTAGTTATAGATGAAAACCTCATCACTCTAGCTCTATTGATAAACCTAACCTCATAATCTCTTAACTCGTAAACCATAAATCTCGCCTCTATAAGATATAAGCATACTTATAGATAAGCTTCTCCTAGAAGATAGACCCGATAAGATTACGTTATTAAAAACTTTATCTTGATTTCTATATTCTACATACTTCTAGAATAATGCAAATTACTATATTATAGAATGTTCAACCTATCTAAGGGTTGGATGGATTCGTTGAGTACCTTTTAGAGGCGATAATCTACGTTCTCCCAGCATATTTTGCCAATGCTACTCCGGTCGTAGCTGTGAAACTTATCGGCAGATCTACTCCACTAGACATGGGTTTAAGAGCATGGAATGGTAGGAGAATTCTAGGAGATGGAAAAACTATTGAAGGAATGATAGCTGGAATAGCGGCTGGAGCAACTATAGGTCTTATCATTAGCTATACGTTAAACCTTTTCCGTAGTATTCTTGAACCACTCATACTGGCTATTGGAGCTATGGTTGGAGATATCTTTGGATCTTTTGTTAAGAGGAGGATAGGTATAGAAAGAGGTAGGTCTCTACCCATACTCGATCAGCTTGGATTTCTAATATTCTCACTAATACTTGCATCTCTATTATATGGTCTACCCCGTTGGATGAGGCCTGACGTATTCTCAGCATTGTTAATTATTACATTCATTCTACATGTTTCAACAAACTTTCTTGCATACTTGCTCGGCTTAAAGAATAGGCCTTACTAGGATGATACCATAGGTCTTAATACGAATAATAATAGCAGCGCTACCATGAGTATACCATAAACGACGTAGAATAGTAGTCGACCCCTCTTCTCCTTCTTCCTATAATCTTCAAAAACCTGTTTACACTTATCAGAACAGAACTCCTCATCTGGAGGTATAGCCCTTGCACAGATCTTACAATGCCTATGATCTACAATCTTCGGTCTCTCAAACTTCTTATAGCTCAAGACAAATATCCAATAGAACTCTGCAATATTTATTTTTACCCTTTTCTTGAAGAAGTATTACTCTATATTTTAGATTTTAAAAAGTCTCTAAGGCTATAAAATGTTTTAGATGCTCAGAAGATCTTTGAATTCTATTTCTTCACAAGTAAACTCTATTAATGTATTAGTTGAGGCATAGGATAGATTTAGACCTCGCTATTCATGTTGCCTCTTTACAATATGTTTATATTCTATTTAAGATCTTAT
This sequence comes from Candidatus Caldarchaeales archaeon, assembly GCA_039630055.1. GTDB lineage: Archaea > Thermoproteota > Nitrososphaeria_A > Caldarchaeales > Wolframiiraptoraceae > Geocrenenecus. The sequence goes on along the minus strand of JBCNVN010000012.1, from coordinate 10,235 downwards.
CACACTGTGAGACTTCTTGGCAGAATCTTATCTTTTAGATGAAAAGTATTGGAGTAGAGCTGTAAATAATGCTATAACTATTATTAAGACTGACCATTTAGAGATTGGGATCTTAGAGATCTCTCAAGGAGTGAGGTTGCCTAAAGAAGGATATAGTGTTCACGGAGAAAACGATGAGTTTGCATACATACTCTCTGGAGAGGTAATCTTTGGAACAGATAAAGAATCTATCAAGCTAGCTGAAGGCTCCTTCTTATACAATAAGAAGGGGACACCCCATTATGTTACCAACCTTGAAGATAAGCCTGCCAAGATCCTTTGGGTACTATCTCCTCCAAGGTGAATAAAGCAAGATGTTTTTTCATAGAATAAATAAAGTTAGAAGGTTGATGGAGAGCTTAAACCTAGATACTATCATGTTAACATCTGAACCTAACATGCTCTATATATCAGGTTATAGTGGGATCTCGCTTGAGAGATTAATCTCGCTACTAATACTTAGAGGGCATGACCGGATATTTCTAATAATTCCTAAGTTGGAAGAGAGACGTGCTGAAGAGAACTGCAGGTTAGAAGATATTGAACTAGTAAGTTATAGTGATGTTGAAGATCCTTTAAACATAATTAAAGAAATATTCTCTAGGCATAGGTTAGTTAACATAGGTGTTGAAGGTGTTACTCCGTTTAGATTCATCCATCCATTACTCAACAAGATGCCTAATCTTAAAATATCCATAATCGATGACTTAATGTACTCTTTGAGGATTGTTAAAGATTCTCAAGAGATTGATGATATGAAGAGGGCGGCTGAGATAAACAATAGGCTAATGGTAGAGGCTATTCAAGAGTTGAGACCGGGCATCTCTGAGAAGAGTTTCATGGCTTTCATAAAGAATACTGCTTTCGAGCTTGGTGCAGATGATGTTCCATTCGCACTAGTTCAGAGTGGGATTAACTCGGCATTACCCCATCAAGAACCTACTAGCAAGATTATTGAGAAAGATGATATAGTCGTTTTAGATATAGGGGTTAGATATGGAGGATACTACTCAGATATAACGAGAACAATAGTCTGTGGCCGTCCATCAAGCAGACATCTAGAAATATTCAACATAGTTTTGAATGCACAACAAAACTCGTTAAATAGTATTAGGCAAGGAGTTAGAGCTGAGGAGATCGATATGTGTGCACGTAGGATAATTGAATCAGCTGGATATGGTGAATACTTCATACATAGGACTGGACACGGGATCGGGCTTGAAGTCCATGAACCACCATACATTAAGATTGGAAATACCCAAAGCCTAGAAGAGGGTATGGCTTTCACAGTAGAGCCCGGGATCTATCTACCGGGAAAATTCGGCGTAAGGATAGAAGATAATGTAATCGTTAAAGAAGAAGGATGTATTAATCTCACCAGTCTTGATAAGTCTCTTAATCCAGATGATTATACTCTATAGGATAGTGGTGTGTACCAATCTCTAGAACAAGCATTTGTCATCCATAAAGCCAGCATCTTACAATATGATTATCACTAACTTCAACATCTGGTGGATCTTTCTCAGTACAGAGAGATTTTGCAAATGGGCATCTCGTATGGAATCTGCATCCACTCGGAGGCTTCACAGCGCTAGGTATCTCTCCAATCGATTCTATCCCCGTTGGCTTTATTTTCTCATCCTCACTACTGAGGGTAGGTATTGAAGATAGAAGCATCTGAGTATATGGATGCATTGGAGATCTGAAGAATTCTTCTGTAGGGGCTTCCTCATACACTTTGCCTAAATACATTATCATAACTCTATGAGAGATGTTCCTAACTACACCAAGATCGTGAGTGATTAGAAGATACGTTAATCCAAACTCTTTCTGGATCTTTATCAACGTATTCAACACTTTTGCTTGTGAAGAAACGTCTAGTGCAGATGTAGATTCATCAAGTATTATGAAAGATGGATTTGAAGCTAATGCACGTGAAATGGCTACTAGTTGTTTCTCTCCACCTCCTAGTTCATGAGGATATTTAAACATGTACTCATCGCTTAACCCTACATATTCTAATAGTTCTGAAACTCTTTCGTATATCTTCTTCTTATCAACTACTCTATGTATCATCAATGGTAAGCTAATTATATCCTTTACCATCCGCTTAGAGTTTAGAGATGTTCCAGGATCTTGGAATACTATTTGTATATCTTTCTTTAATTCAAGAGGTCTCTTCTTAATCGGTATCGATAGGTCGTATCTACCTTTATAGACTAGATTACCTTCATCAGGTGTATAGAACCCCATTATTACATGGCCTGTAGTAGTCTTGCCTGAACCAGACTCACCAACTAACGCTAAAGTCTCACCATATCTTATCGAAAAGCTAACACCATCTACTGCTTTAACGATCCCTTCTCTTGTAGTAAAGTACTTTCTCAAATTTAAAACATTTAGAATATTATTGTCCAGCATGCTCTCCCTCAATCGTATAGATGACAACAAGTTATATGTTCTTTATTAAGTTCTATTGGCTCAGGCTTAATAGTATTACACTTACTCATAAAATATGGGCATCTTGGAGCGAATCTACAACCAGTAGGTGGATCTCTATAATCTGGTAATTTACCTTTTATTCCCTCGCTTATACCTTTTGAACTAAGCCTTGGAGCACTTGAGATCAATATCTGGGTATAAGGGTGCTTAGGATTCTCGAAGAGTTCTTTCGTCGGAGCTTCTTCCATTATATCCCCAGCATATAATACATATGCTCTATCAGTCATCTGATAAACCATGCCCAATGCATGCGAGACCAAGATCGTACTCAAATTCTTCTGAATTACTAAGTTATGTATTAATTTTAGTATCTGATCTTGGATTGTTACATCAAGATTTGTTGTAGGCTCATCTGCAAGTAGAAGCTTTTCTGCGGAAGTTAGAGCCATGGCTATCATGATTCTCTGTCTCATCCCACCGCTCAACTGGAAGGGATACGAGTTCAAGACTCTATCAGGATCTGGAAGCTTCACATCAGTGAGCATCTTCAAAGCTTCTTCATAGAGTTCTTGTTTAGATGGATTACGTCCTTCACTTATCATTTTATACTTCAATATATCATACAATTGATCCTTAATCTTGAATATCTTCAAGGAAGAAGACTTTAATATAAAAGATGTCATAACATTGAGATATGCCGATATGAGATATTATGGTCAAGAACATACTGTTAAAGTACCTATTCCGAATGGATATATAGATAGCTCTGGAATTAATACGATTATTGAGAGATTCCACGAATATCATGAAAGAGCTTATGCATTTAGATTAACGAGTCCAGTGGAGATCGTTAACTTCCACATAGTCGGAGAATATAAAGTTAAGAAATTCGAATTAAAAGAACTTAATAATAAGACATACTCGAGAGATGATGCATTTATGCATGAGAGGGAAATATACATCAATGGAAAACATCTAGAAGTGCCTGTCTACAATAAACAGAAATTATCGCCTAATATCACTATAGACTGTACAGCTATAATTGAAGACCCAACGTCTACCGTATTAGTATTAAGCTCGCAGAAAGCTGTAGTAGATAAGTTTGGCAATGTAAGTATCTTAAGGAGGTGAAGGGGATGAGCAAGATAGATTTATTTACTTTAGAGATTATTAAGAACGGTCTAATTACTGCGAATGAAGAAATGTTCTATGCTTTTGGTAGAACCGCTAAAAGCCCAGTAATATACGAAGTACTAGACTACTCGGTAGGGATCACTGACTCAAAGGGTGAGTTAGTTGCTCAAGCACCCGGTGTTCCAGGATTCTCAGGAGTATTAGACTTCGTTGCCAAGGAAGTACTTGAAAAATGGGGTGGAGAAATATCTCCAGGAGACGTCTATGTATTAAATGTACCATACAAATCTGGCACTCATTTAAACGATGTTACCCTAGCAATGCCGGTCTTCTACAAAGATGAACTGCTTTCATTGATCTTGAATAAAGGTCATTGGAGCGAAGTTGGTGGAATGCATTTTGGAAGCTGGACCTCAGACTCTACAGAAGTCTATCAAGAAGGTATACAGTTACCTTGTGTAAGACTATATCGTGATGGAAAGCCGAATAGAGATGTCATAGATATAATTTTAGAAAACTCTAGGCTCCCTGAGCATACTTTAGGCGACATGGAGGCTCAGGTTGCATCTATGAAAGTTGCTTCAAGGAGAATAGAAAGCCTAATAGAAAAATATGGTATTGAGATGGTTAAATACTCTATGCAGAAGATAATTGATGACGGATATAAACTTGCTTTAATAAACCTTCAAAAATTGCCGAAAGGAGATTTTGAAGCTGAAGACTATATAGATGATGATGGATTAACGGATGAACCAGTATATGTAAAAGTCAAAGTTACAATTAAGGATGATGAATTCATTGCAGATTTTACTGGAAGTGGTAAAGCGAAGGGATCTATTGCATCTCCATTACCGGCTACAGTATCGGGAGTCAGAGAAACATACATGGCTGTAACAGATCCCCATGCACATCTGAATGGAGGATACTTCAGACCTCTAAAAGTTATAGCTCCAATTGGATGCGTATTCTATCCTGTGAAGCCGATGCCAACGTCAACCTTCTGGGAAGCGATGTCTTATACAACTGACCTAGTCTGGAAAGCTCTAGCACCACATACGCCTCAAAAGCTTACAGCAGGTCACTTCCTTTCAATACTTGCAACGATACTTGGAGGTGTTGATGAAAGAACGGGTGAGCCTTTCGCAATCGTAGAACCTCAAGCGGGTGGATGGGGAGGAGGATATGATATGGATGGAGAGAGTGGTTTAGTAGCTTGCGGAGATGGAGAGACCTATATAGCCTCTAATGAAGTATATGAAAAACACATGCCTATACTTGTAGAGAGATACTGTCTAAATATTGAAAGTGGCACAGGTCATGGAAAATTTAGAGGAGGATTCGGCGTCATTAAAGACTATAAAATACTCTGTAACGAAGCCTACTTTACTGTATCAATAGGTAGGAACAAGTTCCCACCTTGGGGAGCTGCTGGTGGAACCAATGGAACACCCAACTACTGTGTAATCTATAAGCAGGGTGAAGAACCAAAGATTGTGAGAAAAGTTGCTGCTGTAAAGTTGAAGAGAGGAGACCTGGTAAGTTTAAGATCTGGAGGTGGTGGAGGATGGGGAGACCCTCTTGAAAGAGATCCCGAGTTAGTAAGGATGGATGTAAAGAACGAATATATCAATATAGAGACCGCTAGAGATGTTTATGGAGTTGTACTAGAGCCCGAAACCCTTGAGATTGATTGGAAGGAAACCAAGAAACTTAGAGAAATTTTAAGAAAGAAGACTAAGACCTAGATCTTCTAAATCTTTCTTCTCCACATATTTTTCTCAGTTTTAAAATGTAATTGATGATTGAAACAGTTTATCAAGTCTCTCTAGAGTATCTCTACACCATTCTCTCAATGCTTCAGCTCTTCGAACATCTACTTCAATCATCTTCATTACTTCTCTTGGATTAGATGACCCCAAAGTCTTGTATGAAGTGATTATAATATAGGGGTCTAGCCAGCTTATAAATCTCTGGTAGTCAATATTCTTTACATTATGTCTCTCGACTATCTCTTTAAAAGACTCTTCATTAAGTGATCCACTATTAATAAGTATGGATATTTCTCCACATATTTGATGGGCTTTCCTAAAAGTTATACCAGTCTCCTGTAAGAGTCTGTTCCCAACCTCGGTTAATAGAATGACCCCTCTACACATATTGATAGCTTTATCCCTATTGACTTGTATCTTCTCAATCATTCGGGATAGAATCCTCGCTGTATCTTTAACCTCTCTGAATGACTTCCAGAGAGTAGGTGTAACCTGCTGGTAGTCAAGATTATATCCACTAGGCTGCCTCAATATCATAGAGGCTGCCTTGACAATCTCTCCCAGGATCTCAGCCGCCTTAGTTCTAACGATCTCTGCTACTACCGGGTTCTTCTTCTGAGGCATAATACTACTAGTAGAAGAATATTCATCAGGGATCTCCAAGAGGTCAAACTCTTCAGAAGAGTATAAGACCAATTCTTCGGCAAAGCATGAGTAGGCCAATGCGGAGTTGAGTAGATGAGCTAAGATGGTGATGACATAGTCTCTAGATGTGGTAGCATCTAAAGCGTTCTCTAAAATATCTTCAAATCCTAACAATTGAGCCTCTCTTAACCTATCTATATCTGTTGATGACCCTGCGGCTGCACCCGCTCCAAGAGGAGATAAATTAACTTTAGAATAGATGTTTATAACGTTGGATAGGTTTCTTAATATTCTGCTTGCGTAAGAATGTAGGAGAAAGCCGAATGTTGCTGGTACAGCTCTCTGAAGATGGGTGTATATGGGGAAGAGAGTGCTAGAGTGCTCGCTCGCCTTGTCTAGAAGCGTCTTTATAAGGTCTAATTCTACCAGCGTAGTCTCTAGAAGGTATTCTCTAGCTCTTAATCTTATAGCTGTGGCCACAGCATCATTCCTACTCTTACCATATGATAGCATGCCTGCAGCATATTCAGATGAAGAAGCTAGAGCTTGCTCAATATAAACATGTATATCTTCCAGTTTCGGATCGATCTCTCTCGGAGGGTTTTTAACTATCTCTCTCAATACTTCTAGAGACTTTGAAAAGTCTTCTCTACTAATAAGCTGTTTTTCATAAAGTATCCTAAGATGGACGGCGTTGACCCATACTGTAGCATTCAGTATCTCATAATCGAATGGGAGTGAGGAGATGTATTCTGCAGCCTCGGGATCGATATCTTTTTTAAGCCTTGAACTTCTGAAGATGCTCAAATAACCTGCGCCTCTAGATAAGAAGCGTAAAGCTATGTTTAAACGTTTCTTTAAGTAAGATATGTTTTACAGAGTCTAGTATAAATCTTGATGGATGAACATATAATGAAGATTTATCTTGGTTAAGATTTGCGTCTCTTATGCCATAGATGCGTTTCTAGACCCCATAGCTTTGAGAAAGCTTCTCCAGCCTTCTGGTCGAAAACACTCTCAGAAGTATATGTGATCAATTCTGAACTGTAGAGTGGTCTCTCAGCTCTTCTTCCAACAACTCTAGCAGAACCTTTGTAAAGTTTTAATCTTACCTCTCCAGAGACCTCCTTTTGAGTTTCATCAATGAATGCATCTAAAGCCTTCATTAATGGATCTAGCCAAAGCCCAGAATATACCATCTCAGACCATTTCTTCTCAACTATAGATTTAAAATCTAAGAGTCTTCTACCCAAGACCATCTTCTCGAGGTCGGTATGAGCTTGAATAATCAGCTGGGCTGCTGGAACCTCATACACTTCTCTAGATTTAAGACCTATAACTCTATCCTCGATATGGTCTACATAGCCGATACCATATTCTCCACCGATAATATTCAACTCTAGTATCAATTTCTCTAATGGCATCTTTACACCATCTAAACTGATGGGGACACCTTTCTCGAAGCGGATCGTTATCTCTCTCGCCTCGTTAGGTGTCTCTTCGAGAGGTTTAAGATATTTGAATGCCTCTTTAGGTGTCTCAACCCACGGATCCTCAAGCTCTCCCGCTTCTATACTCCTTCCCCAAAGATTCTCATCTATGCTGAATCTACTCCTCTTAGGATTTATCGGTAGACCATTCTTCAAAGCATACTTTATCTCTTCATCTCTACTCATATTCCATTCTCTAACTGGGGCGATGATCTTTAAGTCTGGAGCGATAGATGAGAAGGTTATATCGAATCTCAACTGGTCGTTGCCTTTACCTGTACATCCATGTGCAACTGCATCGCAACCTTCTCTCAATGCTATCTCTGCTACTTCTCTAGCTATCAAAGGTCTACTTAATGCGGATGAGAGTGGGTATACACCCTCATACAATCCATTGGCTTTAATACATCTTGCTACATATTCTTCAGCAAACTTCTTTTTAGCATCAACAAAGTAATGTTTTATAGCTCCACTCTTATAAGCTCTATCTTCTATCTCCTCGAAATCATCTCCTTGACCTACATCTACGGTAACCGTTATGACCTCTCCTTTATACTTCTCCTGCAACCATCTTATAGAGACCGTTGTATCCAATCCACCACTATATGCAAGGGCTACTTTCATACTTAACTCGACTTAAAACCATAATAAAAGAATTACTATCAAGACGCCTAAATAATCTAAGAATCTTAAATGAATTATATAAGATAATCAAAAGACCTTAACTTTCCTCAGTTACAATATGTTTCTCTTTAATTTCTTTTAAGATCTTTTCTTGAGCCTCTTTCAGAGTCTGTTTATCGATACCTAGACGGTCAAGTAGTCTCGAGATATCTGGAGGCTTCTTATCTGCCAGCTCCCCAGAACATCTCGCGATCAAAGGTAGATACTTAGCATAGATATTCAATCTTTTAACAGCAGACTGCCTCTTCTCTATCTTAGATAGATATAGTCTAAGCTGTCTAGCCGCCTCTCTTATAGCTATGACCAGTTCTCTCTCTATCTCAGGTCTATCGGCTACAGCCTCCTTACCGACGCTCTTGTAAGGAATCTTGGGAGAACATATATGGGTTACAAGAGCTATGGGCGCCATCTTCGGTATCTTATAATTTGACCAGTCTATCCTCTCTGTAACAACCTTCCATACGACATCAGCCCTCTCATCGTATAGGAGCGGTATCTTATTGGTGAACCTGTATAGATGAATATTCTCTGAGAGTGGGATCATACCTCCATATGCGAGCCCTACCTCTACAACAAATGGATATCCAGAATAAGATGATGGTGGACGTTGGACAACGTATACGAAATCCGGCTTAAACATATTCTCTATACCGATTCTTAGAAGTTCTTCACCTATCGGGCTTACACTAGAAGGGTCTGGAGGCCTAAACTTATTATAACGTTTTATCGCATCTACTAGAGCTGCTATCTGCTCATGTGAGAGCTTCTTTGGATCGGCTTCCGGCGGGATGCTGGCCAGCTCGAGCACCTCTCTAGCGGTCTTTTCTCCAACCTTCTGAAAATTAGAGACTAGGAAAGATAATACGCTCTTCTCTTTACAGTTTGATAAGAGCCTATTCATAGCTTCTACATCTACTCCGACTGGATGGGGTAGAGATTCTACTGGAGGTTCTGGAACCTTCTCTGTAGCCCTCGGATAAAAGTACATTCTTCCTCTTACATCTATGAATAATAAAGATGCATGTGGATTCGCTATAACAGTATTTCTAAAATATTCTAGAATCTTTGCTTTACTGCCTGTATAGTCTGCCTCCAAGTAGAACTCAACTATGGTCCCTCTCCATCCTTCTCTATTCTCAAGTACCTCATGCTTAAAGACTCTAGGCTCATTCTTCACGATATCTATCATCATCACAAATTTATGTAGTTCTTTTCCTCCTCTACTAGAGATTACCGTCGCAGGCTTGTTCGTAGTTATCTGTCCATAAAGTAGTGCCATCGTACCTCCAAGCCCAAATGCCCCCCTATTCTGCTTGTATCCATATTTACTTCCATACAATACCGTCGCGAATGCTTTTGGAATATGCTCGGGGGCCACTCCTATACCATTATCTTCAACCTTCAACCTGTATGTTGAGGTCTCCTCATTCTCGGAAGCTCCCTCACTAGATAGCTCAACAACTATGGTAGGTGGAATTCTACCTATCTCAGCTGCATCAAGAGAGTTCTCTACAAGTTCTCTAATACTAGTGTATAACGCTCTAGATGGATTGCTAAATCCAGCTATATCTCTATTTCTATAGAAGAAGTCCGCTGGAGATATCTGCTCAAAACTTACTTCAACCATCTTCAGCACCCGCTCTCTAAGTAACTATCTTATCCTACATCTTAAAAATCATATCTCTTGTAATATGCAGAAGTCATATTTCTTCTTTTAACAAAGGAAAAATATCACCCCTCACCTGAGAAAATTCATAACATTACATTCATAATAAGGATCTATATACTTAATTCTTTGTAGAATATTCTTACTAGTGGAGAAAGGGAGGCAGAGAATCAGATGCCTCTCGAATCAGATCTCCTAACCCTCACTAGAAATATTTTAAACAATCCTTTGGTTAGAGGGATTTTGAGAAGACTTGCTGAAGAAGATCCTCATGGTTATTGTTCAAAGCTAGATCATGCATTAGCATTAATGGCTGGTGAAGCTTCTGGTAAAGGTATATCTCTAGAATGCATAATCAGTTACAAT
>JBCNVN010000011.1:0-41117 GCA_039630055.1 Candidatus Caldarchaeales archaeon | reverse complement strand
GGTAATTAAATGGAAGAGGTTAAGCTTAAGCGTAAAGGAGAGCTTGTCAAGGATGATGAAGGAAACCTACTTCTAGTTAACGAGTTAAATGAAGCATATAGAGTCGATGAGATCGTTGCCTACATCTGGAGTATATGTGACAATAAGACCTTTAATGAAGTAGCGGTAGACCTAGCCAGCCAAGGAGATATAGATGTAGAAGAAGTAAAACCACCACTTCTAGACCTAATAGCCAAGCTTAAATCTGCATCACTAATTGAATAAACCTACATGATGCTTGAAAGATTGAGATAGTCTCTCCTTACGCATACAAGATCATTGGATAACGATGGAAGATCTAGAATCAACTTTTTCGGAAAAATATTGGATACATTCTTATAAACTCTATCATTAACATGCTATGGAGCATTATCAAGTAGTCTTGAATAGTTCTATAAATCATGAATCACAAGTTCTTCAAGCATGGCTATATGAATTATTATACTTGAGATAGAGTAGTAGGATTGAGCCTATTATAAGAAACTTATAAGAAGATAAATAGGTTTCTGTTGATAAATTAATCTTATATAGTATTGATAGTTAGTTGATCAATGTATGGGAAAGAAAGGGCGTGAGATAGTAGAAAAAGCCGGCGTAGATGTCAATACACTCGTTAACATGTTAAAGAGCGCCTATGCTGATGAGTGGATAGCAACCTATTACTATAGTTTACTGGCTAAGATTAGTGAGGGGCTTGAATCTCCCGCGATAGCAAGCAAGCTTGAAGAACTGGCTAAAGAAGAACTTGAACATCAATCTGAACTAGCTGATAGGATAATACAGTTAGGTGATGAACCTCCAAGAAGGTTTGAAGACCTTGTGAAGATAGCTGGCTGTCCATACGTAACTATACCAGAGAATCTAAGTGATTTGAAAGCAATATGTAGATCTGTTATAGAGGCTGAAAGATGTGCTATCGAGGCTTATAATAAGATACTTAATTACTTGGCAGGTGTAAAAGCAGATCCTGTTACATTCCACATAATCAGACATATTCTTGAAGAAGAAGTAAGGCATGAAGACCTCTTCGAGACAATATTAGGCAAATAAAACATCCTCCAATTTTTTCTTCACGGTTTACATAAGCTAATATCCTTGATAATCTAATTTTTGATAGGTATACTAGGTGGAATACATGTTCTCTATAGAAACATTTCTAACAGCAGTTGCTATATGTGTAGCTGTCTTGATCTTTACGATGGGTGGGTTCGGTGGAGGCTCAATCTTTCTAGCAATACTGATACTTTCAGGGATTCCTCCATCTCAAGCCGCTATCGGAAGCCTATTATTCAACATCTTCAGTACGGGAACATCCTCCACTCTATGGCGAATCCATCTAGAAAAGAAGTTTCTACTACTCTTATTAGGCTCCGTACCCCTCGCATTCATCGGAGGAATAACATCTTTCAGCATCTCAGAGTATATGCTGAAGCTAGTAATGGGTTTAGTGATAGTAATTTCAGGTCTCATTACATTATTATCTAGAAAACCGTTAGCCGATCTTGAAGTAAATTTCTTACATATCGTTCTTATCGGTGGATTTATAGGTTTTCTAGCAGGTCTAACAGGTATAGGTGGAGGTGTCTATCTAGCCCCAATACTATTGCTGGGAGGTATATCTGAGCCTAAGACAACAGCAGCTACTACAACCTTATTCATCTTCTCGAACTCTCTATCTGGACTACTTGCACGTACACCTAGATTGATGTCAACGCTCTTGGAGAACCAGATAATGATTGTATTGGTTCCGTTAGTTGTGTCCATATCTCTTATAGGAGGACATATAGGCTCTAGGAAGCTTAGCCAAGAGAGTGTAAGAAATATAATCGGGGTCATACTTGTCTCGATAGGAACAGTCTTAATCTTCTACTAGATTACTAGCTTACTCCAAGAATAGAATATTCTAGTATTGTGAAGATTCTAGAAGATACTATCCAGCTTTCTAGAGGCTGACCCCATAAACTTATCTCTAAGTCTGCATTCATCCTAGTCTCTTCTCTAAAATCTCCTCTTGGAAAACCGCCTAACATTAACATCGGATAATCGTATCCTGTTATCTTCTCTCCAAGATCACTCCACTTCATCTGTAAACCTTTTTCAGATAACAATATCTTAATATCAGGCTTCAATCTATTCACTATATCTCTAATTCCACCTTCCTCCAACTTTAACAGTATCTTTCCATCCGACTTTACCACAGACTCTTTGTAGAGCTTCTCTATCAAACCTTTAAATCTATCATATATTCTAGGTAGCCTCGTCTCCGAGTTGATGTAGATGATGTGGCCACTCTGAGTCTCGACATAAGTTTCAACGTAGTTTGACTTGTTCAGAGGGGAGCCGAGAACCTCTAGTAGAGTGAAGTGGGCTATGTCTGGCCTACCCCTCTTCCATGACTCTTTAAGCTTTAGCATAGCAGCATGATGATAAGACCTGTCTAGTAAAACTTCGGTAGGCTTCTTACCTCTCTTCTTCGCGTAAGATACTACAGCTGGATGATTTGAGACCTCTTTTGGAACAAGTTCCAAAGCTGTTTCAACAATTATGAAGAAGAGTTTACGCATAGTCCCATCCCTATAATATTAAAGGATAGATATATGCTAAACTATTAAAGAAGAATTTGAAATAGGTTAGATTAGGTAGTCGGGATATTGGTTTCTAGAGAGCTTAAGAAGATCGCTCTTGATAGAATCGATAGGCTTATGGATTTTGCTAAAAAGCATGCTGTTGAGAGACCAGAGATAGCTAGGCAGGCAATACTACAGGCCAGACGTATAGCACAGAAAGCTAGGATAAGAATACCTAGAAAATATAAGAGAACGTACTGTAGGAAATGTGGGTCATCCTTCTGGACACCAGGCTCTTTCACGATAAGAGTAAGAGATAGAAGAAGTACACATATAGTGATAAGATGTACAAGATGTGGATACGTAAAAAGAATACCGATAGAGAAGACTTGAAATCTTCTTCTATAAAAATATAGGATTCACCTTCACGTAACCTGAAATCGTATTGCTCTACTATATGATCTTTGCAGCGATGTGCTACTTCTCCAACTATATAGAGAAGAGCGTTAACATGTGATAGAGAGTCGGTTTAGAGAGCTTGATACTCTTTTATCTGATGTGCTTGAAGGATAAGGTTGCAAAGCTGATCCAGTAGTGATCTAGTAGAAGATAGAAGATTGGAGCAATCATAGTGTTAGGTAGATCGGTAATATGGAGAAGAGAAATATTGTGGAGGAATGTAGTATGTTAAAGCTCTACCATCCCATCCTTGACAAAGATTCTACAATTATAATAATGATCATGAAGATCTTATCTAAGTGATTGACGGTGCAAAGATTTGAGGAAAACTATTCAAGATCTATTATCGAGTTATCTGTAAAGGATCCCATAAAAATTCTTTAAAATTTCATAGAAGAGATAGAGATATGCTTAATAATAAATAGGTAGTATCTTCCATCCTAGATGGTGTCGCCTTTGCTGGCTGTCGATCCTTGGAAGCTGATAGAGAAGGTTGCTAACTATTTAAAAGAGAGCAGAATAATTGAGCCTCCATCCTGGGCCAAGTTTGTCAAGACTGGTGTTCATAAAGAGAGACCTCCACAGGATCCTGACTGGTGGTATGTTAGAGCGGCTTCAATCATGAGAAGACTATACTTGAAGGAGCCTATCGGAGTATCTAGACTGAGGACTATTTATGGTGGAAAGCGGAGGCTTGGACATCATCCTCCAAAATTCGTTAAAGGTAGTGGAGCAATAATTAGAAAGATCTTGCAACAATTAGAGAGTGCTGGATTGGTGGAGAAGACTGATAAGAAGGGTAGAAGACTGACTGATAAAGGTAGAGAACTATTAGATGAAGCTGCGAAAGCTATTCTTAAGATAGAGATGAAGAAGACTTAATATATCCACTCTCATAATCCAGGCTAAACATATAAAAAATCTATTATCAGATACTTGAGCTTGGATAATCTTTAAACTATCCCATGTTTATCTATTTCTAGGGGTTAGCGATGTCTATAGATGAGGAAGAGTTAGAGAAGATTAGAATGAAGAAGATGGCAGAGCTACAGCAGAAAGCTGCTGAAGAAGAACGGAAGAGAAGAGAGCAGGAGAAGATGTCTGCGCTACGCATCATACTTACTCTAGAAGCTAGGCAGAGGCTTGCCAATCTCAGACTTGTAAGACCTGAGTTGGTGGAGCAGCTGGAAGAACAGTTGATCAGGTTAGCTCAATCTGGAAGAATAAGTATTCCGATAACAGATGATGTTTTGAAAGAGATACTTAGTAAGCTGGATGCTGAGCGGAGAAGAGAGATAAGGATAGTGAGAAAATAGCTGGATTCTACTTAAAAGAAAAGATTTAGAGTTTATATCTAGACTGGATCTATCATCTTGGCTGGAAGTTATACTCATATATAGGTTTCTCTAAAGAATTAGAAGAAAATTGACTATTAGAACTCTTGTGTTGAAGAAGAAGCTTGCGAAGGCTTTGAAGAGAGCTTGGCCTGTTCCAGCATGGGTGATAGTTAAAACCCGTCGAAGAGTTAGAACACATAGTAAACAGAGGCATTGGAGAAGGAGTGGAAAGATCAAGACATAGAGGTGTATTGTATGAGTGAGATAGAGCTAGAGAGAACATATATAATTCCTCTAAGAGATGCCTATGAAGCTTCTAGAAGTAGGAGGGCGAAGAGGGCCATAAATATAATAAGAGAATTTGCTGTAAGACATATGAAAGCAGAAGAAGTCAAGATATCTAATGGAGTAAATAGTCTTGTATGGAGTAGGGGGATAGAGAAGCCTCCGAGAAGATTGAAGGTCATCATGAGAAAGAATAAAGAGGGTGTAGTACAAGTTTTACTTCCAGAAGAAGCTGAAAAGATAAAAGAAGAGAAAAAATAATCTTTCTCCAAAGAAATATAGTGGAGGCATAAAGCTATCTAAGAGAAGATTTATTCTTCACAGGCTCTATGATAGATCAAGCTAACCCTCAAGGTCCCAGGCCTCCCATCTCTTTTAAACTCTTTCCTCTGCTATCCATTCTTCATAGATCTTTTGGATCTTCTCAGCTGCCGGGCCGCTTCCCTCTACTACTCCATCTCTTGTAACTCTAATCCTATCCATTACTAGTATTACGTCTGCTTCACGAATATACCTCACCATGTTGGGGAAGATTTTACTGATCTTCTCGGCGAGCCTCTCCAAGCTTGGACCAGCCTCAATTACCTCGATAGACATTATACTTCTTCCAGAGATGAATATTTTAGGCATCATTTTTCCGGATACTTCTTTTACGTCGGAGAGCCATAAGCTATAATCTGTTGGATTGTATGCTGAAAGCCTACCCTCAAGTGATCCACCATTTATTAAGTTTACTCTAATCTGTTTATCCAATAGTGATGAGAACTCATCACTAAATCTTTTAGAAGCTATCGCTGACAAGCACTGCTACCTCATTATCTATTTAATAGACACTATATATAGCTCTTTTCATACTCCTAAATACTTGGTTTACACTATCCTCTAATCTTAAAGTTTCAAATATAGATATCCTTAATTAGATGTTGAGACATTTTAACCTTTTAAATAATCTATTGAAGTTCTATGTTCTTATCCTGAATTCTTCTCCTCTACAATGAACCTCTCCTTTTACCCTTCTTATAAATGAGATACATAAAAAGCATTCAATAAAAGGTATCTGCTTCTTAGCTACCGGGCAATCTACATACTCTTTCTTCATTCTTTGAACCATCTTACTTCCTACAGCATTCTTCACAATTTCTGAAACTTCTTTACTAACTTTCAAAGATTTTTTAGCTTCTATTATCTTAACAAAATACTTTGCCTCGACCATTATCTTCTACACTCTTAACCGAAGTCTCGGTATGCTACTTTATATCTTTTGTTAAGTCCAATAGCCCGTGATACTTAGAAAAATTAGGATAAAGTATATGGGACTAGAGTTTGAGCTTTGAGATATGCAAGAGTTTAGCATTAGTCATGATACATGTTCTAGCTCTTTACAGTAGAGGATCGAGGAGCTTTGGAAAGCTTATCCTATCCTCACCATCTCTATAACATTTGTACACCAATCATTTACTATCCTTCAAGAATCTCCTAAGCTATACTAGAAAACTCTTTCTTAAAATAATCAAGAATCTTAAAGAATCTTAAATGCAGTTAAAACTGGATACTACCAATTAATAGATAATGGAGTAAGATCAAAAGGTTTTTCTACTTTATGTTCTGCATCACGTATTCTTTCAATTCGTATGGATCAAACCCTATGAGGAGCGCTGCTGTCAATAGATGATCTCCACCGTAGTACTTAGGTGAACGCATCACTATATATGCTCCTGAATTAGCATAACGATATAGCACATCCAGAGGACCGATATCAACTATTAAGATTAGAGGGTCTTTCTGTAAGTTGATTAGAGAGCTTGTTGTAGAAGATACTGCAAATGCTACTATCCGATAATCTATCTCAACGCCCGGAGGCAGAAGCTCTTCTTTAATTGTTTCCAATCTATGTTCTGGCGGTCTTAACCAAGGCCCTAATCTTCCACCTGAAGCTACCAATTCACCAGTATCTTTACGTATGTATTTAAAAGTGGTTGAGATTATTTCTAATTTATATTGTGAGACGAGACTTTCATACTCTTGTAATGTAAGTGGTTTTACAGGGCTTACCCATGTTTCTATTTTATAGTCTGGTACTTCAGTAGCTAAGATCTTCAGTAAAGTAATACGACGCTTAATAAAATCTTTAAAATCGTTTAAGGTTTCAGGATGACCTCCAACCTTAAACATTATAAATGTATCTGGGCAACCCCATATTGAAATACGTTCACCACTCTTATAGATTATTTCATCGGGTGGAGGATCGTAAGTAGAAGTATATCCAGCAGTTTCCCACTTCTTTGAGAGATCGTTAATACAATTCATTATCGCAGCTTTATCATTTTCTGGAAGTTTATCAAAGTATTCAGCGAAGTTTTCATGCGAAATTAGTTTACCGATCAAGACATTAGCTTTTATGGAGTTTAAGGCATCTTGTTGTATTATAACGTGAGATGAAAAAGTAACTCCTAAGAATACTGCTGTTAGTATAAGAATGGAAACAATATAGAAAGATGGATGTTTAAACATTTTGGATCACCTCAACTCGGTGTTGTATGGTGGACGCATGTCAATTGACATTCTTGACTTCTTTTCTCAGCCTCCACCTCAAAACGCATACCAAAATAATCATTAGACTTCTTAACTAGAAATTCTGCCCAAGTATAGTATACTCGACCAACTATAATATCTTTAGCATTCTCAGTACGAATCTCGACTTCTTCATCACAGTAAGGGTCAGCTTTGCATCTATTTATATAACAATTAAGGATCTTGCCATACATACTCTTCACGACTGTATGTAACATATCCTGGCAGGTTTGTATCCCATGTAGAACCTCTTAAACCTTCACGAAAATCGTATACATCATCTGAGCATGAAGAAGTGCATGACTCAGTTCTGGTATATTCAGTGCCGAACCAATCGTTTTGCGTAAATACATTGGAAGACCATTTGAACTCTCCTTTCCAAGCCTCTATCCTATTTAATTCTCGATAGTATATTCCAAACCTCACTAACGTAGGAGCCCAATTAATACCACCGCAAGTATTCTCTCCTAGACAAACAAGAATATGTTTAGACCATAGTAAAAGAACTACTGTAACAGCAGACGTTAATAATACTAAATACTCTTTACTTTCTTTCTTACTTTTTACCTTTCGAGTTTTACAGAACATCAATTATTAACATTTCTTTGGTTCTATATAGTTCTATATATATTAAACCGTTTGGTTCTATATAAAAACTGAGGCTTACGAACTATAAATTTTAAGACACGCATGATAGCTTCTGCTTTTAAGTTCTGTCATAGATGCAACTGAGGAGAATATTCTAGCTTAAAAATGGTTTTAAGTTTTTACCATCGAGCTCCTCCGCTTTATTTATACCGGGATCTCATTATCTTCGATTCCATTTTCATTAATCCATCCTACGTCAATATGTTCACGAATTCATTGACTTAAGCACTACTATATTTTATCTTCTATTTAGGGATATCAACATCTCTCTTCTCAGATTATCGAATGAGAATATTGAACCCCTAACGGTCTAACGATAACTTGAAAATTATATGCCACATGTGCCTTTAATTTTTAACCCCTATTTTTTATAACCATCCTACACGTCTTTTCTTAACGTATAATGTTATTACGGCTATTACTATAGTTGCCATTGAGATGGCTATTACCGCTCCTAAGATAAGCAGTATCTTGAACGGCCTCAGCCTAACTATAATCTCATAATATACTATGTTCTCACCTTTATTTACTATCTGATAAACGTATTCTCTAGGTTCTATTATAGGCATGGTCAGATTCAGCACACCGCCTGAAGAATCTTCATAAATCAAAACTTTATCTTCTGATATAATCTTGAAGACTGTATATCCAGGAGAAATATAGACTTCTAAAATATTCTCTGCAATATTGTTTGGTAGGCTACCAGTCTTTAACCCTCTAGCCCTAACCTCATCTTTTACATCTATTATCCAAGCATGTTTTAGAATAGATAAGAGGATTGGAATGATGTTAATGCGATCGTTATTCCAGCAAATATCGTGGCCCATAAGGTGTTCTCTCAAAGCTTCATAAACTAACCAACAGAATGAAGTACTCTCATACTTTTATATGTCATGGAAGTAGAAGTAGTCTGTTCACTAATTATCATCTATAATGAGCTTTATTAGAGCTTCTCCACTTAAGAATAATTATTACAGTTAATATTATTGATGAGGTGATAATGATCCATCCAGCATACATAAGCCCATAGTCTTCTCTGTATAATGCTTTAATCCTATAAGGTCTATTCATCAGTATCTTATCATCTTCAAGTGTGTTTCCATATTCATCAACCCATCCATACATCTTGTAGATAGGTTTGAAGAGTATCTCTAAACCTTCAGGAAATACATAGTTTAAAGCTGGAAGGCTTACTATCATGCCCGGCTTATACCATCCGCTAGAAAGTATTCTATCGATCTCTGACCTTACTTCTAGATAGTATTCTGGAGAATATCTTATCGATAAGTCTGCTTCATCATTTATGATGAAAGATTCTCTTTCGACGACGTATCTAATATCCTCTCCGACCTTCACCATCTTTAGAGCTTGAACACTCTGAACTCTACCTTTCAAGAAGAACTTCTCAATAGGTTTATCTACTGTAGCATTCATCTCCGTACCGTTTATGTATATCTTCGTCGAAACATTTTCAGGTAACCCCTCTACTCTGATCCCTATTTGATATAATATTCTAGCATCCAGCTTTCCCCATCCCCATAGATTGTTAGGTCTCTCACCCCACTCGTCACTCCATCTAGCTGAATTCTTCAAAGTAGCCAAAACATCATCGTAAGATGCATTCGGCATAACCTGTAGGATTATGGCTACTATGCCTGCTACATGTGGAGAAGACATACTCGTACCATGTTTAATCGTATAATATTGGTCTACATCTAATCTTGAATATTGTTTAGAGACTGGTCTGGCCGCAGCTATAACTGATCCTGGTGCAACGATCTCGGGCTTAACTCTTCCATCCCTCGTAGGACCTCTACCACTAAAGCTTACTACCTCTCCTAATCTATATGGTGTCTTAAGCTCATCTCCAACATAGTTCTTCCAAGAATTCTTCGTTACATATCCACCGACAGCTATCACCCTATTAGATGTCGCAGGAATAGATACAGTATAGTTCGAAGAGATGATGTAGCCTTCTCCATCTAGAAATCTTTCTCCAAGCCCTGAACATGTATCACTATCTATCCATGCATGCCATACTCCACTTCCCCCAACCTTCAAACTCTCAATCTCTATACTCCAGCCAACATCTTGAATAGTCTGATTAGACACTATCTCCAGATACCATTCTACACCTGTATCATAAACATTCTTAACAAGGTTTATCTTTGTTCCATTCACCAATCTATTGAATATGGGTGCTTGAAGCTCTACACCATTAGGGGTTCTAAGGATTAGGTTTATCTCATCTCCATGGTCTAGCCATAATGATAGTGCTAGACCTCTGGTCAATGGTGGTACGTACCAGCTAACTCTAGCCCTAATTCCTTTTTCTAGAAAGCCCATCGCATGTACTTGCTCATCTGCAGAGTTTCCAGCAGCTGCGACAACTATTACATTTTCATCTATAATCTTTTCTATGAGTTTTTCAAGAGGTGAAGAACCATCATGTCCACCTAGATCCGATCCTAAGCTTAGATTTATGACAAGTCTAACCCCAAGTTTTCTAGCTTTCTCTACTAGGTAACGTAATCCATCCACTAGTTTAGCTTCATCGATAAACCACTCGGTTCCATTACATGCTGGATAACCAGTCTTTACAACTATCAGGTATGCTCCCGGAGCTACCCCAATATATGGACCCGCTCTACCTGTTCCTGCAGCTATAGATGCTACATGTGTTCCGTGGCCTACTGTATCTGTCTCTGGACAGCTACCTTCTTCTATCTCCTTCCTATCACATTCATATCCATAGTTGAAGCCTTCAGGAGGCTTTCCACCAACGGTATGATCCCAGATGGCTAGAATCTTGGATGTACCATTGGGAAAGTAGAAGTCTGGATGCTTATAATCTATTCCAGTATCTATTATTCCTACTGCTACTCCAGATCCATTGAGGCTTCTACCATATTCATCTCTCATTCTCCAAAGCTCTGGTGCATAGATCTCTGGAACGCTCACATCTAGCAGAATCTTATATCTTCTAGATGGAGTAAAGTTAAGATATTCTAGGTCTCGGAGTACTCCTAAATTCTCAATAATCTCTTCTCGACTGCCTAAATCATACTTAGATAGATCTATCTGTACTTCTTCTCCTATCATCGGAGAGTACAGTGGAGGGTAAGATGCTAGTAAAATTATCATTGTTAATATTGATGTGAAGGTGGCGGTCTTTTTCAAGAAGACGTACATCATAATATCTTTCTAAGGGAAAGCCTTCGATAGCTACCTATTATCTTTAACCATCCTAAAAATTATCTTCACATGGATAAACATCTTTAATCATCTTGTCATAGGAAAATGTTTCTATAAAAGGTAAATCAGACCATAGTCTGGTAACACTATCTAGATAAAAAGCTTATGAGAACTTCTCGACGAGGCTTTCTCGATTAAAGCATAATCATCTTTATCGTTTTTATATAGATCATGGAGTTTAATCTATAGAGGTGGTTGGTTTGATCTATTTATCCGAGAGAGATGTTGAAAGAATTCTAAAGATGAGAGATGTTATAGATGCCGTTGAAGAAGCTTTTAGATCTCTTGCCAATGGTAGAGCTGTTCTACCTTTGAGAACTAGGATTAGAAGCTCAACATATGATGGAGACATACTCTCTATGCCATGCCTAATAGAAGACTTTAAACTGTATACTAATAAGATTGTCTCGGTCTATCCGAGAAATTCAGAGCTAGGTCTGCCAACCATCCATGCTTTGATCATCGCTGTAGATGCTGTTAGAGGGGTTCCAGTAGGAATAGTGGAGGCAGGTTATCTAACGGCTTTGAGAACGGGAGGGGTAAGCGGGGTAGCATCAAAGTATCTATCTAGAGAAGATTCAAAGATCTTGGCCGTTATTGGATGTGGCTATCAAGCTAGAACCCAAGCCATAGCTATTAGGGAAGTTAGAGAGATAGAGAAAATATATGCATATGATATCATAGCTGATAAAGCTGTAAAGTTTGCGGGAGAGATGAGAGATAGGCTTGGCTTAGAAGTTGAAGTAGTCGATTCATCTAGAGAGGCTGTGGAGAGAGCAGACATAATTGTTACAGCGACCACTAGTAAGACCCCTGTAATCAAGAGAGAGTGGCTCAAGCTTGGAGCCCATATAAATGCTATAGGAGCATATACTCCAGATATGAGAGAACTGGATACAGAGACGATACTAGATGCAAAGGTGGTTGTTGACTTGAAGGAGGCGGCATTATCAGAGGCGGGAGATATAATAATACCGATAAGAGAGGGAAGATACTCTGAGGATAGAATATATGCTGAGCTTGGAGAGATCGTATCCAAGGTTAAGCCTGGGAGAACATCTAGTGAGGAGATAACAGTCTTTAAGAGTGTTGGATTAGCGGTACAAGACAATGCGGCCACATATGCTCTCTTGACTAGATATATCAGAGAACTTCAAGACCGTTAACGTTCTAGGCTTACAACCAGGTATATCCCTACAAAGATTAAAAGTGAGCCTAGGAGTGCATTGGGTGGAGGGATCTCACCGAATAAGAATACGGCTAGAATAGTGGCAACCACTGGTTCAATCAATGATAATATTGCTGTCTGATATGGTTGGAGACTTTTAGAGAGCTGAAAGATAGAGTATGGCCGAGGGCTGTTGGAAAAAGCGCCAATCCCAGGATTGCTGGAGCCTCACCTAGGGATGGTAGTCTAGGGCTTCCAGCAATAAAGCCTGATAAACAGAGTAGTATAGATGATGAGAGATATATCGGTATCATGACCGTTATTGGGTTTGATCCTAGCCTCACATTCTTACCGAAGACTAGATAGATTGCCCATAACGATGCTGCTAATACTGCTTCAAGATCTCCGATTATGCTTGCTTCTCCACCTCTCGTTCCCCAGAAGATTATCAACATCCCAATGAGGGATGCTAGAATCCCTAACCCGCCTCTAGCACTCGGTCTAACCTTATAGAAGAATAATGATAGTAGTGAGGCGAAGACAGGCGTGGTATTCGTTAAAACAGTAGCATTCATAACTGTTGTATGCTTGACCGAGTTTATATATGCTGCAAAATGTCCACCGATAATTATTCCTAGTATCGATGCTTTTGCACCTTGTAGTTTGAGAGTCTCTACAAGATCCTTCTTCAACAAGATCATCGAGAAGATCGTTAAGAATACTGTAGCTAATATGAGTCTATAGAAACCTATCATGAAAGAATCCATATCGGGTAGAAAACGGATGAAGATAGCCGATGTACCAAAGAAGAATCCAGCCATCCCACCTTGAAGAATGTAGAAGAACCTATCCCTCAATTTGTAGAATACTATTACATCCGATATTTTAAATTCTATTCTTCTCATCGATGGTCTAAGTTATCCTCAAGCATTCAGACCATATATACAATTTTAGAAGGATTGAGGCTCCAATATATTTTCTTAAAGAAAATATCTAAATGATGCTCTGAATCTAGAATATAGGTTAGGTGGGGGTTATTGCTTCCATACTCTCCATGGCTTTCATGGATTATCCCTCTCGCTGGAAGTGTTTTCGTCCCATTATTCTTCAAGCTCGGCAAACGTATCGGTGAAGTATACTCTGTAGCTATAGTATTTCTCGCATCAGCCTTCTCCCTCTCCATGATCCCTGATGTTTGGGATGGAAGATCATGGATGGAGAGTATCCCATGGATACCGATTCCGGGAGGATTTATCGAGGCAGGAGTGATGGTTGATCCTCTCTCAGTGATGATGGCCTGCATCGCAACCTTCATCGGTGCTTGGATAATGCTCTACTCGGTTGGATATATGGCTCATGAAGAAGGCTTACCGAGATACTACTTCTTCATGGTCTTCTTCATAGGAGGCATGACAGGGCTTGTAATGGCGGACAACTTCCTCCAGCTATACATCTTCTGGGAGATAGTTGGGCTCTGCTCATACGCGTTGATCGGCTTCTACTATAGAAAGCCCGAGGCTGCCCACGCAGGGATCAAAGCATTCGTAACCACTAGGATAGGAGATGTATTGATGTTGATAGGCATAGTGATCCTATACTCACTATTCGGAACATTCAAGTACTCTGAGATAACCCGTGCTCTCACACACGGTCTCGAAGAAGGCGTCTTGAGCCTACCTCTACTAACATTGATACTCATTCTATTGTTCGGTGGAGCTGTTGGAAAATCTGCCCAGATACCTTTACACGTATGGCTTCCAGATGCTATGGAGGGCCCAACTCCTGTAAGCGCATTGATACATGCAGCCACCATGGTTAAGGCTGGAATATATCTTACCGCACGTTTAACCTTGAGCATTATACCTTTTGAAGAGTTTCCACCAACCCTTCTCAATCAATGGTATACGATCGTGGCCTATATCGGTGCTGTAACAGCATTTTTCGCTGCAACGATGGGCTTGGTTATGACCGATATCAAGAGGGTTGTAGCCTACTCGACCATCAGCCAGCTCGGTCTAATGCTTGCATCTCTAGGGCTTGCTTCCGAGCTAGGATGGGTGGCGAGCACCTTCCACATACTCAACCACTCAATATTCAAAGCATTACTGTTTTTAGCTGCAGGCTCTGTTATGCATGCTGTGGGAACGACGAATATAGATGAGATGGGTGGTCTCGCTAGGGCCATGCCGATAACATTCTCAACATCTCTTATTGGAGGGTTGGCGTTGGCAGGTGTTCCACCTTTCTCAGGATTCTTCAGTAAAGACTTGATAATTGAAGCTTCTCTAGAAGTGGGAAGTATACCTATCTATCTACTGATCACATTTACATCTATACTGACATTCATATACATATTTAGATGGATCTATAAGATCTTTCTCTCTCCACAGAAGCATAATGGTGGACATCATGTACACGAGTCTCCACCTGTCATGACCATACCGTTGATAGTTTTAGCGGCTGGGGCCACGGTCTCAGGAATATACCTAGAGATCACACATGGCTTTACAGACTATCTCGGTATAAAGCTGAAGCATGGTACAGGATACATAACCCTACTTACATCTTCTATAATCATATTGTTCGGAGCATTTATGACGTACCTAGTCTACTTTAGAGGGAGGCTGCCTCCGGAGAGATTTAGATCTAGTGGGATAGGATATCGGCTCCATAAACTTCTAGTAAACAGGTACTATGTAGATGATTTATACTATAGGTTTGTAGGCTGGTTTGTAGATTCTTCAAACGTTTTGAGGAGAGGTGCTGAAGATGGTGGTATAGATAGGTTTAACTATGTGGTGGCCGATGGCGTTAAGAGAACCGTAAATGTTATTAGAAATATTCAGACGGGAAGTAGTAATATAAATGTTGGAGGGATCATACTGGGCTTAACCATTCTCATACTGATATTCTTAACATTGCTCTATGGAGGGTTGGGTTAGAATGGATGGGAGTATGCTGCCCCTGCTGAGCCTCACCGTCTTCATCCAGCTAGTGCTCAGCCCAGTAGTTTACCTATCATTGAAGAAGTCCAAGTTTCTCGGAGACCTGGTAGCCTCAGCAACCTCGCTTATACCATTCATCATAATAATCTACTTCTTCAACACGATATACAATGGTCTAACAGTATATGAAGAGTATCAGTGGATCCCTGCATTCGGGCTTAGGCTGGGGCTTCTACTAGATTCAACCAGCTATCCTTTCGCTCTACTGATCTCTCTGATGGGATTCTTGGCCACAGTCTACTCTATCAAGTATATGGAGCATGAACCCGGCTACTCCATCTACATGTCTCTACTCTTGATGTTTAATTCGGGGATGATAGGCGTGGTATTGGCCACGAACCTATTTCTACTATACATATTCTGGGAGCTCATGCTTATTCCAAGCTACTTTCTTATAGCATATTGGGGAACGGGTAGACCGAGGATAATAGGATTCAAGTATTTTATCTTCACCCATGCGGGAGCCCTTGTCATGCTATTCGGAATAATCTGGATATACGTTCTATACGGTTCTCTAGAGATCTCACAGCTCCTAACCCTCATATCAGATAGGCCTGAGAACTTATACATATTCATCTTAATCTTTATCGGTGCAGCTGTAAAGATGGCTATCTTCCCATTCCATACATGGCTTCCAGATGCCCATGCAGAGGCACCTACACCTATAAGCGTTCTACTAAGCGGCGTAATGATAAAAACCGGAGCATACGTTGTAGTCAGAATCCTCATAGGCTTGTATTCATCTATAATGCCGATGGTAACTACTCTACTAGCCATACTCTCCCTGATAAGTATGGTCTGGGGTGGTCTGATGGCCATGGTACAGACAGATGTTAAGAGACTTCTAGCATATAGTAGCATTAGCCAGATGGGATATATACTATTTGGATTGGCGACCTTGGATTCTATAGGTGTCGCTGGAGGAATATTCCATGTATTGAATCATGGATTTGCTAAGGGGCTGCTCTTCATGTGTTCAGGGGTCCTCATACATATCTTGAACGAGAGAGATCTGAATAAGCTTGGTGGGCTGGCTTCTAGAATGCCTCTAACCTCGATAGCCATGCTTCTGGGAGGGCTATCTATCGCTGGAACACCTCCCCTAGGTGGATTTGCAAGCGAGTGGATGATCTTTGGAGGAGGTTTCAACTCTGGTCTAACAGTCTATACTGCCATAGCTATCGCGAACACTGCGATAACCGTTGGATACTATCTGAGGATGATTAGAGCCATCTTCTTTCTCCAGCCTAAACATGATCTATCGAAAGTTCATGACGCTCCATTGACTATGGCGTTACCGATGAGCGTACTAATCCTGCTAGTAGTTGTCCTAGGCTTCCTAAACTATCCTATAACGGCTATAATTGCCAGGTCTTCACAGCTGATAACATTATAGACGGATAGATGTTTATCGAGGTTCTAGCTTCTGGAGAGTAATAGTTTAAAAGCTTTAAGCCATCCAACCGGTCTATCTAACT
The DNA here is from genome assembly GCA_039630055.1 of Candidatus Caldarchaeales archaeon. Taxonomy (GTDB): domain Archaea; phylum Thermoproteota; class Nitrososphaeria_A; order Caldarchaeales; family Wolframiiraptoraceae; genus Geocrenenecus. The sequence goes on along the minus strand of JBCNVN010000011.1, from coordinate 24,305 downwards.
CGATCCTTCTACCCAGTCCATAGATCTCTCTACTTATCTCTTCGAATAGATTTGGTTCGGATGCTGCATAAAATCTCTTACCGATGATAGCTACAACTTCTCCATCTCTCTGATAGTAGAATTCTTCTCCCACTCTATTCACCACGCATCCATGTAGATGACCTATCCTAATTATATGTCTAATATTATCAGGTGATAGATCTATCTTTGATTCGGGAAACTTTCTACCTAGGAGGAGAGGATTGGAATCCACGTAGAAGTTTATGACAAATTCTCCTTCACTAAACTCTGGAAACTCTATTTCGAGCAGAGCCTTCCCAGACTCGCTAGATGAGATCTCATCTTTAACGTACTTCAAAGCTCTTCTGAAAACTTTAGACATCAAATCTAGAGAAGCTCTTACAGAATTTAAACATTACACATGATCCATTAGACTTTAAATATTGATAGGGTGATGGAGATTAGCTAGAACCCTAGCCTCTTCTCATCGTTGAATATATCGAGAGCACATCTCTATCTTTCAGCTTATAATTTACAGGTAGTCTAAGTCCTGTTCTAGCATCTATAGCATAGAGTAATCCATGGGTTAGCTCTGTATGGATCTCTTTCGCTAAGCTCTCAACAGTTGAGCCATCAGGCATTAGAAGGACGTCTGGAAGAACGTTCCCATGTTTATCGGACAGTTTCTGAGGATCGTAGACAGGATATATAGCATTCATCTTTAGAACTTTGAATACTGCTACATTTATCGCAAATTGTACCCCTGTTCTCATATATTCTCCCAGCACCCTCTTCGCTATGAAGTCTAGAGCCCACCGCTGCTTATCCGTTAATCCACTCGACTTGATTATCTCAAAAGTCTCATGTCCCGGAATATATTTTATCAACCCCTTCTGTTCAGCTCTTCTTAGAGATAGCTCTGCCTCTGCACTACATGGTACTACAATCTTATCTGGAAGCTGATCTCTCAGCTTCTCAAAGTTCTTTGGAGCTGGATCTAGATCAATCTTGTTGGCCACAACTATCGTAGGCTTAGCTACTTCTCTCAGTATCTGGGCAAACTTCTTATCTTCCATAGGTGTCCAGTTCTCGAAATCTCTATTCTCTAGGTTGCTTATCTGAAGTGCTGTAGCAATATGCTGTTCGGTTATCTTTACTCCTCTAAGTATCTCAGCCATAGATTCAGGAAGACTCTTCCCAGACTTTAAATTCTTTATAATCTTTTCATCATTCTTCTCTATCAGCTTCATCAACCACATAACCAGCTCTTCTTCTATATCATAATAGTCTGCTATAGGATTACCTGACCCAGGCTCCGTAAGTCTACCCTCTTCATCAACGGATCCACTCGCATCGACTACGTGGAGTAGTACATCTGATTGAGAAGCCACTGATAAGAATTGGTTTCCAAGCCCCTTTCCCGCCCAAGCCCCTTTAATCAAACCAGGCAAGTCTATCAACTCTATAGGTATGTATCTCCAGCCATCAATACATTTAGAGTTCCTTGGGTTGTCTTTTACCTCGAACTCACGACATACACATGGAGATGTAACATTTGCCTCTCCATAATTTGGCTGCTTTGTCGTGAATGGATATGTTGAGACTTCTGCTACTTCGAGTGTGGCCGCATTGAAGAAGGTTGTCTTACCAGTATTCGTCTTACCAATCAAACCAACTTTAACCGCTGCCAATTTAACCAGCTCAATAAAATATTATCAAAGATTGGATAAAAGCATTACTTATGTAAAAGACGATGTCAAGCTCAGGAGCCTCTCTTATAAACTTCTCTATTATTAGTATATTCTACATCTTTATCTTATACATGGATTAAATTATTCTCAGAGAATCATGAGGAAGAGGATCTATATCTTATGCTATAATATCGCTGTTGAACAAGATCTACATTCTCATGTAGGTGGCTGGGTGTACAGGATAGGTAGAGGAGGAGAGGATGTCCATTCAAACTTTAGTCCTCTAGGATTCCTTCAAGCATTAAACCATCTTAAAGAATGTAAAGTATGTAGAGCGGTCAATGCTTCTCTAGAGTCTATCTTATCTTGATGTACTCGTAAGCTTCGGTCTGAGAACTGAATGCGTAGTGTACATGCTGGAACATCTTCCTAAACTCTCTAACCTTGACCGCTACCTCTCTAGGCTCTCTACCATCTATCAAGACTAGCTTAATAAACTCTGCGATCTCCTCCATATCCTTCTCCTTCATCCCAAGCCTCGTCACCTCTTGTGTACCCATCCTTATACCGCTCGGACTCCTATAATCTGTCTTTAGTTTATAGTCTTTCGGTATCAAGTTTCTATTCAAGATTATGTTTGCTTCTTCAAGCTTCTTCTCAGCCTTCATACCATCCATAAACTTACTTACATCGGCTACCAGTGTATGAGACTCCGTATATCCTCTATTTGAATACAATACCTCGATACCTCTTTCATCTAGATATCTTGCGAGAGCCTTAGCATTCCTAACTATCTGACGTGCATATTCTTCGTAGAAAGCGTATGCTTCAGCTAGAGCTATGGCCACACCTGCTACTGCATGTAGATGATGATTAGAGTGTAGTCCAGGGAAGATTACACGTTTAAAATCTTCAGCATACTTGTTCCATGAGAGGACCATTCCATGCTGAGGACCGGCTAGAGTCTTATGAGTGCTGAGGGTTACCGCATCTACACCTTCTCTAAGTGGATCCTGGAAGATTTTACCAGCGATCAACCCTGCTACATGAGCTGCATCATAGACTACTTTAGCATCATATTCTGCTGCAAGATCAGATATCTCTCTTACAGGATGGGGGAATAGGAAGACGCTGGCGCCAAGCATAAACAATCTAGGCTTCCTACCTTCTTCTCTCTCAACCTTCTCCAACCTCCTTCTAGTCCCATCCACATCTATCATGTAATTATCTTCATCAAACTCGTATCTCTCAACATCTAGATTTCTTATAACCCCTGCTGTTCCACCCCATTTCAGCTTGCCGAAGCTTATATGACCTCCATGAGGTACAGGTAAGGCCACCATCAAGTCTCCAGGCTTCGTAAACACGGTGTAAGCTGATATGTTTGCAGCTACACCTGATATTGGGCGGACATCTACAAATTCTGCATCATATACTTTCCTTCCTAGTTCTGCTGCTAGAAGCTCTACTTGGTCGATGAATCTACATCCAGCATACAGCCTCTCGCCAGGCCATCCCTCAGCATACCTATTCCCGAAATCGGAGGCTAATGCTTCTCTAACAGCTGGGCTGGGAACGTTCTCGCTAGCTATTAGAGGTATAGATTCTCTGAACCATTGATGATGCTTCTCCATCAATTCCAGGATCTTCTGGAAGACCTCTCTACCATACTCTATCTTATCCAACTATCAGATACCCCTGATACATCTCTAACATGTAACAATAAAACTCTTTCATTCATCGTATCGGGTAGAACCCATCTTAAACTGAGAGCTCCTTAACGCTTCCATCCTCAAGTAGATGTAAATTATGTTAAGTCTTAATTAGAGGTCTGAGCAGAGCATATGGATATTTCTCACCATATAAAGAACCCCACTATCACGAGTGCCGCTACCGTAGCGGCCTCTACAGCTATGAGGAATACTAGTTTAAAAGAGCTATGGGACATGTAGGTCACCCTCCATACGCCGTAAAATAAATGTTCAAGCATAGATTTAGCGGTTCTCTTTCTAGAAAGAACAAGAATTATTCTCGTAGATTCTAGAATAATCTATGAGAATTACATGTCTTTGTAGATTAGGGGTAGTGCCTGCTCAAGTATCCTCGCAGTCATACCCCATATAATCCATCTACCACTTCTAAATCCTAGAACATTCCTCTTAGAGCCGTCGGGAAGCTCTACTATCGTCTCTACTCTTTCTAGATCTTCTAGAGAAGCCCAGAAGTATTCGGAGAGCTCTTCAGACAATCTTATCGATGGTTTAGAAGATGTTCTAGCCAAGAAAGGTGTAACTTTTAATTCAGGCATATTCCTTGGAGAGACCTCGCTCAAAATATCGACAAGCTCTACATCTATATCGAGTCTAAGCCCTGTCTCCTCCATTAGCTCCCTCTTCGCAGTATCAAGCAGGTCTCTATCTATCGGGTTCCATCTACCTCCGGGGAAGGCGACTTGACCAGACCACCTATCTCTCTCAGAGATCTTTCTTACTACGAAGAGTATCTCTGGAGGGCTGAAGCTAGTCGAGTACAATACTACAACCGCAGCTTTATCGGCTCCACCAGAGAGTTTAGAAGGGTTCTTCAGCTTCTTTATCAACAACCCTCTCTAGGAGAATTGGATTCGAGATTAATAAACTAGACATTGATCTCCAACCATAGCATAGGTTTAGAGGAGCCTCAAGAAAAAAGAGGGGGTGTAGGGTTTTATGCCGCCGGCCCCAGTCTGAAGACTATCGTTACGGTTGCTGTTACTTCTCCTTCTCCTGGAATGATCGGTATCGATGGCTGTGCTACAGCTGTATCATATCTATATACTATTGGCGGTGTAGGGATGAATTCAGATATTTCTACAGATTCTATACCTATAACCTCTAATCCAAGTGTCTCAGCTATTAAGCTAGCTTTAGTCTTAGCATCTTCTATTGCAGCTTTAATTGCATTATTCTTTAATTCATTCGTCTTCCCAGGGGATAGGGTATACACTATTCCATCAAGTCTGTCTGCACCTGCTCTTACCGCTTCATCTATGGCTCTACCTACCTTGTCTGCATCTCTAATCTTTACTCCTAATACATACTGTGCTTCATACCCTATTATTCTCGGAGGCTTCTGCTCCCAGTCATATAGCGGATTCAGATATACATATCTTGTCTCCATGTATTCTTCAGTTATCCCTAGAGATTTCAGTGCATCGATTACCGCGGTGACCTTCTGATTACACTCTGCGAAAGCCTCCTGAGCTGACTCATCTTGACCGATCATGATTAGAGTTATATCGAACATATCTGGAGAGTATCTTATAGAGCCGTATCCAGTTATTGTCAGAGTAGTCTTTGAGGAGGAGTCTTCAACTGTCTGCGTCGTTGTAACTTGACTGCCCGAGGTTATTAGAGCGTTGGAGAGCAAGGCTAAAGCCACGATCAGGGCGGCGGTGGATGCTGCGAATACTACGCTTCTCAACTTCATCGAGTATATGGTAGTTTAAGCCCCTATTATTTCTATTAAGTGTTACGCCTCGTTCTACTTTCTAGACACTATTATAGGAATATAGTTGTATGAATATATTGGTGTAGATCGTTAAATAGGGGATTATCTATTTCATGGCTGAGCTTTGAAGCAGGTAGTAGATGCATGGCTTCAATGTATTAACTGCCGTAGTATTTATCCTCTTGATTATAGAGGGTATACATGTGAGAAGTGCGGAGATCTTATAGACATAGTACTAGATTTGGATAAGGTAGAGGTACAGAGTTGGAGCATATTCAAGGATAGATCTAAAGGTGTTTGGAGATATCGTGAACTGATACCGGTAGACTTCTCTAAGAGGGTAACGCTCAGAGAAGGTGGAACGCCATTGATAGATTGTAGACGTCTCAGTGAGTGGGCTGGTGTAGAAGAGATCTACCTAAAATTTGAGGGGGCTAATCCGACTGGAAGCTTTAAGGATAGAGGCATGACAGTAGCGGTAACAAAAGCGGTAGAACTTGGTGCGAAGGGAGTTATCTGTGCATCTACTGGAAATACCGCAGCCTCCCTAGCGGCTTATGCTGCTAGAGCAGGCCTACCCTGTATAACATTGGTGCCAGAGGGCGCCGCCCTTGGAAAGATCTTTCAAGCTATCGCCCATGGAGCTATCCTAGTCAAGATCAAGGGAAGTTTTGATCAAGCATTGGAGATTGTTATGTCGGTCGTGGGAGAGCTCGGTTTCTACGTTCTTAACTCTATCAATGCTTGGAGGCTTGAAGGACAGAAGACTCTAGGATATGAGCTGGCTGAAGAGATGGATGGAGAATACATTGTCTCGGTACCCGTAGGTAACTGTGGAAATATAGCAGCAATATGGAAAGGGTTCAGCGAGCTTAAACATCTAGGCTTGATAGACTGGTCGCCGAGAATGTTCGGAGTACAAGCTGAGGGTGCATCACCATTCGCAAAGATGATCAGAGACGATGGTGAGAAGCTTGAGCCAGTAGAGAATCCTAAGACTATTGCTTCAGCTATAAGGATAGGTAGACCTGTGAACTGGAAGAAGGCTTTGAGAGCTATTAGAGAATCGGGGGGAGGCGTCGAGATAGTCTCTGATAGAGAGATAGTAGAGGCTCAGAAGGCCATAGCTAGGCTTGAGGGTCTGGGTGTCGAGCCTGCATCAGCCGCATCTGTAGCAGGGGTAAAGAAGCTGATCGAGAATGGTACAATAGACAAAGATGAAAAGGTTGTATGTATATGTACTGGACATTTACTCAAAGATCCTGACCCAAACCTTTTTAAACCATTTACAATCTTAGAGACCGAGCCAGACCTTCAAAATATAGTTCTAGAGCTTAAGAAGATAGTCTCAGTCTAAGAATCTTTCAGACCAGATAACATTACATCCATAAAAAGAGAATTTCTAGTAATAGGTAAAGGTAGTATTTATGCCTTCTCAAAGGCTTCATCTAGACCAGCGAAGAGTATTCATGGAGCCATGCACAATTTAATATTGCTCCGGATGGGAGGCTCCGGTAGAGCTTAGAAAAGCACCGAGTATAGCCAGGTCAAGTATGCGGGCCTCTCGAGCCCGAGACCCGGGTTCAAATCCCGGCCGGAGCACATCTACTTAAACTTCAGAAACTGGATTTTGATCATAGTATTATAATTTTGATTAATTTATATTATACAGGGGCCGTGTCTACAGCTTCTCTCTTCGTTTCAGGCGTGTTCCAGCCTACTCGTCTTAGGGAGTGGTTTGTCGAGGTGATCTTCACATATTTGCTCAGAACCAACTCCGACGAAAACTATGGGGTTTTGGCATCAAGTTCATAAAACTCTATTAAACCCCAAAACTTCGTAATTAGTGCCATAAATCCTCGAGGCAGAAGAAATACCAGATCAACGAATAATATGTTTTCATGATTCTGTAGATCTTAGATACGCAATCAGGTGTCGATACTAACTTTTTATAAGGTGGAAAAGAGAAGTAGCTTTGTGGGGAGGGTCTTGAAGGAGACGATAAGGCTTGGCCTCAACCTCCCAATGTTTATCGCCGCCACCATAGCCATCGCGACTGGAACATTTGTCGGGATGCTGGGAATATGGACGGCTGCAGCATGGGGTCGTCCAGTGCCGGAGTGGGAGAAACTGGGTCATGCCCATTCCGCTTGGTGGTCAGTCCTCATACTCATAGCTGCGCTGGTGCTTCCAGACCTTCAACTCAAATCGTGGGCGAAGAAGTTAATCATCGCAGGCACATTTGTGGGCCCGACTTTATGGGTCGGTGTACTGGCCACGTATTACGAGATAGGAGGCCCCGCAATCTGGAGGTTTGAGTCCTATACGACTCCGGGAACATACTATGAGCTACCACTAGTCGGCCTCGTAGCCGCCGTGCTCGAGCTTCTCGGCTTCGTTGGACTGGGAATCGTCGGCCTCTCAGCGGCGGGGATAAACATTCCACTGATAACTGCTAGGGAGCCTCAGCCAAAGTCGAGGCTCGAGCTTCTCTCCGAGGTCGAGGTACCGCGTAGAATATTCCTGATACCGACGCTCGTCATAGCCTTTTCGGTCATAGTGGGCTTCGCAATTAACGCCGTCTTCAAACTAGTCCATCAACCTATATCGCCTGCAGCATTAGTCCAGCTACACGACCACGCAGCCCTCCTATCCACGAGCAGCATGCTAATACTCATCATGATGAGTGTTCTACGTGTAAGACCCAGGATTCAGAATCTCGCATACCGGTTGATGCAGATTAGCCTTCCGCTGACGGTTGTCGGCCTGCTGGTCTTCAACCTCGCCCAACTTCCAAGCGTCGTCTGGGTAGTGCCTGCAGGAATCTACTATCTTCTGATACTTCTCGCCATTCCCTCAGCCCTAGGCATCTATTCTCACAGCTCGGTAGAGGGGCGGATGTCAGGAGAGGGCCACTCAACCGCTTATAGGATAGCCCTAACAGTCTGCTTCACAGGCTTAGCAATCTTGATAGCGGTAGGAGCCTACATCGCACTAACATGGAATACAAGCCCCTTCATCACGGTAACCTACAAACAACCTGAAGGGGCGTCTTACCCAGGGCCGTATCCAGCGACATACCTAGGCACGGCGTCTGTGAAGGGGACACCGCGGGGGCTTGAGAACGCCCACCTAAGCCCGACAAGCTGGTATCATGTAGGAGTAACCTGGCTTCTCATACTCTCCGTATTCGGTGCTGCGCTGTTTGGCGCGAATAGGCCTGGGCTGCTCTACCTATTTGCTATGACGATACCGATGGCTCCGACATTCAACATGCTTGGAAGATTCCTCGCATGGCTAGGCATACCTAACGGCATAGGGTCCCTATGGTTCGCAGGCCATCCACTCAAGGGCTTCAACCTCATCGCCCTCTTCATCACAGCGCTAATCGTCACAATCATACTCTACAGGAAAAAACAAGCATAAGCCACCAAATCTTTCCCACACGGTACAAAGACGAAGATAAATTTAGGTAACCAGCCACCAAACCTCAAAACGTCCAAACTAGAACCCCGGTAAAATAACTATTCTGATTATCGGGTTACTGAATATGAGAGGGGTTCATCGATGTTTAACGTGTCCTGAGACGATGTATTCTATAGAGTCGCAGATGTAGGTTGCATGGTCGGCGATCCTCTCAAGATTCCTGAGCGTGAGAACTATGGCCACATCGCATTCTCTCGATCCATCTCTCTCAAGCGTAATCGCTCTCAACTTATCTCTATAGATCTCATCTATCTTCTCATCCATCTCCTTGACTTTTCGAGCCATCTCAACATCAAGTCTCTGGAGAGCTTTAAGGCTATTCTCTAGCATCTGTCCTATGATATCGCTAGCCTCAGAGATAGGTGTTAAGTCACATTCGAGAAGAGAGCCGAGCATCTGGCTACTCCTAGTAATCTCAAGCGCGTATCTTCCCAATCTCAGAATATCGTATGAGACATTAATACAGGATCTAATGTATCTTAGATCTCTGGCGACTGGTTGATATCTTGCTATCAGCTCGATGGCTACATCGTTTACCTCTTCATATAGCTCTCTAAGCTTCTTCGCATACTCATACAATTCTCTCTTTACATCTCTATAATGGAGTAGACCTTCAACACTCTTATGGAAAGATTCTATCCCTAAGTTAAACATCTCCTCTATACGTCTAGATAATAGCTGGAGCCCCATGTCAAGTACCCTACTCATAGATAGGCTCACCCTATACGTCCGCTTATATAGTCCTCAGTCCTCTTGTCTCTGGGATTGGTGAAGATATCCTTCGTAGTTCCATACTCTATAATCTTCCCAACCATATGGTCATCAGGCATCATTACAACCGTGTAATCAGAGACTCGGGCTGCTTGAAGCATATTATGCGTCACGATAATTATCGTGTATTCATCTTTAATCGATCTGAGGAGGGATTCGATTCTAGCGGTCGATATAGGGTCGAGGGAGACCGTAGGCTCGTCGAGAAGCAAGACCTCTGGGTCTACTGCGAGAGAGCGTGCTATACAGAGTCTCTGCTGCTGTCCACCTGACAGACTATATGCGTGGCTGTCAAGTCTATCCTTGACCTCATCCCAGAGAGCAGCCTTAACCAGCGCATCCTTAACCTTGTTATAAAGCTCATCCTTTGTAAGTTTGAAGCCGTTCACCCTTAAGCCGAATGCGACGTTATTGAATATGCTGAAGGGGAAAGGGTTAGGTCTCTGGAAGACCATCGAGATCCTAGAGCGGACGAAGACCGGGTCTACATCTTTAGAGTAGATATCGATACCATTAAAGTAGACTTTACCGTAGACTTTGGCGCCGGGGATAAGGTCGTTCAACCTGTTTATAGATCTGAGAAGAGTTGATTTACCGCATCCTGAAGGTCCGATTATCGCTGTTATGTTCCGCCTCTTGAACGAGAGGCTTATCTCGTCAATAGCTATCTTATTACCGTATGTTACTCTTAGATTCTCTACTCTTACAACTTCAGGCTCGGATGAATCATACATTTCCTCTTTATCCGACTCCAGATATTCCAACAACAATTGATTATATGACTTTATCGTCAAAGCTGTCCCATCCTCCTTATAAGAAACTGTCTCAAACCTATGACCACACCGTTAAGGGCCAAAAGTATCAGTAGGAGTACGATTATCCCAGCGGATGATAGTTCTATGAAGGCTGGCTGAGGTCGGCTGATCCAGTTGTAGAGCTGGAGTGGCATAACTGTGAACCTGCTGAAAAGTGATGTAGGATCCTCTCTGATGAAGAGCAGACCGCTCACAACAAGTATTGGAGCTGCTTCACCTAAGGCTCTACTTATCCCCAGTATCCCACCGGTCAACATCATGGGAAGAGCCCTGGGAAGAACAACGTATCTTACAACTTGGAATGTTGTTGCACCTAGAGCATAGGCTCCCTGTCTCAAGTCGTCGGGGATGGTTTTCAAGGCTTCTACAGAGGTGACCGTTACGAGGGGAAGTATCAAGATCGCAAGTGTAAATGCACCGGTGATTATGGTCCTCCCCATACCGAGCCAGTAAGCTAGGAATCCTAGCCCTACAACGCCGAAGATTATCGATGGAACACCTGCTAGATTCGAGATATTATAGCTGAGAATAGATGATAGTCTTCCACCCCTCGAATATTCGACCAGATATAGAGATGTAGCGATGCTGATAGGGATACAGATTAGAGCAGATAAACCTACTGTATATATGCTTCCGAGGATGGCAGACCTCATACCTGCCTCATCTGGGTTGGCTGAAGGAAAGTTTACGATTAGGTTTAGAGAGAGCCTATGACCTCCAGATATTATGACTGTGAGTAGGAGGGCGACGACGGTTAAAACAGCTATGAAAACGGCGATACTCAAGATCACCGGTAAAAGCTTGTCAAAGATCTTCTTGAACCTCATCCTAGACCTCTGAGCCCCGATCAATACCGGATAGCCCATCTCCTCACCACCTTTATCCCAACATAGTTTAACGCAGCCGTGATGATCAATAGAAAGAGGCCTACCGCGAAGAGCGACTGGTACTCTATTGTACCATGTGGTGCATCACCCGTGGCCACTTGGGCAATATATGCTGTCATGGTCTCCATAGCCTCCCCTATGTTGAAGGTTAGTATACTTCTAAACCCGCCGGCTATCGCTGCGATCATAGTCTCTCCCATGGCCCTAGCAAATGCCAAGATTATCGAGGCCGAGACGCCTGAGAGGGCGGCAGGCAGAACTACACGGAGGGCCACGTCAGATTTCCTAGATCCTAGAGCGTAGGCTGCATATCTAAGGTCTAGTGGAACAGCATTCATTGCATCATCGCTTATCGATGCCACTATAGGTATTATCAAGATCCCGATCATGAGCCCTACGGCCAGAGCATTATGGATCTGAAGCCCTTCCCACAAGTTTCTCAAAATATTCGGCGTAACGAAGTAGAGTGCAAAATATCCGTATACCACGGTCGGTATCCCTGCAAGCGTCTCTACAACAGGCTTAATAATTGATCGAAGATTTCGGGATGCATACTCGCTGAGGAATAGAGCTATCATTACACCGAGTGGAGCGGCCACGGATATGGCTATGGCAGATGTTAATAATGTTGCGTTGAGAAGGGGGAGGACACCGAAATATTTCTCAGCGAAGAGTACGGTCCACTTAGTATTGGTGAGAAACTCGATTATAGATACTTCTGTGAAGAAGTTGAATGACTCATACCCGAGTGTGACGAAGATTACTACCAGAGAAATAGTAGAAACCAATGTGGCAGAAAGAAAAAGAAGATGAAAAAGTCTGTTGATATTTTTTCTCCTCTCTATATGCCTCTTCAGTTCTTCTATCCTAGCCGTCACGACCACACCCTATGCACCTATTATCCAACTTTAGCGGGGTCCTGCATTCCTCCACTCTGGAACGGCTGATATCGTGTATAGCTTGTCTAGAAAGCCTACTCTCAGGAGATGTGCTGCAACCACATAGTATTCGGATGCAAGCGTCGTGTATCCAACTTTCCTAACTAGACTATCTCCTTTCTCTACGTAGAAGATTACGAATTCCCTGAGTGCTGGCTTCTCCATCCAAGCCTTCTTGTTCACGTAGATGAACAGCGGTCTCGAGAGAGGATACTTGTATGTTCTCACTGTATCGTCCGTCGGCGTTATACACTCGGCGCCCGCTATCTTGTCATCTTTTATCGGGACTACCCTAATCCTATCAGCAGCATGGGGATAATATGCATATCCAAAATAGCCGAGAGCGTATTTCTCTGCCTCTACACCTGCTACGAGAACGTTATCATCTTCAGAGGCCACATAGTCTGTTCTACTAGACTTAGCTTTTCCAACAACCCTCTCTGTGAAGTAGTCGAATGTACCAGAATCTGGCCCTGGACCATAAAGGATTATCGGGGCCGATGGCCATCCAGGTCTTATATCGCTCCACTTCGAGACTTTGCTATCCGGCTCCCAGATCTTTTTTAGCTCTGAGATCGTTAGGCAGTCGACCCAGTCATTCTGTCTATTCACAACTACTGCAAGACCATCTATCGCAATCGGGATCTCGATCCACTCGATCCCATTCTTCTGCGCTGTCTCGGCTTCACTCTTCGTTATAGGTCTAGAAGCATCATTGATATCTGTCTCACCTACTACGAACCTCTTAAACCCGCCTCCCGTACCAGATATCCCAACCGATATCTTGACATTAGGGTGAAGCTTCATAAACTCTTCGGCTGCAGCCTCTGTTATCGGATAGACCGTGCTCGACCCGTCGATGATTATATCGCCAGCGAGCTGTACAGGTGTCAGCGTCTGTGGTCCTATAGTTGTCGTAATCCTTTCAGTCACGGTCTTCGTCTTCTCAACGGTTTGTACCGCTGTCTGTCCTTGTCCTAGGGTAACGGTTGTCTTCTCGGTTACCACTTGTGTTTTAGTCACTGTTGTAGGTGTAGGCTGAGGTGTAGATGCACTTGATGCGAGCCATCCACCTACATATCCGATTACACCGCCTACTATTAGAAACGCTAGGATTAACCCCACCATCTTGGTACTTATGTTCATCTCAGACTCTAGCTTATCTATCAATTATTTAAGGTATATCTATATTCAATATTTTAATCTTATACTTCTATATAGATAAATATATAAAAATATAGTTATATATTTGTTTCGATGATAAATATATGGAGGACTAGCCTATGCAGATCTATTCAAGAAGAGTTCAGAAGACAGGTGGAACAACCCTTATAGTATCACTACCGCAAGAGTGGGTGAGACGCGTTGGGTTAAAACCTCATGATGAGATCTGCTTGATGGAGGAGTCGGGTGGCGAACTTATCCTCTGGCCTACCGTTTATGAGGAACAAGAATCTTATGGAGAGGGTACGATCAGAGTTCTAGCCGATGCTGAACCTGAAGAAGTACTCCGCCTATATATCTCGATGTACATTACAGGGTTCAATATCATCAGACTTGAGTTTGGCGAGACAGGCTATAGACGTACAAAAGAGTTGAAAGAGATGATAAGGAGATGGCTGGTAGGGGTCGAGATTGTAAGTGAAAGCTTTCATGGAATAGTAACACAATGCCTGCCAACACATGACAGCTTGCAGCCTATAAAAGTAATCGAGAGGATGGCCGATCTTGCTGCAAGCATGCAGAGAGATGCACTATACGCGATAGAGAACAATGATGAAGTTCTGGCCCGTGATATAGTAGAGAGAGATTATGATGTAGACAGGTTTTACCATTTTGTTGTTAGACAGCTTAATATAGGTGTCTCAAGTCCACGAAAGCTCGCCACCCTCGGCATTAGAAATCTCCAAGACTGTCTCTCCTACATCATAGTCGCTAAAACGATTGAGAGGGCGGCTGACCATGCAACATCAATCGCTAACTTCCTTATTAGAAATGGGAATACCAAGACGCCGCCCCCAGATCTCATAAAAGCTGGATACGAGGCTGGAAGCCTCTTCACCGAGGCAAAAAAAGCACTATTGGAGACAGATTTATCGAAAGCCAATCAGGTTATGAAGAGGATAGAGGCTCTAGAACAGATGCTGGTTAACATTATCCAGAGAGAGGGGATCGAGCGTGAAACAAATGCTGCAGTCTACATGCTGGCCCGGGACATATACAGGATCGCAGAATACAGCTTCGACCTCTGTGAGGCAACACTCAATCTAGGAGCACGTTACAAGAACTTTACAGAGAAGAAATAAAATAAGAAGTGGAGAGAAGTCAAGTTATTGTAGAAGAAGTTATGGGACCAGATAAAACCGTGGATTGTTACAATATTACTACAAAATGTTACAGAGGGTTCTTCTCACATAAATATATCCTTGCTCGGTTTATCTATATAGAGTAGGGCAATGCAGAAAGATGGAGAAAACTCTATAGATATCTTCAAGATATCTATGATAATTTGTGGATGTAGTGCTTGTGATAAGCATTCATGGAAAGAACTCTATAGACTCGGGAGAGTCTCAGATGCTTGCTTAAACCATGTCATAGATAAGTTATGTTTAGAATATTATATAGAAGAAATATCTCTACCTGAAATTAGGAAGGTGGGATATGATTTCTCTGAAAACACTGTCTAGAAGGTGTTCTGGATGGCAAGAGATATCGTCTGTGGAATGTATGTTGATGAGGATAGAACACCCTTTAAGGTTGAGAGGAAAGGTACAGTATACTACTTCTGCAGTCAAGGATGTCTAGAAGAGTTTCTCGCACCTGAGAGAGAGTTCAAGAAGTTTAAGATATTAGCGGTTTTCAGCCTCGTTCTAGGGAGTGTAACAGCTATCTTCGAATACCTTATCCCATATATCCTCAGAGTCGAACATAACTTTACATGGTTTGGACTACCAAACTATATTTGGCTCTTCATATTCACCACCCCGATACAGTTTATCGGTGGATGGAGATTTTACAGAGGAACCCTTGACGCTATCAAGGCTGGAAAAGCCAACATGGATAGCTTGATAGCTATCGGAACCACCGCTGCATGGCTCTATAGCACCCTCTACACCTTCTTCCCAGAAATCTTTCCTACAACTGTCACCTTCGAGGGGCCTAACGTCTACTTTACAGAGACTGGATTGATAATAGGGTTCATAATGCTTGGAAAGACTATGGAGCAGATGGTTAAGGGTAGAGCGTCGGAGGCCGTTATAAAGCTTCTAGATCTACAGCCTAGATCTGCTAGGATTGTTAAGAATGATGAAGAGGTGGAGGTGCCGATTGAGAAGGTGGAGGTGGATGATGTAGTTATAGTGAGACCTGGCGAGAAGATACCTGTAGATGGAGTCGTGCTGGATGGTTATTCTTCTGTAGATGAATCTATGGTGACTGGAGAGAGTATGCCTGTAGAGAAGAAGGTCAACGATGAAGTAATAGGAGGCACAGTTAATAGGTCTGGCTACCTTAAGATTAAAGCTACCAGAGTAGGCTCTAATACCATGCTATCTCAGATCGTGAAGATGGTTGAAGAATCTATACTATCCCAGACCCCGATACAGAGGATAGCCGACAAAGTATCATCATACTTTGTACCAGCTATAATAGTCTTAGGTATAGGAGCATTCCTCTTCTGGTACCTTGTATGGAGGCTGCCCTTCCCATCAGCATTCACAATCTTGATCTCAGTACTCATAATAGCATGCCCATGTGCTTTAGGAATAGCAACACCTGCCGCGATAATGATAGGTGCCTCGAAAGGCGCTAGATACGGTATACTCATAAAGAATGGTGAAGCATTAGAGAAGCTTCATAAAGTTAACTTGATGGTATTCGATAAAACTGGGACTCTTACAAAAGGAAAGCCTTCAGTAACAGATATTATATCTTTCGGAGACGGTGAATCGGAGGTTCTTAGAATTGCTGCTATAGCTGAATTAAGGTCTGAGCATCCAATAGGTGGAGCAATTGTAGAGAGTGCAAAGATTAGGAATTTAGAGTTGGATGAGCCTGAAGGCTTTGAGATGATTCCAGGTCATGGAGTAAAAGCATCTTACAAGGGTAAGACTATTCTGGTCGGTAACAGGGAAATGATGAAATTGTTTGGAATATCTATCGATCATATTGAAGATAGGATAAGGATTCTTGAAGAAGATGGGAAGACTGTTGTCCTAGTAGCGTTAGATGAGAAATTGGTAGGGGTTATAGCGATAATGGATACTATTAAGGAGGAAGCTCTAACAGCTATCAAGAAGCTCCAGTCTATAGGTGTGGAAGTGGTAATGCTTACAGGAGACAATAGACGGACCGCTCAAGCAGTAGCTAGGAGATTAGAGATAGATAAGGTTATTGCAGAAGTATCTCCTAGAGATAAAGCTATGATTGTAAGAGAGCTTAAACGTGAAGGGAAGATTGTAGCGATGGTTGGAGACGGAGTTAACGATGCTCCTGCACTGGCGGCCGCTGACCTAGGCATAGCCATCGGAAGCGGGACAGATATTGCAAAAGAATCAGGTGGAATCATACTAATCAGAGATGAGTTATCAGATGTAGTAAATGCAGTGATGTTGGGTAGGAGGGTTTTCAGGAAGATAAGAGAAAACCTTTTCTGGGCTTTCGGATATAATGTAATACTCATCCCGATAGCTGCAGGAGTCCTCTATCCTTCACTAGGCCTACTACTCAACCCAGTATTCGCAGCTATAGCTATGGCCGCTTCATCTATAACAGTTACACTAAACTCGATGTTATTGAATCGCTGGACCCCCAGCATATAATTTAATATGTGAATGATTATTGGAGTAGATTATCCCTCTATCTATAACTGTAAGTCTATATTCTTCGTTTGCTGTATTATATTTACTGGCTAAGTTTTAGATCGGATGTCTGCTGATTTAACAGATCTCTCTTTAATGCTTCTCTTCTAGCTGTTAACTCGTTTACCTCCCTCTGCAGCATCCTTCTCATATTATCTAGTTTGTTGACCTCCTCCCTCATCTCTCTAATCCTCTCTTCAAGCTCTTCTACTTCCCTCTTCTTTTCTTCATATTTCTTAAGCTCTGTAAGCATCTTCCACGTTACCACGAACTTGTATAGCTCATCTTCATTACCGCTAAAAACCACCTGGAAGTTCGCCATCATTATCACCTTTAATACCAATTTTTATCATCCATCTATAAACATTATCTAGCTACCTTTCTCTTGGTTTAGCTATAATCTCCTTTATGGTTAGATTGAAGAAGTCATTAGAATTTGAGGGCTTTATGATTAGAGCTGTGTCTGCTCCTCTATTTGTCCCCGCTATCGATATCACTTCACGGTCTACAGGGATCAGTCCAGCATCAGCAGCCATAACCGAGATCTCAACACATACTTTAACCCCTTCACCGAATAGTCTCAATGTCTCAGCCACTATCGTTAACATACCTATAGTGCCAAGCTTGTTTCTAATGCCTCTCTCAACCCCTGAGAAAGCATGAGATGCTGTAAGTATTCTTCCACCCAGCTTCAAGATCTCTTCTTCATACTCTTTCTTCATCTCTTGCTGTCCCGGTCTTCTAAAACCTGTATGATGTCTAACTATCACGATGTTGAATCCTTTAAAGACTTGGCAAGCCTTTACTCCAGTCTCACCCGTCGTTGAGGCAACTACTACATCTCTTATCTCTAGTTCCGAGGCTCTCTTATGTGCGAGTCTAAGAGTATCTTCAGTATTCTCTATGCCTGGATGGTCGAAGTAGGCAACCTCCACTCTTCTAAGAGATGTTTTCATAACTGCCACCTCCACCTAAAAACATTATATTATACTCTTTTAAGCATGATGTTATTTAAATTGTTCTTATCCGGTATTTATCCTATGCCCTATAGGTACAGATTCGACCTTACAGTTCTTCCCAAAAAATTCTTCAAAGAATTGATGATTATAGTTGATTCTAAACATCTTCATAAGAAGGCTGGAACAGTCTTGAGGGGCCTAGTTGAAAGATTTAAGCTCTCAGAGATAACAGGTCTCGAGATATCAAACATACTTCAAATCATTGAAGATATAGTGGACATACATATTAAGAACTTGACTTGCATGGAGAAGTTTAAGAAGAGTGTGAGGAGGGCTTTATTCCTACCTCACTGTGCTAGAAAATATGTAGACTACAGATGTAAGGCAGAATTCGATCCACGTGTTCCCACTTATATATGTGGAAGATGCTCACCTGACTGCCAGATAAATCTAGCCTCAAAGATGGCTGAAGATATAGGATATGATGTATATATTGTTCCAGGAGGTTCATGTATACCTAACATAATTAAGATGTTCAATTATGATGGCATAGTTGGAGTAGCATGTGGAGATGAGATTAAGCTTGCATCTAAATATCTTGATGAAGGTGTTTCGGCTCAGGCGATCCCATTATTGAAGAACGGTTGCTCAAACACTAAGTTTAATCTCGAGTATCTTAGAAAGATCTTACAGCTTAACGGTGAACATAGTATGAGTAGCGGTAAGATTAACTTCAGTCAGTAGCCATAATTGTTTAAAGACTTGATTATAGAAGTCTGTCCTAGCATCTTCTCTTACGCTTATCACTACATCGTATAATCCATAAAGTTCATGGGCTTCTAATACTGGTTCAATAGATTTGAGGTGTGCCTCCCAGAACTTTGGTACAGAAGGTCTTCTAATCTTTCCGAAAATATATGCACACTTCTCAATCTCACCAGCTTTTTCTTTTTCAAAACTTAATCCTCCCTCTTTAACTATGAGTGTATTAGAATCTTGAAGACCATGCTGTTGAAGTATATCTAGGAAAATATCGATCTGAGATAAGCTATCGAACTCTACCTTACAGATTAAATCATATGTTCCATATATCAAGTATGCTTCTTTAACCATCTTCGAGCTTTTAACAGCGTTTAGAGCTTGGACAAGCCCACTCCTAGGACTAATAATACTCAAAATGAAAGCCTTCATCAATTTGATCGATCTCTCCCGGTTAATAAGGATTTAAGAAAAATAGACAAAGAATCTAGATTTCACTAAGGCTACAATCTTAAACTTGATGAACCTTTTATGATCTTTGCTATTTGTTGTAAATCTCATCAATACTACTAGTTCTGTTTTAAATTCGTTTTTATATACGAAATTCGATAAAATTTTTCATAAACAGTATATAATCTTTCGATATCTTTGTTAGAAACGACGATTGCTATACGATTTATGTGAAAATTTATTATGTTGAGATATCTTTTATCTGAGAGATAAAGATATGACCGTTACCTTGCTAGATACTACATTGAGGGAGGGAGAACTTTATAGAGTATTGAGACTGCCAGTAAAGATCTCGATAGCGAGGGCATTGCTCAATATCGGCTTAAGAAGGATCGAGCTAACTCTGGCCTATCCTCCTAGAACCTCACCAGAAGACTTGAAGAAGCTTGTATCCTTATTGAATGATCATGGCGCTGAAACAGTAATACATTGTAGAGCATGCAGAGAAGATGTAGAGAGTGTAAACGAGTATGATGTATGGGGGATAGCGGTATACATGGCTCTGAGCAAAATCCATGTAAGACACAAATTCAAAGTAGAGGAGCGTGAAGAATTGTATAGGAGATTTATCGATGTAGTAGAGTTTTCTAGAGAGTCAGGCTTCAATTATATTAGAACCACTATAGAAGATGCATCTAGAATATACTTGGAAGAGGGCTTAAGTGAGCTTGTCGAGACAATCAACATTGTAAGGGGTGCAGGGGCCACGATCGTAAGCGTTCCAGATACCTCTGGGCTGATGACCCCGACTATTGCGAGAGACTTCATCACAGATCTGAAGAGATGCACAAGTTTCCCGATATCAGCACACTTCCATAATGATTATGGATATGCATCTGCAAACACTATTGAGGCTATTTTAGCGGGGGTAGATGAAGCTCATGTCAGCATACTGGGGATAGGTGATAGGAATGGCATCGCAGACCTCTATGAAGTGGTCGCACCCCTAATAGATATCCACAGAATAGAACTTGGAATAAAACGAGAGTCATTAAAGGATCTTTACTCTACTTTTAGCAAGTTAACCGGGATAAGAATCCCTGCTAGACACCCATTAAGTAGGGAGGCTAGAACTATTAGAGCAGGAGTCCACCAATCTATGACCATTAAAGCTCCTGAAGGATATATTCCTTATGGAAAGCTTCGGAATGACTTCTCTTCTCCACTATACGAGATTACACCATACATTAGTAAGAGATTGATAGAAGAAGTATTAGGTGATTCTCATCTAGATGCTGGGGAGATCAAGAGGCTGACCGAGCTTATAGGTTCAGAAGCTTATAAAGCTGGAGGAAAACTATCTGTTAGAAGACTTAAACAAATGTTATCGGAAAATATGACTTCGACTGCTAGAAATAAGTTAAATAAACTATTCGATAGTGAATATGCATACTTTCTTTTAAAGATCCGTCTAGAGTCTTCAAAAGATGATTTCTTTGAAGAGATGTCTAGATGGAGTGAGGTAGAGATTATTGAAGAAGTTTATGGAAGTTTCGACTTGCTTCTACTGGTAAGACTGAATCCTGGATTAGAAGAATTTATCAAGAAACTAGACATGATATTTGGTAGAAGTATAGAGAAGATAGATGTCCTACTGGTAAATTAAGAGATTTTTCCAAGTAATTCCGATACTACTTTGGATAGATTGTACTCTCTACTCCTTCTTATAAGATAGTCTCTATCAACCACGTCTAGATTTAGATAGAGTATCTTTGCTGCTAGCTCAATCTCTCTTGAGCCATTTCGGAGGATTAGGAAGATCGCGTAGTCTTCTGGAGAGAGAAGTTTTGTACCGATCTTCGCTCTCATCAATCTACTAGACATCTCATCATCCCATCTAAGAGGTTCAGGTTCATTATAGATGGTTAGGGGAATATTTACTTGGAGGTCGAGCAATGCTAGCCGACCAGAACTGTATGCAAGTCTTCTAAACCCTGATCTCTCTAAACTATCTGAAAGCTGTTTTAGGTCTAAACCTTTAATAGAGTATGCTATTTCACCGACAAAGTTGGGGACATGGTAAAAGTTTAATGCATACTCGCCTATTAGTGCGTATGGTGCTTCAGTTTTATCCATTAGCTCAGAGAAACGTTTTATACTATAGTTGATGTGCTTGTTCCAAGGCATCATCTCATCAATATAATCAAGAATGTCGATCTCTCTAAATAGGTCTGCTTCTCTCTTTATACGTTTAAGCTCTTGGTCTGTCAACATACAATAAAATCTGGATATGTACTACTAGTTTAAGATTGCTCATTATTTTACATCAGATTATAGTATGCGACTAGTATGCTAATATAGGAGAGGACTAGTGAGGCGGGTAGGCTCTTCTCCCATCCAACCCCTCTTGAATGGGTAAGCGCTGAAGCAATAATAACCAGCTGGATCATATGAGCGGCCACGAACAATGATTGGAGAAATAGGATTATGGAGGTAAGCTGAATATTCAGATACTGAAGGATTAGGAGGAATATTAGGTATAGGTCTATAGGCATGTAGGAGATGATGGCCGAGGTGATCAGTCCACCGAACCCTCCACTATAGGGGGATAGAATCTCTCCAGACAATACGATATATCCTATTACTATTCCGATACTTATGATAGAGTTTAGTATGTTTCCCCCGGTAGGGTGAAAGAAGATGTGGAGAACTACAGTTTTAATAGGTATAAGATATGTTGATACTAGATAGATGGCTAAGATAAGTATGCTTAGGGCTGAATATTTTAAAGGTTTGAAGGTAACCCTCTCCATTAATGGGGCCATGGATAAGATTCTAATGATAGTTGTAGAAGAGGCAGGCTTAGGCTCAGCTCCCACATCTCTCATCATCTTCTCTACTACAAGCAGACCCTTCTCATTCAATACATATCTACCTCTCCTAACCTGATTTATCAAAGGCTTAAGAAACTCTAGATGATAATAGAGTGTCCCATAACTTATGCTTAACAATAGTTTAAGCTGTGTAGCGCTCATCTCTCCACGTGTATAGAGTAATGTAAGTATCTCTCTTCTCAGAGGATTCTTTAATAGATTATAGATTCTTGCTCCATCTATGGTTTCTTCTACCTTCAATCCTCTAGAGATACTGAGAGAACTCCCTCATATATTTCTCTCAGAATACATTATACATACTTAATAGATGGGTGTCCTTCAATATTGTTAGGTTCGACTGGAGGCGTTAAGAGTCTTCGAGAAAAATCGAGAAAGAAATATTATTAAGTTATTTCTAATATCTATAATAAACAAAGGATGAAGTCTTCGGCATTGATCTTATCTATCCTATTATTGATGTCGATAGGCTTAGTTAGTGCAACCAGTAAGAATGTTGATGAAAGCGTCCAAGAAGAGTCTAGCGTAGAATTTAGAATGAGGATAGAAGATTTGATTAAAGAGGTTGGGAGACTTATTGAACAAGCGGAAGAACTTCTAGAAGAAGTAGAGGATTCTGGTCTAGACGTCCAGATCTATAGAGAGATCCTGGATAGCGGTTTATCAAAATATGAAGAAGGGGTGGAACTCTATATGTTAGGAGATTACAATAGAGCTTTCTCATCTTTAATGTATGCTAAGACTAGGGTTCAGATAGTTATCAGAGCTTTACATGGAACAGTAGATGTGGTCCAGATCGAGGATGAAGAAGAGCTTAGGAATGAGCTTAGAATGTTGGAGGAGAAGTATCTATACTTGAGGTCGATAGTAGAGCAAGGGGTTTATAATGAATCCGTAAAAGACATGATTATCCAGTTGGAAGACCTGATCAATAGAGCTAAAGAATTAATTGATAAGAATGTTCGTGCAGCTTATTCTATCATGGAGAAGGCTAGAAACTTAGCATTACAGATTGAGGAGGCTATAGGAGGAGACGTCCACGTAACTACGACACAATCAGCTATGAAAGATACAAAGAAGGATGTTAGATCTAGTACTCAAACATTAGAAGAGCCGCATATTATCCTAGAAAACAACTTTACTTCTACGGCATCATTTAAAACTCTGAAAAATAAGACGATCGATAGAGTAGAAGTAGGGTTGGAGAAGAGTGATGGATCCTTCAAAGTTGTCGTGGAGCAGATAGAGCGCTTGATAGATTATGGTAATGGTACTTTTCTAATCGTTAGAGAGAAGATAGTTGCTGTAGGAAATAAGACGACGATATCTATCAGTAAGGAGCTGTTTCTGGGAGAGAATCGGTCTATAAACATCGGACAAGTATCGGTTGAGCAAGACCAGAGCCTCCTAGGAGCCTTCTTCAAGATATCTCTAAGAGAGCCAGAAGTTATTAGACTGGATCAAGCTATCGAGGCTCAGATAATTCAAGCAGAAAGGAACAAGGTTAAGGTTAGGTTAAAAGCTCCAGACAACTTTCCAGGCAAGCTCTTCATAATCGAGATATCTCCCGAACTGATAGATCTACAGAATATTATGAGTTTCAATCTAACTGTAAATGGTGAAGAGGCTATCATGGCCTCAAGCTTACTAGATCTAGCTTCTGGAACATATGACCGTCCAGCATATGTATTCGTAGTCTCTGCCGAGGGAGTCCAGATACTCCTATATATACCGCACTTTAGTGAATACGTGGTAGAGATAACTGCAGTCCTCCAGAAGATCCTTGAAGTATTTAGAGAAACTCTAAATCAAGTCTTCAGTAGACCTGTGATGGTCGCCACCACCATCATCGCGACAATCATCCTACTCTCATCGGCAGCGATCACACTATATCAGAAGAAGACCCTAAGCAAAGTTAGGTAGAGATTTAGAGGCGGCGGCAGCCCCTGAAAGATGGTAAGAGAGTAGAAGCCTTGATGCATAAGAATATGTCCTATACGTTACCACGCAGCAGCTCCGCCACGTCTTAGTGCTGCTCCCTCCCGGGCCTAACACGGTTTAACGTGTTCAGAAGCTGGAGCCCATCCCTACAGATGGGACAGCTTCTTACGGAGCTCCACGTGGACGCATACTCATCCATCTCTTATGCACTGTACTTCTACTTCTCTTACTCTCTTCCAGGTTTTCTGGCCCCTGCATGTAGCCCATTTCAGGTTACAGGGAAGGGCTAGCTCCCCAGCCCTACCTACCGCCGCCAATAATGTTATTCCTATCCATAGATATAACTTTTAAGATTTAGCATCTCCTATT
>JBCNVN010000010.1:0-41654 GCA_039630055.1 Candidatus Caldarchaeales archaeon | reverse complement strand
TGGATATAAATCTATGATTTGTAGATGATGTTTTCGATTGGAAGTATTAGAGTTTTAATCGATTTGTGTATTCTTTTAATGATGAATGTACGTATTCTCCATCTTTTATTATTATCTCTTCATCTGCGGTTAGCGTAGGATTTAGGCAGATTCCATCTGTATGTGAGCTTGCCAACCCTAGTCTTCCTCTAAATGTTGATGATTGACTTCCGATACCCCACTCTACCACTCCCCACACCCTCTCATCTTCAAGAATATTTCCAGTAAGCTTTGCACCAGGGTTACATCCATAAGATAAGTGGGCCATATAATACATTTTCTCATCATTAAAGCTTCTCAACCACCTCTCAAATATCTTCGCTTCTCTACCACCTTTTATCTTAATTATTCTACCATTCTTTACTTCTAGTAGTATCGGTTCTTTAAGTAATCCTAGTTCATGGGGTGGCCAGACAGATCCATCAAATACTATCCTACCATTGATTGTTTCTTCGATAGGAGCCCAATCGACTTGACCAAATAACATGTACTCTCCTGGTCCAGAAACCTCTCCTTCAACTAGAACAGGCCTCTTAGGATCATTCTCAAATACTACATCCATACCTCTAGGGGATGTTATCTTTATCTTTCTAGCTTTGCTTGTTATCTCAGCCAGCTTTCTCTGAAACTCGTATAATACTTTTATGTTTACCCTACCTATAGTTCTAACAATCATGTCCACATCCATACCTACCAAGCATATGTATCTCGTCCTCCCAAGCCTCATAGCCTCTTCATATACTGTTGAGTAAAGAAGCCAGCTCTTGTTAAGCTCAATCCATACATCTGAATTCTTCACTATCTCAGTTAATGTCTTAAGTGGGAGATAGGGGTCTGCAGCCTTACCGACAGCTGGTGGAGAGGGATACCATGCTACTAGAGGCTTTCCACCTACAGTATACGTTGCCGAAGCTATTGTTGAGGCAACCCTCCAATCACCCATACTATCGACCGTGATGACGACTTCTTCATCTTTTTCAACCTTAAGGATGTCTTTAACAAGCTTATATGCAGAGCCAGCTAATTCCATAGACATGAATTCAGCGCAGATTTTAGATCACCTCTTCTTTAAATTTAGAGAGATTAGGCTTTCAGCTACCTTTAGTGCTGCAGCAGCTGGATCTATTACAGGTATATGTATCTCTTCAGAGATAGTCTTAGCCAGTCCAGCTAAACCTGTACACCCCAAAATTATCGCTTCAGCATCCTCTCTTATAGAGTTCTTAGATTCTTCTATCAATTCTCTTCTTACCCTCTCCCAGTTATCCTTCAAATCGACGACATGTACTCCTATACCTCTAACCGATACTACTCTTCCACCATATCCAAGAGAGATACATCTATTCTTTATCAGTTCTAATGCCTCACCTCTTATACTTATTATGCTGAGCTTCTTGCTAAAGATACTTCCAAGAGCTAGAGAAGATTCTCCAGGTCCTACTACTGGTATATTGAGAACATTCTTCAACTCATCGACTGCAGGGTCTAGAAAGCAGTTAACTATTATCCCATCATAGTCTCTGTAAAATTTTAATGCTAATTCTCTAACCAATGGTTCAACTATCTCATAGTCTTTTGTTGTCTCAACGCTCGGTGGCCCGCTACCTAGACTTTTCACATCGATCTCTGTTGTTGGGGAGGCTACACTCTGGTAGAATCGCCTATCGATCTCATCCCAACTATCATCTCCGATCGGATTGATCACTAGAATCTTCATAATATCTCCTCCACAAGATTCTCAACTGGAATATAGTCATAGTCGAATCCAAATCTTCTTGGACCAAAGAATTTTAACCCATTCTCTGTTCTCCAAACCTTGGATGCTCTTGAAACAAGCACGTTCACCTTCATTCCCTCCTCTAAAACAGCGTTCGTTATTCCTTCACCTTCATCATTTAAGAACATTATCAGGTCTGGGGCCATTGTTACAGTTTTACCATCTATCCATGCCATTAAATGTTCATTCATTATCCATGTCTTCAACTTCTTATCCCTCCATCTACCGATACCCTCAACTAATGCCTCTCCCTTCAAGAATCCTCCCTTATTCCTATACTTATACTGTTTAACAATTCCTTCAAAGATCCTCCATCCACCTATTATCTTCCTCACTTCTTCGACAGGGTCCAAACCTTTATTTTTAGCATGTCTAACAGCTTCCCCAATCTTTAAACATAGACTCATAGAACCTTTTATTACAGCCTTCTCTGCATCCTCCATCTTTAGAGGTGTATCAACTACTGCAACGAATCTACCTGATAGTATGGATAAGTATCTTGCAATAGCTTCATAATCATCTATATCACTATATTCATATACTATGATCTTGTTGCCTGTCTCAGAGATGATCACCGAGGGATACATAGGTATCCCAAAGATGTGTACGGTACACTGATGTAGCTCTGGTGCAGCTCTACCTAGCAGGTCTCCATCTACTACTGGTAGATCTAGGTAGGCACCCATATATAGAGCTAGAGATGCATTGAATCCACCTAGTTCTGAAGCTAATACAGCAGAGATCTCGACGCCGAGTATACGTTCCATCTCTTTAAAAGCTATTTTTATAGGCTCCTCGAACTTGACAGGCTTCCTGGCTCTAGCTTCAGGAGCTATAGTCCCAACATAGTATGGGACAACCATCATAGAACCTCTATCCATCTCGCTTAAATCAACCAGCTGTATCTTTTTTCCCTCTAGAAACACTTTCTCCAATATTTTTAATCCTTCTTCTGGGCTTCCTCCACCACCTGTTCCAAGAATGGTTGCACCTCTAACAAAATCTCTGATCTGCTCGAGACTATTGATCTCCAACATAATCTACCCATCATATAGATGATTAGTTTTCTTAAATAAAAGCTTGTTTACACTATATTGGTCTCGTGTTGGTGCGAATATTGGTCTTGAATCCTGTATCGACGGATGTCTGGAATGAGATAACTCTGAAAGCACTAAGTAAGATAGCATTTAGCAGTACAGAGTTTAGTGTTGTAAATTTAGAACGTGGCCCCAGATCTATCGAATCTGAACTAGACGTAGTCTCTGCTGCTCCAAATGTAGTTGAGATGGTAGATGAAGCTGAGAAGAAAGGTTTCGACGCAGTGGTAATCAACTGTTTCGATGATCCAGGTCTGGATGCATCTAGAGAGAAAGCCTCGATACTTGTTTTAGGTATAGGTGAGACATCGATAATCACTTCTCTCCACCTCGGCTACAAGTTTGCTATAATATCTACTGGAGAGAGATCTAAAGCATCCTATGATCTTAAAGCTCAGAAGATGGGTGTGAGGAATAGGCTAGCCTATTCTTCGGGTATACCCCTTAGAGTTCTCGACTTAAGGAGGGATGAGGATCAGACTAGAAGTATGCTTTTAGAAGAGGCTAGGAAAGCCGTAGAGGTTTTCAATGCTGAAGTGATAGTTTTAGGATGTGGTGGTTTGATAGGTTTAGGTGAATGGTTATCGGAAAGATTAAATGTTCCTGTAATCGATCCAACGATCACTACGTTTAAGATTGCTGAAGCTTTAGCCTCTATAAATCTTAAACATAGCAAGAAATATCTCTACAGTATTTACTGAAGTAGTGACCAAAGCTTTATAAAACTCTCCAACTACCCTACTCTTGAAAATGGTGATAAAAATGCATGGTAAGGCTTTATCGAAAGTTGTAGTGGCCACAATCATCATAGTAGTTGTTATCCTGACCGCGATCGGGGTATCCTTCATATTGATGCCTATGGGTCCCACTATGCCCACGACTGTTCAGACAACACCTACCGTTACAACTACGCCTCCTACACCAGCCGTCACCAAGAAGGTAGTGGTATATGCATCATTATCGGAGATGACGACAGCTGATCCTAGCACAGAGTTCTCAAACTCGATACTATGGTTATGCCTAGTCTATGAACCGCTTTTATGGTATAATCCATTGGAGAATAGATTTATTCCAGCTTTGGCTGAGAGATGGGAAAGCTCTCAAGATGGGACTATATGGACATTCTATCTTAGGAGAGGAGTAGTATTCCATGATGGGACACCTTTCACAGCTGAATCTGTTAAGAAATCTATAGGAAGGACGATGGAGCTCGGTCAAGGAGCTGCATTCATATGGGATCCAGTTGAAAAGATAGAAGTTATAGATGACTATACCGTAACTTTCATCTTAAAGTATCCCGCACCTCTAGACAGTATTGCAGCCTCTTCTTATGGTGCATGGATCTTCAGCCCTAAAACACCTAACACTCCAGAATGGTTTAACCAAGGTAACGATGCTGGCAGTGGCCCCTATAGGCTCGTTAAATGGGATCCAGAGAATGAGGTAATCTTAGAGAAGTTTGAAGATTGGTGGGGGTGGAAGATCCAATCATATGAGATGGCTTCGCAGAAAGCACCAGACGTATTTGTAATCAAGATAGTTAAGGATGCTGTAACACAGGAGAGATTGGTAGTTGCAGGAGAGATAGATATCGCATTGTATGTTCCACTTGAAGATGTTGATCGTTTGAAAGCTGACCCCAACTTAAAGGTAGTTATCAAGCCGAGCTTCCAGAACTTGTTGATGCTTATAAATACGAAGAAGCCTCCACTAGACAATGTTCTTGTTAGACGGGCAATCGCTCACGCAATCCCCTATGATGATATAGTTAAAATCGCTAGAGCGAATCTGGCAAATGTTGCGAGTGGGCCAGTACCCACGGGTATGCCTGGACACTTTGATGACTTCAAGTATAAGTATGATATTGAAGAAGCGAGAAGACTCTTAGCAGAAGCAGGTTATCCGAACGGATTGGATAAGACGCTCGTCCTAGTATATACTGCAGGTGACGTTTATGAGCAGAGAACATCCGAGTTGATAGCTGCTAGTTTAAGTAAGATTGGCATAAAAGTAGACATTAGACCTATGAGCTGGGAGGAGCAGTGGGCTCTAGCACAATCTGGTTGGGAGAATCCGGAAGGAGCTCAAGACCTCTTCATATTCTACTGGTGGCCCACATATATTACACCATTCGACTTTCTATACAACATGTTCCACAGCGATTCTAAATCATTCAATCTATGTTATTATGAAAATCCAGAATTTGAGAGATTGATAGAAGAAGCATCATCAATTGAAGGTTTGGATAAGAAGAGAGCATTAGAATTATATTATCAAGCACAGAAGATACTGTATGAAGATGTGCCGGCAGTCCCTCTCTGGGATATGATCGATGTGAGAGTCGGTAGAGCATATATAGGAAACCTGGAAAAGGCGGTAAACCCTGCATATCCAACTGTGATATTCGCACAGGTATTAAGTATCGAGAAGTGATGTCGTTAGAAAATCTTCTAAAATACTCTATCTAAATTTTTTGGAGACGGGATAGATGCCGATAAGTAAAGAATACATTGTTAAGAGGCTTATTCTCCTAGTTTTCGTAATACTTGGAGTACTCTTCATAACCTTCGTAATCACTAGGTTGATCCCGGCTAGACCTGAACTCCTCTGGGCAGGTCCACATGCCACCATAGAACAGATAGAGAGAGCAAGGAAACAGCTTCACCTAGATGAACCATTATATCTACAGCTTATACTGTATCTCCAAGATTTTATAATGGGTAATTGGGGTGTTTCATGGAGGACCAAATCCCCCGTCCTCACAGATGTTCTCTCAACATTGACAGCTACACTAGAATTAGTGGTAACAGCATTTTTAATAGCATTTATCATAGGTGTTCCTATAGGAGTGTTTGCAGCCTTAAAGAAGTATAGTTGGATAGATGATCTGATAAGGATCTTAACCGTTGTAGGCGCTTCTATACCTGTCTTCTGGCTAGCCTTGATAGTCCAGCTCTTCTTCGGTAATTGGCTTGGAATACTTCCCTCCGCCAAGAGAATAGATGAGTGGACCGTGATAGTTACAGGGTTTAAACCGATAACAGGCTTCTACTTAATCGATAGTCTAATCCAAGGTAATTCTGCTGTCTTTACTGATGCTTTGAAGCGTCTTGTCCTACCATCTCTAGTACTTGCAGCATACCCACT
This sequence comes from Candidatus Caldarchaeales archaeon, assembly GCA_039630055.1. GTDB lineage: Archaea > Thermoproteota > Nitrososphaeria_A > Caldarchaeales > Wolframiiraptoraceae > Geocrenenecus. The sequence goes on along the minus strand of JBCNVN010000010.1, from coordinate 35,594 downwards.
CTGCTTAAGTGCTAGAATGACTAGAGCTGTAATGATAGAGGTTCTCTCTGAACATTATATTAGAAGCTTAACCGCCTGGGGTCTACCTGAAAGAATCATATTATTCAAATATTCTCTTAAAAACACGATCGTACCGGTTATAGCATCTCTAGGATTATCCTTTGGCTATACGATAATAGGTGCCTTCATGGTTGAGCTAGTATTCGTCTGGCCTGGGATAGGGTTCTACGCCGCCATGTCTCTCCTCAGCTTCGACTATCCAGCAGTAATAGGATGTGTAGTAACCGTTGCAATATTCTACTGTATAATCAATACGATAGTAGATTTGATCCATTCGACTATAGATCCAAGAGTGAGGTTGTAAAGATATGGATAGATTCAAGCATCAAAAAATAATCTTAAACTTTATAACTAGGAGGCCTATATCACTTGTAAGCCTGATAATAGTCATAGGCTTCATAGTGATAGGTATATCTGCACCCCTCATAGTCCCCTATCCTGAAGATGCTTGGGGATTAACATATAATGTTGAGAAGAGGTTTCTGCCTCCAAGTATAGAGCACCCATTTGGCACCGACGCATTAGGTAGAGATATGTTTAGCAGAGTCCTCCTAGGGTCGAGCTTCTCATTGATTATAGCGGTGGGAGTTATCGGCTTAGCATTACTAATAGGTATTCCGGTAGGGGTGGTTGCAGGATACTATGGAGGCAGGGTTGGAACAATCTTGATGAGGGTTACAGATATGTTTCTAGCCTTCCCACCCCTCCTACTAGCAATAGTTTTAGCCGCAACACTCGGTAGAGGTCTCCTAAACCTGGTTATCGCTCTAGCGATCTCTTGGTGGCCATGGTATGCTAGACTAGTATATGTACAGACGAACACTGTAAAGAATATGCCTTACATCGATGCTGCGAAGATTGCTGGACTGTCAAATATCAAGATCATGAGTAGGCATGTAATTCCAAATGCTCTAACACCTACATTTGTCCAATCCGCATTAGATATGGGTTCAGCCATACTTGAAGCAGCGGGACTTAGCTTTATCGGTGTTGGAGTTAAGCCTCCCACCCCAGAGTGGGGTTTACTCGTAAGTGAAGGGTGGCGATCTATCAACTATGCTTGGTGGATCGCTTTCTTCCCAGGGCTAGCCATACTGATAACCGTCGTTGGATTCAATCTGCTTGCAGATGCATTAAGAGAATCTGCAGATCCAAAACTTCGAAGAACAATACTTATGAGATTAGGGGTGAAACAATGATAAAACAACCAATATTAAAAGTAGAAGATCTAACTATCGATTATCTCGTTCTAGATGGTGTGGTAAAAGCTGTAAGAGATGTATCTTTCATGGTTAATGAAGGTGAAGTATTATGCTTAGTGGGAGAATCAGGGTCAGGTAAGACCACTGTAGGATTGGCGATAGCTGGAGCATTACCAGAAAACGCGGTGATCCGTAGAGGCAGAATAATCTTCAAGGAGAGAGACATTTTAGAACAGAGAAGGAAAGAGACATCTACGATAGAAGATAGGATAATGATGATATTCCAAGACCCTGCGGCCACATTAAACCCATTGTTTAGAGTAGGCGAGATAATCTCAGATGTTATAAAATATCATCTAAAGATTACTAATCCAGTTGAACTGAGAGAAAGAGTATTAGAATCTCTCAGAGTTGTTGAGCTACCAGATCCTGAGAGGGTCTTTAACTCTTATCCCCACGAGTTGAGTGGAGGGATGCTTCAGAGGGTGGTTATCGCTACAGCCTTATCTATAGGCCCAAAGCTGCTTATCGCAGATGAGCCTACGACGATGCTAGACGTAACCCTTCAAGCCCAGATACTAGAACTCTTAATCAATCTCAAGAAGAAGTTTGGATTATCGATCATATTCATAACCCATAATCTTGGGGTCGCGGTAGAGATAGGAGATAGGATAATCGTAATGTATGGTGGAGAGATAGTGGAAGAAGCAAGATCCGGGGAACTGCTTGAAAACCCGTTACACCCATATACGAGAGGATTAATAGACTGTATTCCTAAGACACATATAAAATATCATAAGCTAAGAAGCATCCCGGGAATGATGCCGGATCTAAGAAACCCCGCAACAGGATGTATATTTGCAGACAGATGTCCAGAGGTTATGGATATATGTCGCGGGGTCAAGCCGAGACTAATAGAATTCTTAAAAGATCATAGAGTAGCATGCCATCTATATAGAGTAGAGGAGAGATGAATCCACCATTAATAAGAATAGAGGGTTTGAAAAAATATTTTCCAATTAAAATAGGATTGTTCGGTAGAGTAGTAGGATATGTTAAGGCTGTTGATGGCATATCATTCAATATAGATTCAGGAGAGGTCGTGAGTCTAGTGGGAGAATCAGGTTCAGGTAAAACAACGTTAGCTAAGTGTCTGCTACTATTAGAGAAGCCCACAGAAGGACGATTGCTCTACAATAATGAAGATGTGGCACAGTTACGTGGAATAAGACTGAGAAATTATAGGAGAAGTGTTCAGGCTGTATTTCAGAACCCTTTCCTCTCACTAGATCCACGTATGAATGCGTTCGAGATACTCTCTGAACCGGTAAAGAACAATATGAATCTATCTAAGAAGGAACTTCTCGAGTATGTATCGGGACTACTAGAGATGGTTGGTCTAGACCGGTCTTTTCCTCGACAAGTATCCTCATGAGATGAGTGGAGGTCAAGCTCAGAGGGTTGCGATCGCTAGAGCCATATCTCTAAAACCTAGATTGATAATATTGGATGAACCAACGAGCGCTCTCGACGTCAGTGTTCAAGCCCAGATACTAAACCTATTGGCCGATCTCAAAAAAGAGCTAAACCTCTCATACCTACTAATTACCCACGACCTCTCAATAGTAAGATACATTAGCGATAGGGTTATCGTAATATATCTGGGGAAAATTATGGAGATGGGATTAACAGAGGAGATATTTGAGAAACCGCTCCACCCATACACCCAGATCCTCTTCTCATCTATTCCAGATCCTTATTATCGAGGGATTCGGGAAAAAATCGTCTTAAGAGGTGAGCCTCCAAGCCCTGTAAATCCTCCATCTGGATGTAGATTCCATACTAGATGTCCTTATGCTATGGATATTTGTAGAAAGCGGGAACCATTAGAGATCAGTGTTAGTCCAACACATAAAGTATACTGTTGGCTTTACTCTGATAAATAGACTTATCGAAAAGACTTGTAAAAAATAATCATCTTAAAAGTTTTAATTCTCTTCCAAGAAAAGTTTCTACATGAATGAGATCATAAGAAAGTTGGAGGAAGCATCTACCCATCTTCTAGATGATGTCGTTAAATCTTTCATGGAGCTGCTTGAGATCCCGGCGGTGAACCCATCGGCAGGAGGAGATGGAGAAGAAGAGAGAGCGGAAAAACTTGAAAAAATTCTACGAGATTATCGTCTAGATAGCTTGATAAGAATCGATGCTCATGATGATAGGGTTAAGGGTGGTGTTAGACCGAACATTGTAGGACTGATTCACGGTGAAGATAAGGGTAAGACATTATGGCTTGTGGCACACATCGACACAGTCCCCGAAGGCGACATCAATCTATGGGAAACAGATCCATTCAAACCCGTGTTAAAGAATGGGAAGATATATGCGAGAGGGTCGGAGGACAATGGACAAGCGATAGCATCAATACTTCTCACGTTAAAGATTATTAGAGAACTTAAATTAACGCCTAGAAATAATTTAGGGCTGGTTTTCGCCTCAGATGAGGAGGCTGGTAGCCAGTATGGATTACAGTACCTTGTGGAGAAGGGGGTATTTAAAAAGAATGATGAGGCCATAGTACTGGATTATGGTGCTCCAGATGGATCTAAGATAGAGATAGCTGAGAAGCATCTCCTGTGGCTCAAATTCACGGTAAATGGAGTGCAGGCTCACGCAGCATTCCCAAATGAGGGGATAAATGCACATAGGGTCGGAGCGAGGTTAATAACAATACTAGACCAGTTACTTCATGAAAGATTCTGTGAAGTGGATAATATGTTCACTCCACCGACATCTACATTCGAACCTACAAAGAAAGAGCATAACGTGGATAACGTGAATACTGTGCCGGGAAGAGATATATTCTATTTTGATTGTAGAGTTCTTCCAAAGTACAGCCTCAAACAGGTATTAGAGACTGTTAATACAGTATGCAGAAGCTTTGAGTTAATGTACAATGTGAAGATAGATGTTGTAGAAGATCTAAGATGGGAGTCGCCTCCCAGTACATCTCCAGATGCTCCAATAGTTAAGAAGTTGGCAGATGCAATAAAATTGGTAAGGAATGTAGAGGCTAGGGTAATCGGTATAGGAGGGGGAACATGTGCTGCATTTCTTAGAGCAAAGGAGATCCCTGCAGTTGTGTGGTCGACTATAGATATGATGGCCCATAAACCTAACGAATACTGCAAGATAGAAAATATAAGAAAAGATGCAGTCGTACTAACATTATTGTCATTATTGTCTTAAACCAGCTTGTAAGCTTTAAAGTAGACCATAATTTTACAATTAGTGTGTTTTGGAAATGAAAAATATTAAAGAGTCTCAGGGAATGTTGATGACACCGTGTTTATGAGACTTGATTGAGTCTGTTAAAGTGTCGATGGATTTAAACGATGTCTCATGGTCCAGACCTGGCGGCGACCATCTTTTAGAGCGGTATAGATGGTGGATAAGTAATGGAAGGTCTAGAATGAAAATTATGAATTTAAGAATATTTAGATATATTTCTACCTTTTCATCTATGTCTTTTATGTCTCCATATCCTTGGATAGAGATCTCTATTCATTAATACTCTTTTAGTTTCTACTGCAATCCCACTCTCTACCTCGACAATCTCTTCTGAATCCATCCTACTTATCCCTAATGCTACGATCTCACCTTTTAGAGACATCATTGCAACCATCCTACCTTTCTTTACAGTATCTTCAAGTTTGGATATTCCGGATACGGCGAGGCTAGCACCACTACATATTGCTCCTATCGCAGAATCGAGAAGATAGATCTTTGGAAGATGTTTTACAGCTTCTTCAACCGGTATAACAACCTTTCTCAGTAATCTTTCATCTCCAGCATCTTTCCAATTCTTTACAGCCTCATATACATCTATTAAAGTTACTGTTGAATACTCGGTGAAAGGGCCGGCTCTAATTCTTCTAAGTTCTTGCATATGGGCACCTACCCCTAGATATAGTCCGATATCATAGCAGAGCTTTCTAATATATGTTCCACCTGAGCATGCGATCCTAAGCAGTAAGTATCTCCCATCCTTCTCCAGTAGATCTATCTCGTAGATGGTTCTAACCCTAATCGTTCTTGAAACACTTGATCTTACAGGAGGAACCTGGTAGATATCCCCGGTAAACAATTCTATCGCTCGATCGATATCACTATCGGAGACATCGCCGTGAAGCTTCATCACGCATAAATACTCTTTTCCACCGGCCATTACCGCTCCAGAACATTTCGTAGCATCATCTAAGAGGACTGGTAAAACTCCTGAGACAGCTGGGTCGAGTGTTCCACCCAGTCCAACCCTCTCCGAACTTAAAAGAGACTTAACCTTTGCTGCTACATCATGACTTGTAGGTCCACGTGGTTTATCAATATTTACTACACCTAATCTTAGATGTTTATCTATAGGTCTATTGTATGGATCTTCACCAAATGATGGATCGCTTTCCGCCTCTATCCTTGTAAGTATCTTTGCCTCAATCTTCCATGGAGGCTTAACTCTCTCTCCCACTTTGACTCTACTCTATAAGACCTACTTTAGAATAATATTAATGCTTATAGTCACGGTTGAGATTACTGATAATGTTTTATGATGTAGTTAGAGGTAAGGCTTTAGGCGAGATCTTCACATGTTGACGCATATATTCTATCAATCCTTTATCTTCTAATGCTTTAAGTACTTCTTCATCGTCTGCATCTTCTCGAATATTTATTTTATAGGGTGTGAATGCGAGATGAGATATGTTTAGCCTCCTCCTCTTCACCCCTGTAAGAACCTTAGGACCGGTAACCACTACAAAATTTTTATCTACTATAGATACTATAACACATTTTCTAGAAGCCTCCCTACCCGATGTCTTTACAACTATTCTACCAATCTCTTCCTTCATCTGTATCCCACCAACCGACTTCATGGAATACTATCCTGAACGTTCTTCTATTGTAAGGAGAGCTACACGGTTATTAATATACCTTAGACTACGCATATTCTATAAGAAGAAGATACCAAAATGTTTAGAGGTTAAGATCTTTTCAATGTTAATAAATCCGTCCTATAAATGATCGGATATGAAGAAGATAGTCGTCTGCATTAGTGGTTTCGCGGTAACTGGTAAGAGTACGTTAGGAAGAAAGATCGCTAAGACCTTCAATCTTGAGTATGTATCGGGTGGAGATGGATTAAAGATGCTGGCTCGGGATAGAGGATACAATCCATCTGGAAGAGGTTGGTGGGATACAGATGAGGGAATCAAGTTCTTAGAAGAAAGAAAGATAAATCCAGAATTTGACAAACTTGTAGACATGAAACTGTTAGAATATGCTGAGAAGGGTAGAGTAGTGATAGATAGCTGGGTGCTTCCATGGCTATATAGAGGCGGGTTCAACGTATGGTTGAAGGCATCTGATGATGTTAGAGTTAAGAGGCTGATTAGACGGAGCCATGTAGACATGGAAAATGCTTATCAGCTTCTCAAGAGAAGAGATGAAGAGAGTGCGGAGATATATAGAAAGCTCTACGGAATAGAAATAGGTAAAGACTATACCCCTTTCCATCTAGTTTTAGATACGAGCGATCTAAATACGGTAAGCGTCTATAGGATAGTTGCACAAGCGATCATAGAATACTACAAGCTCAAGAACCTAGAAAAGAGTAGTCGAAAATATTTTAATGCTTGACCCATTCAAGATATACCCGGTCTCTAATCAACTGCTCTAAACAATTCTGGCAAAGCACTCCTCCATAATATCTTTCTACAGTTCTCTCACTGTATGATAACTTATAATCCTTCACTCTGGGAATACCATGTATTATGGCGCCACATCTAGCACAGTGGTGGAAACCTCTCTTCTCATCTCTAATAATCACTCTAACCCTGCCTCCAGGAGTCCTGACATATTTCTTCTTTCTAGCCCTCGTTCTTAGACTACGTCTCATACACTTGATATTAGTTTAGGCTCCACCACCTTTTTAAGATAATCTTAAACCTACAAATCTGCAGGATACCCTCATGATACACGCCCTATATCCGTTCTAGCTTGAATCTTTTAAGATTCTTTAAAATATTTTCTATTATACCACTGGTTTTATTTCTTAGGAAACTTGGAATCGACATGATAGATTTGTAGAAAACAAACTTTAACGGCTAGTATAAGAGGATATTTAATAAAGTAATACTGATTCTGAATTTAGAATTAGAGATGAATATATTGGATGGATCATAAAGATCATGTCTTAAGACTTCTCAGCCTTCTGAAAAACATGGGATATCAATGGGAAGAGGTCTAACATTATAAGATAGTTTATATGTAGCTTCCTCAAAATAGATAGAAGACATAACTAAATCGGAGATAATAGAGTATAAGAAGACAATAGGAGATTTATACTATCCAGCTAGATAGGGTCCCTGATGGAATGGGAGGATCATTACTGTTTCCCATCCTTCTTTCCAGCTTCTTTTGATATCTCGGGCAAGCCTCCCACACCAAGTATCTTCGAGATAGGTAGACCAGATGCTAATAGAGAGATGATATACCATCCTGTAACCGTTAGATTATTTCCAGATGATATTAATGGGATTATTAGATCTCCTGGAAGACTCGCGATTATACCGTCTCCATAAATTTGTGTTATAAAGATATATGATACATAAAATATAGCTAGAGTAATAAGTAACATGATGATATTTTTCTTGGCTATCTGAGCATCTATCTTCTGATAGTATTCCTTCTTCTTCATCAACTTCTGTATAAGCTTCTCATCACCTTTCCTCCTGGCCTCAAGTAGACTCTTCTTGTAGAGCTGAGATTCAGCCATCTTAAGTGAATCTTCCTTAGAAATAATCTTCCTCCTAATGAGATTTGTAGCTAAGCTTACTAGAACAGCTAATCCTAAAACTTCGAGTAAAGAACTCATAACTAGACCACTGGATCAGATGATCAACCACCTTATAAACAACATCTCAATAATCTTTCTCACCATGGCTCTTCTCAAAAATCAGAAAATTATGAGGATATAGTTATTACTCTTCTCCCAATAGTCTTCCTATCGCAGGGTACATCTCTGTCAACCTCTCTCTTACTAGTATCTGATAGTACTGGTAGAGTATCCCTGTCAATAGCAGTATCCCTATACCTCCACCGTAAACATTGAAATAATCGCCTAGAGTGGCCACTAATGCTACGACCAATGCTCCTAGGATAGTAACGATCGAGATATACTTCTTGATTATTCTCGCGATAGTTGAAGGTGCGCGTCTAAACCCTGGAACCTGCATCCCTGCTTTAACCAATTGCTCGGCAACCCTCTCAGGAGATAGTCCTCCTATATCTACCCAGAACTTTGCAAAGAGTAGGCAGAACCCTATCATTATCAGTGCATATACTGTGGATTTTACTGGGTCTTGTAAGACTCCGGTTATATTGTATGGTGCTGTAACATAGTATGCCAATCCACCTATCGGTGTGAAAGCTCTATCCACCATGTAGCTCGTCTGGTTAAACATTCCGATAATATTCAAGAAGACATTACTATTGTCCATGTTAAATCTGCTCCATAGGATACTTGATAGATAGTAAATGTTCGTAAATACTGTTGAAGCAAAGATTACAGGTATGTTTGAAACATATAGGAACTTTATAGGATACTTTGCAGCGAATCCAGAGTACCTCGCATATTGGATAGGTACCTCTACTCTAATAGCTTCAAGATATATTATGGCGAGGAGTAGTAGGGATGTACTAACCAGTCCGAGAATATCTGGAAACTGGCCTCTAACAATTAGCGGAGCTATCGGCATCCCAGATACAAGAGCCTGGATTAATGCTAAGATTATTCCTTGATAGTATCCATCTGGAAGTATTATAGGAGAGAAGAGGTTTACGATTATTGTCTCAGCCACTCCTACGGCTATGAATAAGCTTACGCCACTTCCTAGACCCCATCCCTTCTGGACGAGCTCATCCATCAAGATTATCAGCGTAGTGGCGGCTACAAGCTGTACGAAGACGAGAATTTGAGTCTGCTGTTCCATCTGTCCAAGCCATCCAGAGAAAGTAAATACGGCGGCCTCGAATACTGTTATTACGACTGCAAAGATCTTGCTTGCAGCGGTAAATACAGCTCTATCCTCTGATTTCGATAGGTCTAGTTTTATAATCTGAGCTCCGACAAGTAGCTGGAGTATAAGTCCTGATGTAACTATCGGCCCTATACCGAGGGTTGTTAGAGTCCCTATACGCTGTGCAAAGATAATATTCAATATGATCGGGTTCTGCTGAGAGAGTTTTGCAGCTTGAGGAACACCATAGAGAAATGTATGACTCATTAAAACATATATGACTAGTACGAGACCTGTCCAGACAAATCTCTCACCTAGACTAAGTTTTCTCCCAGGCTTCATTACCTCTGGGAAGTATCTACCAATTCCTTTAACTATCTCTCTAGCTGATGCCAATACTCTATTCCTCCAATTCTCCTGGTTTAACAATCTCTCCGCCAGCTTCTTTAATCTTCTCTTCAGCCTTCTCTGTCCATCTCTCAACTATAACAATAAGTGGTCTACTGACTCTTCCTCCACCCGTTACCTTCTCTATACCAATCGATTTAAGATCTACTATTATCTTATCATCTTTCTTCTTTACCTCATTTCTAGCCTCCATCTTATCTATTAGAGTGCTTAGTTGGATTAGGTTCATGGAATTGGTCTCTTTCTTGTTCGGTCTAAAGAATCCATGTTTTCCAAAGTATTCTCTATCATATCTTAAGACCCATGTCCACTTATGCTTATGCTTTCCAGATTCTCCACGTCCACCTTTTGCACCTGTCTTCCTATGCTGACCTATCTGACCCCATCCGTGAGTCCTGCTACCTCTCCTCTTTCTAATCTTCCTGAACCGGGTCGGCAACCAGTCTCACCATTCTAGACATCTCAGGGATTAATAAGCTAGATGCTCTATACCGTAACATTCTAGACCATGTAATATAGTTTTCGATGATCATTTTGGGCGAAGATAGATCATGTTCCTAATCGATTCTCTCTTAAAGCCTTATCTAAACCCTCTCTGATGATTCTTCTCTAATCTCTCCACTCGGCTCCTCTTATAAATTTTCTCTATACCTTCTAATTAAGGTCTCATATCATCGGTTACAACAATGTTTCGAGATATTACTATAAGTAGAGGTTTTGAGAGCTGAGTTCTCGGAGAAAACTCGAGGTAGTGGAGGTCGTCAACATCCTAGAATTAGGAACATTTATCCAGTTAGGATCAGCTTGACTCACCCATCATATAATAGGTTATACTCTTATGAATCTACTAGTCTTCTAGTGTTTATGCATATCAACCAGTTATCTTACTATATTCCATTTAAAGCTTTACAGATTTTAAAATTGTCTAGATTATTCTCTATGATCTTATTCCCATACTCTAGGACATTCTTATCGCCAGTTCGTTTACCGTCTCTCCCCTATAACCATGCTCTCCACCTTCTTGATAAGATTTCTTGATGGTTTTCCTGAACCCTTTTCTAGGTGGATGTAGTCTTAAATAGGGTTTCAGCCCTCGATCCCTCAACATGCTAAGAGTTATCTCACCTCTAAATATCTTTTCAGCTAGTTCATCTATGCTTGAATATCCAAGTTTTCCAATGTTTTCATTACTCAATCTTATCCTGCCGTTGAATTCAGCCCTTCTCAGAAGTCTCTTTACGGTAAGATAGCTAGGCTCACCCCATGTAATATAGTGTGAGACCTTCTTCAACATTCCCTCGAAACCTGGATTCTTCGAGACAAATACAGCATAGTTAGCTCTTGGTAGATTGAGCATCTTAAGAGTTTCTAGAACTTCTCTACTAGCTTTTACACCTCCCCTTATCCTAATCACTAGATAGCATCCAGCCTTGCTCTCCATAGACTCAGTCATACCTCTCCAAATCTACCTTAAAAACTCTTTAATAAATTTCTCCAGTGCCCTACCCTAGATCTAGATAAGGCTTAGAAAAGCATTCTACAACTGCTCTAAGATCCTATATCTCTCATTACATCCATCATCTTAAAATCAGCATTAAAGTTTATATGAATCTATATCTCTCTCCACAAGGTCGGTAGAACTATCTTGTTCGTATTCTTTAATGCTGCATATGTTGCCCCTGCAAAGGATAGAGTAGTTCTAGTCTCTCCAAAAGTTCTTGTCCAGACATCCTTCACACCCGCCAACTCTAAAACTATCCGTGCATTCTCTCCAGCTACTATACCGAGCCCTCGTGGACCTGGTAGGAGTTGTATAGTCACGCTACCCCATTTTCCTTCAACTTTAGTCGGTAGGCTGTGTTCAGTACCACATGAACATTCCCAGCTTCCACATCCTCTGATTATCGGGATCAACCTCATCTTTGCACTTCTGATAGCTTTCTCGATTGCTGAAACTACATGTACCGATTTTCCACTACCTAAACCTACATATCCATCTCTATTACCTACGACGACTATTGCCTTAAACCTGCTTCTTTCTCCAGCATCAGTCTGTTTTTGGACTAGCTTTATATCGATAACCTCCTGCTCCAGTCCCGGTAATAGAGCATCTACTATCTCAGGCTCGGTAATCTTCCAGTGATTTGCGAAGATCTCATCTATAGAGGTTATCTGTCCTTGGGCAACCATCCTACCGATCCTCGTTCTAGGAATCCATTCACTAGAACCGCTCATAATCTATCTACCTCTTCAAGTATCTTTTCTTTAACCTCTTTAAAATGTTCGGTGAGCCTTCTATAAACCTCTTCTAGAGATTTAGAGAATTGGGATGTCTTAACATCTCCATCTTTAATCATCGAGTAGTATCCTTCAATATGTGACCCACTTATCCTCTCTTCTCCAGGTAATTTCTCTTCACTTATTGGAACCTCTACTCCAGCATCTCTCACACCTTTAGCAACCGCGAAGATCCTTGAACCATCTACAGGAGTGTATACCCCAATATCCAATATGGCTCTACCGACTCCTTTCTTTTTAGCTATTAGCCCAGCTAATAAACCTGTCAAGTAGGCTGCTGGAAGATTCTTGGTACTGGCCCTCCACCCATATTTTAACAGACTTTTAGAGTTAATGGTTAGTAGAGTCTCATCTCCACCTTTTTTTGACTTAACTATCTGGACCAGTATGTATCTATTACTCTTTCTAACTACTAGTCTCAACTGACCAGACTTGACCAACTTCAATCTAGCTCTATAATCTGTAAGCCCCTTCCTCCTCCTAGTTGGAGGCCTCCTCTTCAGAGTCTTCAGCCGGCTCATATGATCGGTCTCCTCACAAGCTTATTTGCCTCTAAATATGTTATCATGTCTCTAACCGATTTGAATGCTCCTGCTTTAACCATCCCATATATACTCCTATAAGTTGAATGTTCAATGATCTTTCTATCTCTCAATTCTTTCAGCTTCCTCCTCTGAGCTCTAATCTTCAACATCCATCTCTCTTTCCTTGTTACTATACTATACTTCTTCCCCTTCCTACTTCCTCTACCTCTATCCTTCTCTTTCCTCTCTCTAGCTCTACCTCTACTTACACCTTTTTCATGAACTTTGAAGATTACACCGTCTTTGATCAGTCTCCTTACATCTTCTCTCGTAATCGCTTCGACCACCTCATCCAATCTATCCTCATCGAATCTAACCCTACTCACACCACACTTCATCAAATCGGCTGCAAGCCTTTTCTGAAGATCTAGTTTATCCGGCATCTTTACCCTCCTCTCCAGCCTCTTCTACCTTCTCCTCTCTCGATTCTTCTGGTTGAACTATCTCCGGTTTTTCAGCTTCTGGGGTCGGTATAGCTATAGGATTAAGTATTTTCAGCCCTTTCTTCTCAGCTTCCTCCATAATTTTCAATCTCTTCATTCTACCAACGGATCCAGAGATCCTCACAGCATGTAGTTCAGGATTAAGATCTTCTAAATCTTCAACTCTGTGGACGACTACTTCTTTGAATCCGCTGGGATGGAGACCTCTATAAGCTTTAGGAGTTCTATAGCCTATCTTTACGAGTTGTGGAGCACCGCTCTTTTGAAGCCTCATCTTACTATCTTTCCCTCTAGGTCTTCTCCAAGAAGCCTTCAGCCTAACATATCTCCAGCTCTCCTGCCGAGCAAAATCTGGACGCTTATTCTTCATCTCTCTAATCTTCTTAGGGATCGTAACTGGGCTCAACCCATACCCACACTCTTCTCAGATAGATAGATCCCATCTAGAAACTTTCTTAAGTCTTTTCTAGTGATCTTTGTTGCTTTCTCGATATTCGCAGCTGTCTGTCCCACGGCTTGCTTATCTATTCCCGTCACTATTATGTCCTCCCCCTGTATCTTTACCCTCGTCCCCTGACCTACTATCTTTGCCCTTCTAGTATACCTTTCACCAATGAAGTTCTCTATGATTACAGTATCCCCTTGAACTTTGACATTTATAGGAAAATGGGTTGAGACTATCTTCAATTTATATGTATATCCTTGAGTTACGCCTGTAAACATGTTCTTTAATGTCGAGGTTATCGTGCCGAGCATAGATTTCGCCCTTCTACCCTTCCCCAGAAATCTAATCTTGATCTTCTCTCCCTCTAACTCTATCTTAGTCCTAGTATGTGAGAGATCGTTTACCAGTTCTCCAAGCCTTCCCCTAACCTTGACTATCGCCGGGGGCGTGACCTCGACCTGAACCCCTTCTGGAACCACCAGCTCTTCCACCATCAGCGGCATACTCTATACCTCCTAGTATACATATCCAATAAGCTTCCCTCCAATATTCATCTTCTTTGCTTCACGGTGGGATAAGATTCCCTTATTCGTTGAAACTATAAGGATTCCAACATCCCTGCTTGGTAGATATCTTTTCTCCCACTCATCATACTCATTTTTTCTGATACTATATCTAGGTCTAATAGGAGCCGAACGATTAATTCTACCCAACAACTGAATCTTAAATTTTCCACCTCTGCCATCTTCAATATATTCGAAAGCACCTATATATCCATGTCTCTGGAGCACTCTAAGAATGTTGGCGATGAGTTTACTTGCTGAGTAGATGCATTCCCTATTCCTAACCATCTCATTATTCTGTAAAGTAGTGAAGAGCCCTGAGACCAAGTCTCTACTCATACCCTCAATCTAACTTAGCAGAATAAGCCACCATCTAATTAATTATACGTTTTAAATATTATGTTGAATTTTTCTTAAACTTCTTCTAGTATCTTAAATCCTAAAATACTGGTCTACTTGTAGACTTTGAAGCCAAGGCTTGGAGCCACCTCGTTAAAGCATCTCCTACAGATGTAGAGCTTATACTTCCTTATGACTCCCACAGTGGTTCCACATCTTTTACACTTGACAACGCCCTTACCGAATTTTCTATCTTTCGGTAACTTATGCTTCAATCACTCTGACTCCTCCCCAAGGTCTTCTTCACTCAATCGTATAATAACAAGATAACCCATAATTTAAGTTAATTCTTCTAATATCATCTAATCGAAGGGCTATGTAAAGAAAAATTAAATAAAAGTTGAATGCTTGTTTTAAGCTACATTATCCCTCCAATTATCCTGCTACCTCAATATAATCTACAAGAATTACGATATCTCTACATATATTATAAAAGGTGGTGTAGCGATCTATCTGTGGGCTAGAGTACATATGATGCCTCCCTGCGAGATGATGGGGAAAACTTTTCTACCCTCTATTAGAGGATTGGTTATCCATGAACTTAAATCTATGGGTTATAGCCAATTGAAGATAGCTTCTTTCCTAGGATTATCACAGTCTGCTGTAAGCCAGATACTTTCAAAGCCTAAGGAAAACTATGTCAAATCCCTACTAGACATGGGGCTTACTCTAGATGAATTAACCTTGCTGGTCAAATTAATAGTTAAAGATATTCCATTCGACCAAGTTAGAGCTACCTTAACCTTAAACTCCTATTGGATAGATGCATTATCAAGAGGTGTCTTCTGCAATTATCATAGAAAGATGTATCCACAGCTGGCTTTATGCGAGATCTGTATATCGAAGAAGATCGTGGTGGGAGATCCTGAAAGATCTGAGATAATGAATAGGCTGGAGCGAGCTATAAAGATTATTGAGGAAGCAAGATACTTCGTAAATGTTATGCCTCAGGTAGCCGTGAACATCGTTGAGTCGATTAGAGATGCTAAGACCATAGACGATGTCGCAGGTATACCTGGAAGGATAGTAGCATTAAAAGATAGACCTAAAGCGGTTAGTAAACCAGAATTTGGAGGATCTAAGCACTTGGCAAAGGTATTGCTCGCGGTGAAAAGATATGCTCCGAGTATAAACTCTGTAATAAACTTAAAGCTTGATGAGATATTAGAATCTGCAGTAAGCTTATTAGGGTTAAGATTTTCTGAGACGGAAAAACCGGATACGGTTGGAAGACAGACCGAGGATGTAGTTATAGAAGCTATAGCATCTAGATTTAGAGATATGAATTATCTAGAGGTCGTCTTTGATAGAGGTGGATATGGTCTAGAGCCTAACACGTATGTATTTGGAGAAGATGCATTAAAAGTGGTTGAGAAAGCATTGAGAATAGCAGAAAAATATATTGAGATAAAAGCATCTAGAAATCTAAGGTCTAATCTCTGAGCCATCTTAAAAATCTCAAGTTAAGAGATAAAGAATTTCAACCTATGTACTGTGTGCTCTCTCTATCAAAGTCTTTAACTATCTTGGTATCCTTCCCGATCTTACCTGGTCCCAGCATCTGTAATTGAGGATAGACTTCATATATCGATGTAGATGCTAGATGGTAAGCTATATGATCTTCTCCCAAGACTTCTGACACTATTCTCTTAACCATAAATCTTACTTCTTCTTCATCTATATATCCTAAGCTATGGAGATATTCATGGAGAAGTATAACGAATACGTATGAGTTCACTTCAATCCTACTTCTAGATATTTGAAGTACAGCCTCCAGTAAGGTCTCATTCATTATTATCATATTGCTTCCAATTTCATGTAGTGCTCCAACATTATTGGGTAAGCTCATCAAGACCAGCTCTAAACCTGCTCTATGAAGCCCGGTGGTCCTCCTCACAGCCTTCTTTACAAGCTCAAATATCTCACCAAATGTCTTAGACTTCTCAAGCTCATCTCTTAAATCTTTTCACATCTATCCCGATATCTCCTATCCCAGATATATAGAGATATCTTAATGAAATTTTTATGAGTTGAACTCTTCTAAACCGTTTTCTCTCATGGTCACTGATCCTCATTATCTACATGTGGCCATCTCTAATAGGAGAAAGTTCAAGTGTATTACATCTAAAATTCTCTAGAGTTATCATAGTATTCTTTAGTAACGATCTTCTAAAGTGATGGTCTCATCAGTTGAAGATTATGGAAGGGTCGGAATGGCCATTCGATATTCCACAGCCTCAATGCCCCATTAATCTAGTTTATACTCTCTTTCTTCATCGTACTGATTATCTGGTTGGGTTTTATTACGGATACTCCAGTCACCCCTCCAAGAATCTCTACTAAAACTATGTAATCAGGGTTTTCAAGATCTACTCTTCTATCTACCTTTTCTGCAGTAGCTTTTATTATCTCTTTACTAGATAGAGATGTATGCCTCTTCTCAACAGTTATCCTGAAAGATGCTCCTTCAGGGATCTTCTTAGACAATCTTTCAACAGTATTGACGATCTCCTCGATCCTAGTTGGAACCGTCTCTTCGATAGGTATGAATCTTAAGAGACTGCTAATCCTCCAAGGCTCTGATGAGAGGATGCTCCTCACCTTCTCGATTACATCTAATGGGTCCAGGCTGGTGGATGCTGTAATAAGTCCAGAAACCTTCGTCATCTCTACCTCAGGGTTTGCATCACCTAGATATACTAAGAGGTCTCTAAGCTCAGATATAGCAATCGTCTCTTGGCCTCTGAATGTAGTAACGATCAAGCTGATCTTCTTCAATAGACCACCCGTTGAAATATATGGTAAGCAGGTTATCAACATATACTGATACATTGGGTTAAATACTTTACCTCAAATATTTTAAAGAATTAAAGATTTATTCTAAGTCTCTCAATTTTATATTTGAAGATTTTATGGAGAGGGAGGAGAGGTTTAAGAGATTAACCTCTGTTGATAAAGCTCTTCGTATATTGGAAGATTTATTTGTAGGTTTAAAAGAGAAAGAGCTTGAAGAGGTTTCTCTGCTCGATTCTCTAAACAGAGTATGCGGCGAAGATATATTTGCACCTATGGATGTGCCAAGCCATGATCGTAGCGCAGTTGATGGATATGCTGTAATCGCTGAAGATACTTTTGGAGCATCCATATTAAACCCTGTAGAATTCAGAATAGTAGGTAGGTCTAGAGCTGGAGATATTGGACAATCTCTCAAGATAGGTAGAGGTGAAGCTGTAGAGGTGGCGACCGGAGCATCTCTACCCATCAATGCAAATGCTGTAGTAATGGTCGAGGATGCTAAAGAGGTTGGAGGAGACCTGTTAGAGGTATACAGGCCGGTACATCCATTCCAGAATGTATCTAGGAGGGGAGAAGATTTTAGATCTGGAGAGATGGTAATTGGGAAAGGCACCAAGATCAAGCCCTGGCATATAGGTGCCCTAGCATCTTTGAACATAAGTAGGGTCAAGGTATTTGCGAGACCGAGGATAGGGGTACTATCAACAGGAGATGAGCTTATAGAGCTTGGATCAGAGCTTAGACCTGGTAAAATATTAAACAGTTCTAAACCAATGCTTATGAGCTTGATAAGTTCCTCAGGGTGTGAACCGGTAGACCTCGGGACTGTTGGAGACGATGTGGAATTGATCAAGAAGAAGATTCTAGATGGAGTAAAACTATGTGATGCAGTAATAGTTACAGGTGGAACTAGCATGGGTAAAAGCGATCTAGTACCAGAGGCAGTAAGAGGATTGGGAAGAATCCTCGTACATGGATTGACTATCAGACCGGGTAAACCTACGGGTTTCGGAGTAATAGATGGAAAACCTATCTTTATGCTATCCGGTTTTCCAGTAGCATCACTAGTCGGCTTCAACCTTCTCGTAAAACCATTTATAGAGGCATTATTGAGAACTCCTACCGAAACTTCTCCGAGAATAGTGGGCAGACTTACTAGGAGGGTTGCATCACTATCAGGGACGAGAAGCTTTGTCAGGGTCAGAGTAATAAAGTCTGGAGAAAAATATCTTGTCGATCCATTGATATTGACCGGATCAGGTCTAATATCAACATTGACAAAGGCTAATGGTATACTGGTGGTTCCAGAAGATCTAGAAGGATATGATGAAGGAGAAGAGGTAGAAGTTGAACTAATCGGTCCACTGATGGTTGAGGAAGATCTTGAGAAAAGATGAATTAGACCTTCTCTTGAAGTCTTTAAAATAGAAAATTCTTAAATTGATAAGTGAAGCCAATTATAGATATGGAGGTATAGTGGTGGCTTTAGTCTTTCATAAGCTCTTACCTATTCAAGAAGCTTTAAGATTAGTGGATGAGAAGCTTGAAGGGATCAAGCCTTTAGGATCAGAGTTGCTTCCACTATCTAATGTTTACGGAAGAGTATTAGCGGAGGATGTTTATGCAAGAGTTGACTCACCCCCATTCGATAGGAGCACTGTCGATGGGTATGCTGTGATCGCTGAAGATACGTATGCTGCAGATGAGTCAAACCCTGTTAAATTAAGATTGATAGGTAAAGTGGATATTGGATCTATGCCGAATCTCGAGATATCTCCGAGGACATGTGTAGAGATATCAACCGGTGCAATGATACCACGTGGAGCAAATGCTGTAGTAATGGTCGAATACACTAAGATCGATAAAGATAGTGTATTGGTATTTAGAGGGGTCTCCCCTGGCGAGAATATTGCTCAGACAGGCTCGGATGCTTCTATAGGAGACCTGATACTTAGGAGGGGGAGAAGGCTTGGAGCACGAGAGGTTGCAGCCTTAGCCGCTGTAGGATGTAGAGAGGTGAAAGTCTTCACTAAACCTAGAGCTGCATTATTCTCAACTGGAAATGAATTGACACCTATCACAGAGAACCTTGAACCTGGAAAGATATATGATGTTAATAGCTATGCATTGAGAGCTTTGTTGAGAGATATGGGGATAGATGTAGATTTCCTAGGAATACTCCCAGACAGCTATCGAGAGATCAAAGAATCTGTAGAAGAAGCATTGAAAAGATACGATATCGTTATAACCTCTGGAAGTACTTCAGCCGGCTTCGGAGACATAATCTATAAAGTCTTTGAAGATCTTGGAGGAGTATTAGTCCATGGATTAAAGATAAAACCTGGAAAACCGATGGTGATAGGGGCCACAGAAGATAAAAAACTATTGATAGGGTTACCCGGCTTCCCACTATCTGCCATGATGATCTTCATAGTTCTAGTTAAACCTATTCTGATGAAGATGCTCGGCCTAGCCGGCCACGAGGAAGAAAACATTATCAGAGCGAGAATACCATTTAGGGTTGAGGTTGGTAGAGGAAAGCGGAATCTACTACCAGTCCAGATAGTTTCCTCGCCGAGTGGGCTGGTAGCCTATCCACTCCTCGGAGATTCGGGGACAGCTACAACACTCTCTATCTCAGATGGATTCATAGATGTAGATGAAGAAAAGCAGTATATCTCTGAGGGTGAGGAGGTGGAGGTTAGACTCTTTCAGCCGTTAAAGATATCGAGTATTTCTATCATCGGAAGCCATTGCCCCGCTCTCGACATTCTATTGGATGAAGCAAGAATATGGGATGCTAAACTGGTTAATGTGGGATCGATGACTGGCTGGAGAGCTATCAAGAAAGGCGAGGCAGATATTGCTGGCACACACTTACTCGACCCAGAGACGGGTCTCTATAATGTCCACATGCTTAAGAAGATGGACTTAGAAGGTCAAGTAGATATCTTTAGAGGATATATCAGAACTATAGGCCTTCTCATACCCAAGGGAAATCCGAAAAAGATAACAAGCTTAGAAGATATCTTAAGAGAAGACATAATATTTGTTAATAGAGTTAAAGGATCTGGTGTTAGGACATATCTAGATATAAAGTTGAGGGAGCTTGGAGTAGATTATCCTGAAAAGAAGATTAGAGGATACTCATATGAGGTGAAGACTCATACTGCCGTGGCCTCCGCAGTATCTCAAGGTAGAGCAGATGTGGGAATATCTTTAGGATATGTTGCAGAAGTTTACGGGTTAGATTTTATACCATTAACAGAGGAGTTTTTCGATTTTGCTATAAGAAGAGATAGGCTAGTCAAAGATAGTGTGAAGAGATTTGTCGAAACCTTGAAAGATAGGTCTTTCCATGAAAAACTTAGGAAGCTACCCTACTATAAGCTACCTCGAGAGATCGGGGAGAAGATCTCTAACTAGGATAATATTCGAGTTCTATGGAGAAAGTTTCCAGCAAATCCTCCACCGATCTCTATTTTTTAAATTAAAACTCTTCAAACATTAACTCAGTAAAGTATAGATCTTATCAACGTAATCGTAGAATTCTTGACTTCTCCGTGACCTCGGCCTCTTCATATAAATATCGACAATTCCAGCAACTCTAGACGGTCTAGAAGTCAGTATGATGACTCTATCCGACATTTCAACCAATTCTTCTATATCATGACTTACCAAGACGATTGATGATATCGGTAGTATCTGGTTGAGCCATAAGGTCTCTAGTTCTCTTCTCAGAGTTATAGCTGTTAATTGGTCTAGATTGCTGAAGGGCTCATCCATCAAGAGTAGGTCTGGATGAGATACTAGAGCTCTAGCTATTGCCACTCTCTGCCTCATGCCTCCACTTAACTCTGCTGGATAAGCATTCTCGAACCCTATCAAACCCATCATATCTAGAAAAGACCTTGCCCGCTCCTCTTTCTCTCTATCGCTTAACCCCTTCTCATGCATCAAGCTGATTGCAACATTCTTGATTACAGTGTACCATGGTAGAAGGGTTGGATTCTGGAAGACCATCGAGATTCTAGGGTCAGGACTATTCAGAGGACTGCCCCTAAAGTAGACTTCTCCTGAATCAGGCTTAAGCAACCCTGCCATAATTCTGAGCAGTGTGCTTTTCCCACATCCACTTGGTCCTGCAACACCTACAAACTCAGCATAAGTGATAACTAGAGAGAGTCCATCAAATATCTGTAACCTGTCCCCCTTCCTCATCTTGTAACTGAAAGATATGTTTCTTAAATCTAATAGTGTCTCTGCAGTCTTTCTGTGAACCATGTTTTCTAGATGATTCTTCTTATGGCTATCTCATATATCCTTCTCCAAACCAATCTATTAAATATCACTATGAATAGTGACATCCAGATCGTTGAAGCTATGAGGATCTCTATGTCCCCCAGAGAGGTTGCCCAGTTTAACATCTTTCCTATTCCGGGGTTTTCAACCTCCCAAACAAGGTGGTCTAGAACGGTTCTCTCTGCTATTACAAGAGTGTTCCATCCACCTCCAACTGTAACTATACATCCTGTAACCATTGAAGGAGCCATACGTGGTAGATATATATACCAGAATTTCTCCAATCTAGACATCCTCAATAGTTTAGATAGTTCTTCTTCTTCTCTAGGTAATACTGAAAGAGCCCCTCTGAGAGAGAATAATAGATACCATTGAGTTCCTAGTAGTATTATTATGAGTGCTCCAAACTCCTTCATTAATTTAGTCTTCAAGACAAGGTCGATTATGAGAGGTATTAGAAGGGTTGCGGGAAAAGATGCTATCGCTTGGAAAATGGGTAGTAGAATCTTTTCCAGAGTCTTCTTCTCATACAGTATTATAGAGATAGGTATAGTCCATCCTAACGTTATCAACATACTTGTTAACACTCTTATGAGAGAGTAACCTATCATTATCAAGGGCTCGATGATCCCCAATCTCTGCAACCCGTGAAAGACCGTATATGAGAAGACTAATAGATTATCTAGACTTATAGTGTATGTTAATGCAAAGATTATCGTAGACGCCATAATGAAAGTTATGTATCTTCTATACCTGTCTATTAGAATGATCAAGCGACGTATAGGTAAGCTGATCCTCCAATATTCTGAAAATCTTGGTCTATGTGGTATGACTTTAATCGGTAGAGTGATGGGTCTAAGGATCTTCTCAAACCAAGCATGGGGAACCTCAGTTGCATATGTCTCGAATCTATATCTAGCACCTATTCTTATCATAGGAATAAATAAGAAAAGATTCATTAAGACTACGGAGATAGCTACAAGGATTAAAGCTATTATTGCCTCACTAATCATTCCAGAAGTAATAAAGCTAACCGTTAAAGATCCTATCCCAAATAGTCTAAACTCGGTTTCACCTATAGCTATAATCTCGCATGCAACTAGAAAATATAATCCATTGGCCCATGAAGAAGGCAGATTTGCGAAAATCTTAGGTAATGATGCTGGAATATACAGGTACTTCATCCTATTCAAAATATTAAATCTTAGAAGATTGGATAGTTCAAGATTCTCGATAGGAATTATCCTAACAGACTCATAAACCCCGAAAGTTATATTCCAAACTTGGCTAGTGAATATTAGGAAGATGGCAGCTATCTCGGCTCCTATTACTGGATGGAGAGCTATAAATGCATAGAGCGCTATGGGGAAAAATCCAAGCACCGGTATAGATTGGAGAATATCCAAGATAGGTATAATTATCTTCTCTAACGTCTTATTCACAGCTGCGGCGATCCCAACGATTATAGAGAAAGATATAGATACGATCAAAGCTATAGTCATCCTCGTCCAAGAGTATCCTATGGCCTCAAGTATCTTGAACAGCGTCTCTAGTTCCAGAAAAATCCTCCTCTAACCCTAGAAGTAGTCTAATCCTCTTCTTGAAAAATCTTCTTAATCCTAGGTGGTTTGATTAATCATTGAATAAACACAGTATTCAGGAAACTTTTTTAAGTAGGTTTTATGAGGCTCAGCAAAATCCATACTATCTATAATCTCTTGAGATTCTTTGATATGCTTGAAAATCTCTCCAATCAAAAAATCTTTATTCCAGTTAATTCTAGACGATAATACCCTCTTTAAAGGTGGGATCTTTCCAAGCTTAATGAATAAAATAATTTGTCTAATTTTTTCTTCAAGTTTATTATAAAGCAATATAGGAGATCCTAAAGTGAATCTTCCCCTAATCAAATCAACATAATCATCTGCAAGCTGATAGACGATGCCTAACTTCTCACCATATCTCTTTATATCTTGGATTACCTGGCTTGGAGCATCTGCAATAACTGCTCCACATTCTGCTGCAGCCTCGAATAGAGCAGCAGTCTTCTTTCTAATGATCTCCATATAGAGAATCTTGCCAGGAAGATCTCTATTCATCAATTCTAATAAGACACCATTTGAAGTTCTATCCCAAGTATTTAGAAATATCCTGGCGATCTCTATCCCCTCATTCAACGCAATACGGAATGCTAAATTTATTATTCTATGACCCTCGATTAATGCTCTACCGATGCCTATCTGTCTCCATAGTGTCGGTTTTCCCCTCCTCATATAGTCTACATCTATGATATCGTCATGTGCTAGGCTAGCATTGTGGGCAAGCTCGAGTGCGATCGCTACATCTAGAGCTCTTTGAAGATCCTTTCCATTCAATGCTTTGAAGACCATCAGTAAAAGTATCGGTCTAAGCCTCTTCCCACCTGCTACAGCTCTCTCAATAATATCTGAATCTTCACTGCTCTTAATCTTCCTGTACAAATATAGATCAAACTCTCTTCTAAGTTCTTCGACATATTCTTTAAGTAACTCTAAGCCTTCAAAGGTCAATTTATTGTCTCTATAATAATTGATTTCATCGATATAAAAAATATTTCCTATAGCCTCGCCCTTATTCTTTCTTCAATAACTTTCTTCGGGTATGCTCCAACTATAACATCTACAGGTCTACCATCCTTGAATATGATGAGAGTAGGTATACTGGTTATACCATAACGGGAAGATGTAATAGGATTCTCATCAACGTTAAGTTTTAAAAATACTACCCTCCCAGCATACTCCTCTGCTAAATCTTCGATAATAGGAGCGATGACTCTGCATGGTAGACACCATTCAGCCCAGAAATCTACTACGACTACTGGATACTTCTTAACCAGTTCTTCAAAATTGTAATCTGTAGCAATAATCGGTCTAGAGTGAATGGTTTTAGAAGACTTCTCCGAGATATTCTTCTTGTAAAGCTCCATAAGCTTCTTCTTCATCAGCCAGTCCAGCTCTCTATCTTCATCAGACATCTCTGACAACTACTAATTTAAACTCTATTTATAGATATTCTCATAATAACATAACTAAGTAAGGTTTATAACATTATTTAAGTTCTTGACATTGGAGAGAGGTTTGCCTATACTTACTATCAAGAAAGAGAGGTTCTGGCAGCTTATTGGTAGAAGCTTGTCGGATGTAGAATTGGTAGACCTTCTACACCGTCTAGGTCTAGACGTTGAAGAGATAGGTCAAGAATTCTTAAGGGTTGAGTACAATCCAAATAGACCAGACTATTCTACTAGTATTGGAATAGCTAGAGCTGCAAAAGGATTGCTAAAGGTTGAGACCGGCTTACCGAGATATAAGCTATCTCCGCCGAAAACATATGTTGAAGTCGATATTAGCGTAAAGGATGTTAGACCATATATCGTATCGGCCATAGTTAGAGGGTTGAAGCTAGATGAAGAGAAGCTTGAAGAATTGATAATGATGCAGGAAGACCTCCACTGGATACTTGGTAGAGATAGGAAGAAGGTATCTATAGGACTACATAATCTTGATGTACTGAGCCCTCCCTTCAGATATATCGCGGTCAGGGGAGATGAATATAGCTTCATACCTCTAGGTGGATGGAAGAAGATGACTTTAGAAGAGATACTCTCAAGCCATGAGAAAGGTTTAAAGTATAGACACATCTTAAAAGATAAGAGTAGATATCCACTTATATTGGATTCTCGTGGAGAAGTTTTATCCTTTCCCCCAATAATAAACTCTATCTTAACAGAGTTAAGCCCAAAGACAGAAAATATCTTTATAGACGTAACTGGAACAGACTTAGACTACCTCAATAAAGCCCTCAACATACTTACGACAACCCTACATGATCTTGGAGGAAGAATAGAACGTGTTAAGATCATTTACAGTGATAGAGTATTGATTACTCCAGATTATAGAGTGAAGAAGTGGAAGGTTAAGATAGATTATATTAACTCTCTGCTAGGATTAGACCTACCAGCCTCCAAGATCTCCATGGCGTTGAAGAAGATGAGGCATGAGGTGACAGTTAGAGAAGGCTATCTCACCATAATCCATCCACCATATCGTGTAGATATAATGCATGCAGTCGACTTCATAGAAGACGTAGCCATGGGATTGGGATATGATCTTCTTCAACCAAAGCAGCCGAGGGTACTAACTTATGGAGAACTCCACATACTTACAGAGTTAGAAAAGATCGTCAGAGAGATTATGATTGGATTGGGATATGTTGAGACTATGAATTTTACTCTGACGAATGAGAGAGATGAGTATGAGAAGATGATGGTGAGACCACATCCTCATGTGAAACTCTTAAACCCTGTATCCAGCGACTATACAATATTGAGAACATGGATCTTACCCAGCCTGATGCGTGTCCTTTCCAACAATAGGGGAACACAATATCCACAGAAGATCTTTGAGGTTGGAGATGTAGTCGAGCCTAATCCTTATGTTCCAGAGAAAGCGGTACGGAGGATTAGGCTGGGATGCGTATCATGCCATGCAGAATCATCTTACTCAGAGATGAAATCTATCTGTGAAGAAGTTTTGAAGAATCTCTCAGTAGAGAGTTGGGATCTTGAACCATATGATGATCCACCATTCTTCGAAGGTAGGGCTGCTAGGATAATCGTAGATTCTAGAGAGATAGGATATTTTGGAGAGATACATCCAAACGTGTTAGAGAACTGGAGGATAATATTGCCGACCACAGGGCTTGAACTGTTCTTACAAGATATCATGATTAAAAATAAGTCGTTACATTTATAGGTAAAGAGTTATTAGAAACTTTAAAAATCTTTATTCTGCCCTACCGCTCCCCAGAGCCTCTTGGAGATAGGTCTCATCCTTACTGTGATAAGAGGTTGTCGGCGGTAGGGCACAGTTAAATCTATAATCTTTCTCTACCTAGTTATCTCTTGTGATTTCACAAATTCGTATAGTTTCTTGGCATGTGGATCTCTCTCGAAATGCTCTCTTATAGGTTTAATGATCGTGTCTAACTTTTCAGATACAGCATTCTTTAGGTCTGCCGGATGCAATCTTCCCTCGACATAGTCTCTCTCCAATTCCTCATAACTCCAATACTCTACACTTCCCCCATATCTTGACGGTCTCTCAACATAGAAAGATTTCGAAACCCTAAAGATAATATATTTAGCATATTCTAGGACAGGGTTTCCACGAGAGCTTCTAGGAGGACAGTATGCTCTATCTATCTTACTCTTTATAGTTTTATAGTCGTCATGTACGAATATGCTGGTCTCAGGGATGCTCTTACTCATCTTTGATGCTATCTCTAGATTCATGTCTTCATCTTCTTCGAATCCTTTTAGATCTGATGGTCCTTGTAACCCCATGAGCATATGATGATGGACGGCGACAGGTTTCTTTACCCCAAGCTTTGGAGCAAGCTCTCTAGCCAAGATATTTGCACGCCTCTGATCCAACCCTAACTGACATATATCTACACCCATATAGTATATGTCGGAGACTTGCATAGCTGGATAGATTATCTGAGCCGCCTCCCGTATCTCTTCTTCTCTTCTACCCATAATCGGCAAGGCTCTCAAGGCTCTCTTCAAACTAATATTCCTAGCAACTTGTATAACGTACTTCCAGTATTCTCTGCTATCTACTAGATCGTTCGCCCAAACTATCTCAACTCTTGATAGATCTACTCCAGAAGCCTTCCAAACCTCGATAAAATATTCACCGACTTTTCTTATCTTGTCCAAGTCTCCACCCATCTTATTATTTATCATAGCATGCCAATCTGCTAATAGGAGTTTAAATCTACATCCAGCTTCAAGCATATCTTGTAGTTTAATAGCTCTCAGTATTCCGAATGGTAGGTGTGCTAAACCGCTAGGTTCAAAACCATCATATGCTACGGGATGAGCCTCGACCTCTAACAATGTTCTCAGCTCTTCTAAAGTAATCACCTCTTCGGTAGGCGGTCTAGTTATCAGCTCAAGCCTCCTCTCTAAATCCATGCTCCATCGGGCTTTACTAATAACCTAAAAATTAAATATTTCTATCCGTCTACGAATAGCTCCAGATTAGATTTCGATGCATCTATCTATAGGAACAGGCTTCTCCAATCTTCACATGTTCTCCTAAATCTCAGAGTTATCGAGATTTTCTATCATTATTTATGAACAAGGTTTTAAGTGGAAAACATTTCTGGTAACTCTAAAAAAATAAAAATGAATCGTTTCAGGGTCGTGTTTCATGCTCTTCCTCCAAATTTTTTGGCCACGATAACATGAAAAAAATCTTCAATTCCGTTCAGAATCAAGGTTCTAAGATTACTCGTCAAAAGTTGTTTAGAACTCTAAAAATCTAGAGGATCATTAACTAGTATTTTTCTCTCTGAACCTGCTATAGAAGTTCTCAAGATT
Source organism: Candidatus Caldarchaeales archaeon (assembly GCA_039630055.1). GTDB lineage: Archaea > Thermoproteota > Nitrososphaeria_A > Caldarchaeales > Wolframiiraptoraceae > Geocrenenecus. The sequence goes on along the minus strand of JBCNVN010000010.1, from coordinate 7,595 downwards.
ATGTTATGTTCATTTTTATGAAGGTCTGGATCTTTTATTAATAAGTTTCAAGATATTTTAGGTGGCGGATGAAGTTAGAAGAGGTCAAGGAAATGGCATATAATCATCTTCCTGTGAAGAAGGTTATTAAGAGGGATGGAAGAATCGTAGATTTCGATAGAGGTAGGATAAGAGAAGCTGTAAGAAAAGCCATGGTACAAGTAAATATGTATGATGAATCGACTTTAGAGAAGGTTGTAAATCACGTATTAAAGATGATAGCTGAAAAATTTGGAGAAGAAAGAATGCCTCATGTTGAAGAGATACAGGACATCGTAGAGCTTACGCTAGTAAAGTTCGACCTATACGAGGTTGCAAAAGCCTATATACTATATAGGAAGGAGAGGGAGAAGATTAGAGAAGAGAAGAAACGGATACTGGAGAAAGAATACGTAGATGAAGTGGATAAAGCATTCTCTGTCAATGCGTTGAGGCTCATGTCCAGTAGATATCTACTAAGAGATGAGAAAGGTAGATTAAAAGAAGGACCCAAGGAGATGTTTAAACGAGTTGCAGCTCTAATAGTAATCCCTGACATACTCTATGACCAAGAAGTATATCATAAGGATGGCGGTCAGCCAATCCATCCAAAAGAAGAATTCGACATAGATTACTGGGAGGGAAAGCTGGGTCTAGGTAGAAAGAGTAATGGAGAATTAGAGGTTACGTGGAATAGATGGCATCTAGAGAGGATGAAATATCTCTACGATGAGCTTAACTCTCAAGGATGTATCAAGGTCTCATGGACATCTTTCTTAAGGATGTTGAGGGATGGACTATTTGAGAAATACTATAGTAACTATCTACAATACTATAAGCTGATGGTTGAGAAGAAGTTCATGCCTAACAGTCCAACCTTATTCAATGCTGGAGCAAGACTGAACCAGCTATCAGCATGCTTCGTTCTAGACATAGACGACAATATAGAATCTATAATGGATGCTTCTAAGGAAGCGGCCATAATCTTCAAGTCAGGTGGAGGGGTAGGAATAAACTATTCGAAGCTCAGACCTGAAGGAGACCTAGTCTTTTCAACCTATGGTGTGGCCTCGGGACCCGTCTCATTCATGAGGATCATAGATACTGTCACAGAAGTGGTTAAGCAAGGTGGAAAACGTAGAGGAGCGAATATGGGTATACTCGAGGTCTGGCATCCAGACATAGAGACCTTCATACATTGTAAAGAGAAAGAAGGATTCCTCGAAAACTTCAATATCTCCGTGATGATTACCCCCGACTTCTGGAAATATTATGAAGAAAGAAAACCATATCCTTTGAAGAATCCTAGAGATGGTAGTATCTGGAAGACCATAGACCCAGTTAGATTATTTAGAGAGTTGGCGGAGGCGGCGTGGAAGACTGCAGATCCTGGAGTATTGTTCCTCGACAATATAAATAAACATAATCCATTTAGAGAATTTCTCGGAGATATAAGAGCGACGAATCCATGTGGTGAACAGCCATTATACTATTATGAATCTTGCAATCTGGGGAGCATCAATCTTTACGCATTCGTTAAAAGATCTGGAGACAAGAATGAGGTAGATTGGGATTCTCTAAGAGAAACAGTAGAATGGTCTGTAAAATTCCTCGACAATGTTATAGATGTCAACAAGTATCCTTTAGAGATTATAGAGTACAAGACTAAGAGAAGTAGGAGGATTGGACTAGGGATAATGGGTTTAGCCGATATGTTCTTTGCATTAGGTATACCGTATAATAGTGAGCAGGGCTTCAATATGATGAGCAGATTAATGGAGTTCATTGTTTTTCATGCATATAAGACGAGCATAAGGCTTGCTGAGGAGAGAGGAGTATTCCCACTCTATCACCAGTCGAGTTATACTGAAGGAGTCTTCCCGATAGAAGGCTTCTACCATGTAGAATGGTGGACGTTACCATGGGATAAGCTGGCGGAAGAGTTAAAGAAGAAGGGTATAAGGAATAGCCACGTGGCAACCGTTGCACCTACTGGGAGCATCTCCATGCTTACAGATACTTCTTCAGGATTGGAACCACAATTCGCATTAGTATATGAGAAGAGGGTCACGGTTGGAACATTCTTCTACACGGATTTAGAGTTTGAGAGGCAGATCAGAGAAAGAGGCTTATTCAATGAAAATATACTCAAGAAGGTCGCAGATAACGGTGGATCGGTTCAAGGATTAGAAGAGATACCTGAAGATCTTAGAAGAGTCTTCCTAGTAGCATACGATATTCCATGGTGGGACCATATTAGAGCTCAGTACGAGATCCATAAATGGGTTGACGCATCCGTAAGCAAGACGATAAACATGCCTGCATGGGTAACGGTAGAAGACGTTATGAAAGCGTATCTCTTCGCATATAGGCTAGGTTTGAAAGGTATAACAGTATATAGGGATACAAGTAAGAGTATGCAAGTGCTCGTCACACCTTCCCAGAGGATCAACAAGTACATAACATTGACACCGAATAAGACGTTAGAATTAATGCAGAGACTGGGAATAGAACCTCCGAATATGAAGAATGAACTGAAAGAGAAGACTTATGGAAAACATGTGGAGAAGCCAGGGATAAAGCTAATCCTATCCGAAGTGGGTGGGTCGAATGTTGCTATCATGGAAGAACGTAGGAGTGAGTTGAAGACCCCATCTATGAAGTTGGAGAAGTGCCCTTCATGTGAGAGTATAAACTTGGCATATCAAGAGGGATGTACTAGATGCTTAGATTGTGGATGGGCTAGCTGTGTAGCCTCATAAAACTATTGAGAGCTACACATAATATTTTAACTAGATATCTCTTCCTCAATCATCTCAAGAATTATAAAATTATTCTAAATTTTCATTATTTTATATTTTTATAGATGTATCTCTACCTCTGGGCCAAGATGCTACAAAGATTGAAGACTAGAAGGTTAAAACGTATTTTCAGACCGAGAATAGAGCCTCACATTTTTCGAGATTATAAAGTAGTACTAATGTCAAGATTTACAGTTGATGCCTCGAGAGTCCTAGAAGTCGGATGTGGGTTAAAGCATTATGCAAGATTCTCGAAGTCGGAATATATCGGGATAGATATCTTTCTTAGACCCGACATCATTGCATCTGCTGAAGCTCTGCCTTTCCGAGACAAATGCTTCGATAGAATCGTTATATTCGATGTTATTGAACATGTTAAGAGAGTAGATCAAGCTCTCAGAGATTGTAGGAGGGTTTTGAAACCCTCAGGGCTAATATTACTACTCACTCCGAATACTCTTGGGCTCGGTATATATGATAGCTTTGCTGACCCTACCCACCTCCACCATTTCACTTGGTTTAGTCTCAGAAAGAAACTTCATAAAAATGGCTTAAGAGCTAAGAGGATTCTAGCCCTCCACTTTCACATCTTATGGCCCTTTAATCTGATAAAAAGAGACCTCCTCTATTTTATTCAACAGTCTATATGCTTGATCGCGGAGAGGGAAGATGGAGCGTACTATTCTTGTTAGATCAATAGGAGGCGTCTCCATCAGTATTGTAATATTCTTACTGCTAATCAATATATTCAACGTATCTCTAAATGAGATACTGAGTTTTCCAATCGATGTACTTGCACTATTGATAATCCTATGCTATACCAGGATCCTTGCCCAGGATCTCCGTCTCCATATTCTAGTTAGATATAACTCAAGAGTGAGATTGATGCTCTGGGAATCGATCCTGATTAGAGGTTCAAGCGAATTCTTCGCTCTTACTACTCTCCCATTCCTAGCTGATGAGGTTGCAAGAACTATAATGCTTGTTGAAAGAGGTGAGAGTAGGTATACAGCATTCTGGATAGCGAGTGTTGAGATGATACTCGATGTACTGGTTGGAGCATCTATAGCCATCACCTCAGGTTTATACGCTCTATTAGCAAACCATAGGATACTAGCATCGATAATACTCTCTATAGCTTTACTCCAAATATCTCTCGCCGCCATGCTTTTAATCGCTTCAAGTAGATTAAAGAGTGAAAGATTACAAGAAGTAGTAGACTCTATAAGACAGAAGATCTCCATCCCCTATAAGTTATATCCAATTTTTAGAGATGGTGCTATAGAGTACTCAAGGATCTTTAACTCTGTATTTTCTAGGAAGAATATGGGAAAACTGACAATCCTAAAGATGTTGACCGTATTGGTCATGTCAATCCCTTCAATCATCCTCTTCATACTACTATCTGGATCGATCTGGCTCTTAGAGACCCTGCTCTCTTTTCATGCTGCCAACACTTTCGGTGTTCTACCAGTAACAGTAGGTGGATCTGGTCTCACCGAGTCCGGTCTCTACATCTACATGTTTAATGTCTTGAGGGCTGGGTCGTGGCCGCTAACCATAAGATGGCGGATCGTAACGTACTATCTTACCCTAATCATTACAGCTTCTATGTTCATATACTTCTCGGTAAGAATCATTAGAAAAGATAACAGAGGTTTAAGCTAGACAATGTTCTTACATAGACCAGTAATGTTAATATTTTTGAGAACATCTCTCGCATATGATAACAATGAACATCTTATCCATTCTACCATCGATAGATTTCTCTGAAACACTTAATGCTTTAATATTCTTCACTATAACCTCTGCACTATTATCTGTTTTTGCACGTGGTGGAAGAGAGAAGATCGTAGAGCTATACGTTACCGTAGGGTTCCTAGTATCGTTTATCCTCTCAATACGTCAGCTTACCTCTCTCCTATCCAGTGGCCCGATCAAGATCTCTTTCTCAAGTAATACGTTGACTTCCTCCCAGATATACGTAGACAAACTATCGGCATATGTTGCATCTATATTCATATTCATCGGCCTCATGGCCTCTATATTTTCTATGAGATATATCGAGAGTAGGAAGAGAGAGTACTATCCGTTATTGATAGCTATGGTTACGGGGATGGTTGGAGTAGTATTCTCAGGAGACTTCATAACACTATTCATATTCTGGGAATTGATGAGTATAACAGCATATGTTCTAGTAGCATTCTACTATCGAAGATGGGAGGCTGTAGAAGCATCGTTCAAGTATTTGATAATGAGTACAGCTGGAACAGCAGCAATCCTATTTGGACTATCGATACTTTACGGTGCGGTTGGAACGCTTTCCTTCACAGGTCTAGCAGAAGCGCTGAGCTCTCCAACACTATCCAATAGCATCTGGACATACTTATCGATATCTCTCCTAGTGGGAGGCTTCGGAGTTAACGCGGCCATGGTGCCTTTTCACAGCTGGTTACCCGATGCTCACCCAGCTGCTCCAAGCCCTATTAGCGCCATGCTTTCAGGAGTAGTAATAAAGACCGGTGTCTACGCTATGTATAGAGCATTAACGCTAATCTTTCCCCTCTCACTCTACAATTGGCAGATCTCTTTGATATTATTCTCTATTGTGACCATGACTGTGGGAAATATCTTGGCTATGCTTCAAAGCGATATCAAGAGACTTCTAGCATTCAGTAGTATAGCACACATAGGCTACATAGTGTTTGGGTTGAGTATTGGGACAGTAGCTGGAATGGCTGGAGGTTTGCTCCACATACTGAACCATGCATCTATGAAGGCCCTCCTCTTCCTCTCTGCGGGATCTATAATTCATACGGTCAAGACGAGAGACCTGGAAGCTTTAGGTGGGATCGGTCGTAAGATGCCGGTCACGGGTGTATGCTTCGCTATCGGAGCATTTTCACTCGCAGGTATACCTGGCTTGAACAGCTTTGTAAGCGAGTTCCAGATAATAAAATCTGGGATCGATGCAGAGCTCTACGTATTCTCAGCTATAATGATCTTCAACGTCCTTCTAGGTGCAGCCTACTATCTTAGAGTTATCCAGATACTTTTCACAAGACCCTTCACAGAGTTTTCTGATAAGGCTAAAGAATCCACTATGGTTATGCTCACTCCTCTAATAATTCTATCAGCATTAGCTATTGTTATAGGTGTATATCCTGGACCGTTTATAGAATATGTGGAGAGTGTCTCGAGAGATATATTGAAAGGTTCATCATAAAACATCCAATCTACACTATTTAATTCTTGATGCAAAGAACTATTAATGACCATGATAGAATAGTCTTAGGATTGGTGGAATGGTTAAACAAGCTATCAGGACCAAGAAGTATAGAGCAGACGAGATAAAAAAGGAAGTGTTAGATAGGTTGAAGAAGCTGGGAGAAAAAGTCTTCGGAGAACTATCCAACGGAGAGTTCCCTGAGCTACATATCCCATCTAGAACAACAAAGAACATAGTCTATGATGAAGAGTTGAAGCAATATGTTTTAGGAGAAAAGATGATGGAGAGAACAACTAGGAATGTAAGACATCTTAGACCATTTGCACAACTTCTATGGATAGCCTACTTCAGTAAGACCTTGATTAATGCTGGAAAAACATCAACTCTGAGAGACACATACTATGTGGCCATCGGTGAGGGTGTAGATTTTGAAGACCAGAATGAGAGTGATGAGATGATAATGGAGCTTGAGAGCATCATCGGTTCTCCAAGAGAAGACTTCCACATCTTCCCAGAGGAGAGAGCATCAATATACGGAGACCTAGTTATAGAGTATACTGTGCCGGGATTTAGAGGTAAACAGGTAGATCTATCATCTCATCCAGATGGGTTTGCGATAGGGCCAGCTCTAACAACAGCAGAGTTTGTAAGATGTGGTGCAGAGGTATTATTCGTTATCGAGAAGGGCGCGGTCTTCAGTAGATTCGTTGAAGAGGGAGCAGATAGAAAGTATAAGGCTCTTCTCCTACATACCGCGGGACAGTCGCCTAGAAATGCTAGGAAGCTTATTAGAAGGCTTAATGAAGAGCTCGGCCTCCCAGTCTACATATTTGCAGATGCCGATCCCTACGGAGTCCATATCGCATCGGTATTAATCCATGGATCTGCTCTAAGCGCACATATAAGAGGGTTGAATGTCCCGGATGCTGTATGGGCAGGAGTATGGGCCTCAGATATAACTAGATATAAGCTTCCATCAATGAAGTTGAGTGATCAAGATGTTAAGAGGCTTGAAGAACTCGAGAAGGATCCAAGATATAAAAATGATCCTTGGAAGAGGGAGATAAAAGAATTCTGGAAGATTAAGAGGAAGGCGGAGCTTGAAGCCTTCAGTAGATATGGGTTAGACTTTATTGTGAAAGAGTTCTTACCTGAGAGGTTGGCGGAGCTACAGAAACGTTGAAACTAGTAGAAGGATGGCCTGCTATTATAATCGAGAAACCTGATCCAGCTATCGTAGTATCAGATATCCATTATGGTTTTGAGGTAGACCTTAACGATAGAGGGATAAGGATACCGTCTCAGACAATGAAGATTACCAGTTCATTGATGAAGCTAGTCAAAGAAAATGGTGTTCAAAAAGTTATCATTCTAGGAGACTTGAAACATAAGATTCCTAAATCTTCACGGATAGAGTGGGAGGAGATGCCGCGAGCATTGAAGAGTTTGATAGAAGCTGGTATAGAGGTACACCTGATACCAGGCAATCATGATGGAGGTATAAGAAAGATTCTCGGAAATCTTGTAAGTTACTCTCCAAGTAGTGG
>JBCNVN010000001.1:0-228745 GCA_039630055.1 Candidatus Caldarchaeales archaeon | reverse complement strand
CTTTCTTCCCGCCGCCAGCCTATCATGGCTGGATCCAGATTTCTCTGGATGGGGAGCAGCTCCTACATCATCTGCGATCTTTGTCTGTTTCTTGATCGCAGGCTCATCACCATACTTACTCTATTGATATATGGTTTGAGCTTTCTTATCATTATGATCTTTCTAGAGTGGTTTCTAGATTGTTAGAGTTTCTGGTCAGACGTCTTATGTGAGGTCTGACCTCTAATCAGATCGGTGTCTTCTATCTATGGTAACATTTTTTAGAGGAGTATTCCAACAAACATCAGTATAGTTGCTATGGTCATCGTTATCATGCCTGCTAGGATTAATAAGTATGATAGATGCTCCTTGATAGTCCAGTGAAGCTTACTGTATGAGTAGAAGCTGAAGTGGTAGAGTATCGTGCCAAGGTATGCTCTTAGAAAACTATTTACAGGCCTAGCCTCACCACTTAATCCATAGATACCTAGCCACGAGGAAAGGATCATGTTGAAGACATCGCTACTAGAGGAAGCCTTCTTCAAGACCTCAACTACACAATCTGCAGCATACTTAATGTAATCGGTTTGATTGTATGGTATGGGTAAGCTTGTGAACAGCTGATCCACTATACTTAGAGCTCTCAACATATCATCTAATAGAATACTTACATCAACTTCTTCAACCAGTCTTCTAGCCTTTAGATAGTCTAGTAAGTTCTTAAACCTAACAGCAAGACTACCTACAACCTCCTCCCTCAAATCATCTATCGTTAAGACCGTTCTCAAAGCTACAATTACACCTTCATCAGTCAATCTATAGAGTCCTTCATCCTTCTCAACTAAACCCTTCTCGATAAGAATCTTCACTCTATCATAAACATACTTACTACTATAATCTTCTTCAAGCTTAGATGGAGAAACTACTCCACCACTCTTAAATAAGATGATGAGAATCTTAACATCACTATCACTCAAACCCTTAAGAAACTCCGACATCGAGAAGAACTATAAGAAGCCATCATAAAAACATAAACAAACCACCATACTACTTGATGATTCTCACAGCTTAACATTACATAGGCTAAAAATCTACAATCTCTTTTAAAGGTGAAACTACTAAAATCTTATTAATCCAGTAAGTCATTTCTGATCTGAAATTTCTTTCAAGTAAAATAATATGGTAAAGTCTTTCATATAATTCAGCTACACCAGCTTCTATACTAAGTCTTGTTAAAATTTTAGAGAATCTCTTCTAGCTTGAGACATCTTCCTCTATCTTAAAAGAGAAAGAAAATTTATAAACTTAAAGTTTAAAATCTGAGTTTCTCATAGCAAAGCTTAAGCATCTGTAATCAGTTGAGTTTTCTACTAATGATTTAAGCAGTTTATGTTCTAAGACTCATCATCTAGCTCTAGATATATCTCTATATCATCCTCTTTATCTCCTGATGAGGGAGGCCTTCTTTTAGTTTTATGATTATAGCTATCCTGAGGCTGTATGAGCTGGTGGTGATAGTGTGTTCTTTGAATTGTTGGGCGACCTCTTCGCTGAACATGATGACTTAGTTTTAAATGTAGCGCCCAAGGTAACGCTATAACTACTAAAAACAGCAGAATGGGCGTGATGTATATAAATTGACCGAAAGGTAAAGTTGCTGGAGCCATTAATATCAAACATAAAAAGTATGTTAGTAATGCAAACTCGGAGTCCCACGTCTTAGCCAGTAGGTAAATTGTTGTTGGTAGAAATGTTGAGCAAAAGGTAGCTAGGAATATTGCTGCATGCGTTGATACAACACTCTCATTAAGGTATATTGGAGGCCATGCCCACTGAGTCTTTAAAGCTCCTAATAGAAGGAAAAAACCTGTAAGTAGGTTTACTATCAAAATTATTTCCCACAGATCTTCTAATCTATTCTCCTCCATCCTCACCGCCTCTTAACAAATGTAAAAGTAAGGTCGGTAACAATGTAATGAGTATTATCAGAACTAATACTCTTCTATTCTCTTTTAATAATCTAAGGAATCTATTTAGTCTAGTTTTAATGATAGCCTCCTCCACCTCCATCTCCGAGCAATCTAGCAATAACAGGTTTTAGGGCTCTGTAGATGAGGTAAGCTAAAGCTACAAGTATTAGCAGTAATATTGACCGCGCCAGCCAGACCGGTATCCCCAATAAGCTTAATCCTAACCCTGTAGCACCAGCAGTTATTAGAGGTCTACGCAACGTACCAATAGGCATTACAGCTCCAGCGCTTAACACGGCTGTTGAGAGCGTTACTCCAATTGGATCAGCTCTTCTTAAGAGTTCTTCAAGAGCACTATATAGATATTCTGATCTTAGAAAACCTGCTAGATACGCTGAACCAGCGATTGAGAAAATGAATGCAGCCACCTTTATCCTATTATCGCTTACATATCTCATAGCCAGTAGACAGGTCAAAAAGAAGATGAAGATGCCAGCTAAATTCTCAAATGTTAAAGTCATAGCAACGTCTCCTATACAATTTCATAATTTCTTCTAAATCTCCTCTCAATGAACTCGTATCTTTCCTGCAGCTTATCATCTCATCTCACTCTAAAACTATGTGAATTACGGATAATAAACGGTATCTCATTATAGTCTGAGATAATTCATTATCATACTCCATAAAGCTTCGTTGCTTGATTATAATATCAAGTAATTTCTTTCAATGCTGATAATTAAAAAAGAAAAATCCATCAGAGATCAATTCGATGACGAGGTGATGCGGTTGGCAGACCTAGCGGAAATAATTCGCGGAGAGAAGTCTAGCAATAGCGAAAGCGGTAAGATATCGCTGAAGATTAAAGTGAAGCCTGGACAAGACCCGCTTACCGTAAAAGTTCCAGACCACTATACTGTTGCAGAGCTTGAAGAACAGATTGTTAGGAAAATAAATATGAATCCCAATAATTTGAGGCTTAGCTTTCCTGATGGAAAGCTGTTGCCAAGAGATAAGAGAATAGCTGAATTAGCAGATTCTCTTCATGGAATAACCCTCGAAAACGCACCCGCTCACATCTTCGGCGAAGAAGGTGTGGATGAGTGCGATATTTTTTACCAACTGATACTAAAGTAAAAAAGGAACCACAGGTTAATGCTATCTATCTAGATCAATCCGTAGCTGCAGAGATGATGTGGAGCTTTCTTGATGCTGCTACGGAGAAAGAAGAAGAGTTTTGTCTCTTATCAGGAATAATACAAGACGGTATAGGTTACGTAACAACGGTCTGGGGGAATAAAGTTGTTGAGGCGGGCCCAGTTACCGTTGAGCCAGAGACAGGTTGGCTATCTAAATGTGCGAATGAGATGATTAGGTTGGGGCATAACATCTACATAGAATCCCATAGACATCCAATAGGGTTTAGAATGTCCTCGCTTGATAGATCGTCTCTGAGAGTGATATCTGAATGGCTTCGAGGAACAGGTCTCAAACCGTTTATAATCTGTCGCGATATAGATATAGCAGCCTACTGCGAAGATGAACATGGAAAAGTAGTTAGGATACCTGTAAGAGTCTATAAGCCTGGATATACTTTATCTGTACCAAGATTTACTATTACTGAGAAAAGATCTATGATTCAGGTTCAAGAAGGATTAGCAGGCTCTCCAGTCTATAAGAAGATTTCTAAACGGATTACACTATTCTCGATTATTACAGCCTTCTGTATAGGTTTCATAGTAGGCTTACTGGTAAGGATCTCAACTCTTATTTTCAGTTAGAGTGTGGGGGGATGGCTTCTATTAAGAGACCAGTAGTACGAAAACACAACATCTACTTCTACTATAACGTTAGGCTTATCCTAGCTACTGAAGATTATGATGAGCTAGCAAATGCTGAGGTTTGGAGAAACCTGAGGTTGTAGAATTAGTTTCAGAACCTGCAGAGAAGGTTGTGGAGAAAGTTGATAAGGCGTCCAGCATCCTGCTCTTCATAATAGCTAACTCTAGTGAACGGATACGGGTCGTCTACCACCTCCTCTGAGCGGGCAACCTTTATAGTCTATGTTTGAGGACATCTTGCTGAGCATGAATAGTCTATATCTTATAGACTTCTCAACCAAATCCATAACGTTTACAGCTACCTCAGGATCCTCTTTAAGAAACTTCTCAGTAAAAGCAGTTTCAAGATAATAGAGGTTTAATTATAAGTAATCTTAACTCTATTCCTTATGAGAAACTTATATCTCCTAGATGTAATACTATAGTTTGTAGAGATCTAGCTATTATAGACCACTATCTATCTCATGGAAAGTTATAAGAGTTTCTAATATTGTTTTGAGAGAGCTTTCTGGTTATAGAAGGCTGGATGGTGTTTGAGGTTGAAGGCTTATGGGATAGCTAGAAGATTCTATACTGGAGACCTTCTAGAAGATTTAGATCTTCCCAAAGAATATATAAACTTATTATAATGACATGGGGTGAGGGTGGAAGTGGAGAAAACATTTCAGAATGGAAATCTACCGTTATCATAATCTTTTAGGATGAGAGTTTTTAAAGTTGATTGTGGACGATGTTTTTGAGAATAAGGTTGTAGCCAGCGTCAAGGCTGGGTTAAAGATAGATCTGCGATGTGAAAAGATTACATTTAAGGAGCTATTGGAAGTATTAGATAGGTGGGATAGGGTAAAAGACGTGGACGTGGTAGATACATATTTGATTGTTAGGCTTTAATCCTTTTTATATATTCCTATTTATTCCCTATTAGAGTCCATGAAGCTATTTTTAATCTAGGCTCTATTTATATTTCTGGTTATGTTGGCGTAGGAGAGGTTAGTATTTTATTGGAGAAGAGGCTGTAGATGATTTTATTGGAGGAGGGGTTGAGGATAAGGATGTAGAAAGGTCTGGAGAAGATGTTAAAATTAGGAAAGATATTATTGGGCCTTGTGGAGGTGGGAAATGTAGGTTCTGTGGTGGATTGGTTTTTAGGCTTCATGTTAGATCGTTATGCTTGTATATTAAGGGTGGTGGGTTTGTGGTTCATGCAGATATAGACCACATATATTATAAGTGTGAGGTTGGTTTGGTAGAGAATATTAGGTTTCTCTATAAATTTATGGATAGATGGTCGTGGGTTCGAATCCCACCGGGCCCAATACCTATGAAAGTTTATTGATTCGTTAACTTTTTATCGTTTGGATAGGAGAATCTAAATAAATAACTCGTGGCGTCATCTGCGATGTAAAGAATACTATAAGATATGATGATAAATCATCTTTTGTTTATGCTCTAGATTTTCAATAAAATGATCTTTCAAAGATTTAGAATTTTAAACCCAATATATCTCTCTTCATCTTTTCAACATTATTCAGTTAGTTAAGGAGCATTCAATATTGAAGTTCACGTATAATTGTTGATAATTTTATGTATGTAGATGCTGTTGAGATAATTGTGCATATCTCTTAACAGTAATCTAGCTCTAACTAGATTAACCGTTTGAAAATGATAAAGTATGGATTGAGAAGAGATTAAGCTAAGAAATATTTTGGTATCTTGTTTAAAAATTTGTATGAGGGTTGAAGGATGACGAATAAATTTTAGGTCTATACATTAGAAATAGATATTAACCCCCAAAAAAAGGTGATAATCTGTAAAAAAAGAGGGTGGAAATTGAGTAAAGCTCTTATAGCGATTATGGCTATAATAATGTTTGCGGCTGGAGCCTATGCTGCTGCAAACTATCCACCTCTTTCTCAATTTTTAGGTCAGGGAATAACTAGAGGCAATGAGACCAGACCTTTCCCAACCGTCTTAACCAGTCTAACTGTAGTCACTGAGATCAGGACTTGGGCTTACACGGTTAACGAGACTAGGACGATATATAGAAACTCCACAATTATAACGAATTCAACACGTTACATCACAACTACTTTGAGCCAAGTTGTCACCTCAACTATAGAGACCACTGAAACAATTACGGAGACTGTTCCCATCCCTGTAACTCTTGTAACCTACACTACACAAACCACTCAGACAACAGTTACTACCACCCATACGATTACTACTACGGCTACGGTTAGTCCTACCCTACCAACCGCAACCATTGTTCCTCCCTACCTATCGGCAGAACTAGTAAATCCTTATCGTATCTATTTTTCATCAGCTCGCGAATCTCCTGGAGGAGTCTATATCTATGATTATCAGTACCGCCATCTTGGAAGATTATTCAACGCTCCTACTCGAGTAGACTGCTTTACATTCCATCCAGGAATAGCTGAAAAGGTTTACTATGTAGATGCTAATAGTAAGGAGATACGATTGTTTCTATTAGGGTCAGGAGATTATGGTGTCGTTTTTGAACATACTACCTATGTTAGATGTATTAGATTTGGACCTGAAAACAGAATGTACTTTAGTGAAGCGACAGGAGCAGGAGGTAATGGAAAGATATATAAAATAGTTCAAAACATGCCTAAGCTTTACTACGAGGTAAGGTTAGAGGATGTAGATGGTTTCTGGGCAGGAAACTTTGAGTTTGATAGTCAAGGTAGACTCTATCTCTCTTCAGGTAATACTATTCCTGCAAGCCTATACTTGGTAACCAATCCCAATTTAGCTCCAACCAAAATAGCGACCTTCGGGTTCCCAATTATGGGAATAAGGTATGTTGAAGAAGTTACGATGCGAGCAGAAGGCCGCCGAGTAGATATCGATAGAGGTTTACTTTTATCAGATCATAGATCATCTCTGTATCTCTACGACCTTGATTCAGGAACTCTATACAAGATCTATGAAAATCAAGATCTCACCTTGCTTTCAGATGTTTCATTTAGATCCTAGAACCTCCTTTTTTTCTCTTTAATTCTATATTTTGCAAACTCGAATGTTTTTCAAAATTTTCTTAAAATATCATTTAGAGGTCTAAAATTTCGTCAAGAACTTTGTAGAGATCTTTAGATGACTGTTTTCAGCCTTGGGTTTAGTATCGGCTCTAATCCTATCGTTATCAAGAGGAAGGTTATTGTTGAGATTACTATTAGTAGGCCTGGAGGTATAACCCACCACCAGTATCCTAAATATATTGCTCCACTCTTGAACCCATACTCAAGCATCTGACCCCATGTAGGTATTGTCGGATCTCCTAATCCCAGGAAGCTTAAAGCTGCTTCAGCTAATATTGCTGAGGGTACTAGAAAGATGCTTTGTGCAAGAATGAATGGTGTTAGGTTTGGTAGGATATGTTTCACCATGATCCATCTTCTAGATGCTCCACAAGATATGGCTGCTTCAATAAACTGGCTTGTCTTTATCTGCATAACCATCGGTCTTATAACTATTGTTAAACCAGGCCAGCTGAATGCTGTTAATAATAATATTATTAGGAAGAGTCTAAATCCGAATTCTCTCAATATGAAGGTGAAGAAGATTAGTACCGGTAGGAGAGGCATATTCATCACTATATCGCTAATTCTCTGAATTATTGTATCTGTTCTACCTCCTATATAGCCGCTTACAATCCCGAGGATTGAACCGATAGATGTAACGAGAGTTGAAGCTAGTAACCCTATCATCAAGCTTACTGGGAAACCGAAGAGGAGACCTACCATTATATCCCTACCGATTATGTCTGTGCCCAATATTCCATAGACTCTGCCACCTAGGACCAATCTTACTTCTTCGACCATAGACGAACCATCATAAAAGAAGATTTTTACACTTATAGTGTAGCGTCCCTTCAGAACAGAGAACTCTCTCTCATCAATATTAGATGGATAACCGAAAAAGATCTTCTCTGAACCTATTCTAGAAACATCTTCTAGAATTAAACTTAGTCCGTATATATTATTCAATGAGTTTATCATGGTTAGAATGGATGTTGAGTCTTCTGTCAAGATTATTCTATGGGGAGATTCTACATATCTACGATAAGGTGGTTCCTCTAAGCCGGTGGGTCCTCTAACCAATATACTTAACAGCTTAACTTCGAGACCATCAGGTCTAGCAATGTATAACTCTATCCTAGGAGGTTTAGATGAATAGTATGTGATGTTCTTTACGAGTATGTGGAGGAAAGATGGATAATCATCATAATGGTAATCTATATCAAATATGTACTCTAATATTCTAGCCTCGAATCCTCTATCCACTCTTGTAGGCTGGTCTAGCTTGATCACCATATGAGGTGGAGTTCTTTCCTTAGAAAAGAGAGCTGTCCAGCTAGGAGGTGCTAGCTTGGGATTGTCAGCCCAGTATGATGGGTTACTCCATATCTTTACACCAAAATCCAAAGGATAAAGGATGACGACAAAAATTGATATAGATATTAAGATTGCTAAGAATATTATACCTGTTCTCGTAGACCAGCTTCTCCAGAGATTCTTCACAATCTCCTTCCTCATACTCATTAGTATCTCACCCTTGGATCTAAGACTACATACATAACTTCAAGGATTATTCTAGCAATGACATAGATCAAGGTGTAGATGAAGGTTAATGCGATGACCAAGTTTTCTTCTAGAGAGATTATAGCTTGATAGTATAGGCTTCCCATCCCATACCATCCGAAGACGGTCTCGGTGATTATAGCTCCACCTAAAGACCCAGCTAGACCAAGAGTGATATTCGTAATAATAGTGGGTGCAGCAACTCTGAGTATATATCTAGCTCTAACCATGTGTTCAGGTATCCCTCTGGCTCTAGCAGCTCCAACATAATCTTCTTGAGCAATGTTTAGCACGATCATCCTGGTTGAGTAGATCCATCCACCGACTTGTACAGAGACTAGTGTTGCGACGGGTAGGATTAGATGCCAGAGCAGGTCAATAATCTTGTGTAACAATTCAGTGGGGGGTGGTACACTGTACATACCTCCAGTAGGCAATATGTTTAGATAGAATCCGAAGAAGATTATGAAGACTATCCCAACCCACCATGATGGAAGCGTGTAAGATATCATTGCTAAGTATGATATGGTTCTATCTAGTCTTGTGCCAGGTCTTGAAGCTAATTTAACCCCTAACCATATACCGATTGCCGCTGATATTATTAGAGGTATAGTTACTAGCATTATCGTATTGGGTATTCTTTCCAAGATTATCTCAGAAACTTCATGGCTTCCCGTAAAGCTCTTAATAACTCTAGTCCTACCCAAGTCGAATAACACTATCTGAACCATCATCTGAAACATCCTGTAAAACCAAGGTTTATCCAATCCATAACTAGAGTATATCGCTCTCCTCTGGGATTCTATCGCTGATTCGAGCTCTTCAGGATCATGTATACGGGTTGCAAGAGACTTTTTAACTTCTTGTAGAGTTTGCTCAGCCATCGAAGTCAGTAGTCTATCTGAGACTCCAGTAAGCCCAAGGGTTACCGCCATCAATAATACTACTGACGGTACTACCAACAGTAGGGATATAGATCTCAATATTACGGTTTTGAGCATGACCGTATCTACAAACTTTTAATCTTGCTTTCTAGTTAAGTTTTCTAATTAGTTTGGAAAGAGATATATATGTGCTGATTGAAGGTCTCGTAGAATGAGGGCCCCAGTGTATCTAATCTATACAGTAATCTTGATATTAGTAGTGGTAAGCTTTCTTTCAGGATACTATCTGAGCGACTACTATGCTAGAGAACAGATCTCCTTAAAAACATCTAGAATAGAAGAACTCGAAAAGGAGAATAGTGAATTGAGATCTATTATAGAGCATCTGGAGGATAGAGTTCTAAAACTCGAATCTGAAAAGATCAAGCTTGACACCCAACTTGACCATCTCGATAAAGAACTATCTAGACTAATAACTAAACTACAAGATAAAGATAGAGAGATCATGAGGCTAAACTATTCATGTGTAGAATGTGGTAGAGAGAGACTAGAACTTAAGAACCGTTTAATGGAAGTTCGGACAGTTATAGATAGGTTAAAGAATGATAGAGAGCTTCTGGTTATCCTAAAAACTGAGCCCCCGGCTAATCGAACTGAGGCAAGAATATTCTGGAATGATACAAGAGCCGGCTTATACAAGATAAATCCAAACCTTGCTATCACAGTAGATGCTATAATGTTATATCTAGATAGTTACTTTGATTGGGTTGAGTCTATACCATCAGATCCTACGCCTGAACAGCTATGTAATTGGATTCTTTCTTTTCCACCAGAAGCAGAAGCATATGGATCAAATATATCAAAGCTTAGAGAAGAAATCTACATTGTAGTTATTTCTGATATCGGAGAGGCACTGAGAATATTGGAGGAGTTGACATGAAGAAAAAGGTCTTAGCTATTATCGCCCAGACTATTTTCTTAGCATTCTCCTTATACTCGGTTTATGCTCTGTCTAGGATCGAGCCGGGGATAGGTTTCTCTACCGCCACCGAGTTGCATACTGGAACATATGATCTCTATATGGATGGTACTAGAGATCATTTCTTCAAGATCTGGTTGGATACAAATCAGATACTCCACATAGTACTCAGGGTTCCATCCGAGGCCGACTTTGACCTATATCTTTTAAGCCCTGAAAGAGAGCTAATCGAGAGCAGCGATCTTGGTAGAGGTTACTATGAAAGGATCTCTTATCAAGCGTCTTCCTCTGGATACTACTATATCGTAGTAGTTCCATTCCTCGGTTCTAGTGGATTGTACACGATTACTTTACGGGTTGAGGATCTTCCGACTAGTACTGTCACCACTACTATAACTGAGAAGTTTCCAGTATACGAAACGATATCTAGACCTATCATAACTGTAGAAACTGTTACCAAGACTGTTTACGAAACCGTGAGAACCACTCATGTAGAATATATTGAAAGGTTTCCATGGATGTTTTTAGGGTTAATGATACTCTCGGTCTCAATAATCATCGGGCTTGGAATGGTCTTGGAATCGCTTAAAACTATCATGGAGAAGACTTCTCAGAAGGCTTCTTAACCTTCCTTCTTATCATAAATGAAGCTACAATCGCAAGAGAGACTAAGATTAGAATTATTATCAGTATTGTGGTTGGGGCTTCAAGTGTCCCGGTTAGAGTTTGGGTAGGTGTAGTTTCTTCACTTCTATATGTAATCGTAGTCTTCTCAACCTCCTCTGTTATGCTTAACTCGATGATTCTCTCAGAAATGAGAGATGTTAAATGACTGTAAGCGGTTAGATAGATCTGGTATACACCAACCTCTAATCTTCCAGATACATCTCTAGGAATAGTTATGGATGTTTTACCCTCCTCTACTTTAATCTCATCACGATAGATAAATTCTTGAGTATATGGGTTTGTGAGCACTATCTTGATATATGATTCCTCAACCCCTCTAATATCTATCTCCAATCGGATTTCATCACCTCTAGCTATCTTCAGAAATGTCGGTGTGAATAACTCAATCTTCTTCGGAATACCGAAGTAGAAATCTTTAGGCTTGAATGGATAGTATTCATCTCTGAAAGCCTTTATCTCAGCATATTGTTCAGTAACTGATCCCATCTTCTCTAGATAGAATGGGCCATTACTCACGACCAGATGACCCCGTTCTCTAAACCATTCAATCATAGCCCTATACCTCTTCAGACTATTTTCTACCGTCTCAACCTCTCTACCATGTAGATTGAATACGTTTGAAGGGTACTTTCTCTGTTCATACAGTCTCTCAAATATGTTGACTAGTCTTCTACATTGTAGAGGTTCTATCAGGTCAAGCCATTTAACCTGTAACCTGGCAGAGGCCGTATCTGTATATGCTGCAAACCCTTCATCGAAAACCAATATATCCATAGAGTAGAGTAGCTCCCAAGGCATGGCCGCTCCCCATGGTTCCGCATACTCTGCAACATACTCTATGAAGGGGTTTGAATAATCTACGTATACCTCTATAGCTGTCTGATTGATTATCCTGAATCCTTTAAATGTTTCTAGAATAGGTTTCCTAGTCGCTGAGAGAGCCACCTCTATACGTGACTTCTCAGGGTCATAGACTATTTCAAAGGATTGATAGATCGAGTATAATAGGTCTGCAAGTGTGATCTCTACTCCATGATGCCATCTCGAGTTAAAGTATTTAGCATAATTAAAGATGACTTTACTTTTAGCCTTTGTTCCAGGAGGAACGTAGGACCAACTATCTGTCTCCACGCTCCAGATAAATGCATCTCCTGGAACATCGATAACACTCTCAGGTCTAGATTCTACTACTCTAAACTCTGCCCTGAAAGGTATCGGTATCCCCGTAGACGGATCTCTCGTTAAAGGTGGATCATAGAGCTGCTTCCATATATCTACACTGTAAATATCTGTGAGCCCTCCTATCGGGTTCCAAGCAGACCCCATGTAGGGTCTAACCCATAGATGACCCACTACAAGTTCATTCTTATCTGTATATGTTGATCGGAGAGTCCACATGGATCTCAAACCTGATACTAGATCCATGGAAACTCCCTTCAAGTCTATCCTAGAGACTAGTGGATTATTTACGGTTAGAACCCATATCCTGATAGCTTCCAATATACACATCTCCGTCATTTCGCTATACATCCTATTCCTTTCATCTATACTCTTGTATTCTCCCTTGAAGAGTTTCTTGCCGATCTCATCTATTCTATCGTTCTTGTACTGCCAGAATCCGTACTCTAGCCATCCAGGCATGTATCCGAGCCAAGGAGCACACATCTGGTTTATCGTTGCATAATCATATCTCTCGGCGGCTCCTCTACCCCATCCTTCAGTGTAGAGATGCCATTCAAATGATTTTGGATCCGTCTTATATACTAGCGAGATCGCTTGAGCAAAATCCATATAGCTTCTCATAACTGTGAAGCCCATCTTTTCAAGCTCTTCTGCAAGCATGTTTCCGACCTCTCTCCTCTCATCCTCCACTCTAATTATGAACCTCAATGTTATGGGCTTATCATTATACATCCATCTACCATCTACAAGCTTTGCACCAGCTTTCTCCATCGCTCGACTTATAACTGTCTTCGCATAATCTGGATCATAAGATAATCGATATTTTCTGAGAACTTCTGATACGACTAGATAGTCGTAGTCGATCGAGGCAACATGAGAGTACATTGGAAGAGCGAACCCACCATAAATCGATTTAGCTAAATACTCTCTATCGATTAGATAGTTTATCGCAAATCTAACTTCCGGGATAGAGAATGGGTTAAGCCCACCTTCTCCTGCGGGAGATGGATTCAGTAAGATGGAGATGGTTGTCGAGGGAGCTTGATAGATGTTTACCACCTTGCTCTTCAAATACTGGGAGGCGGTAACGATCTTCAAACCATATAGGTAGAGATCTATGTCTCCTCTCTCTATAAGGAGGGGGGCTTGGTCTTGATCAACTTTCCTGAAGATAACTCTATCAACTGCTGGCCCAGGCTCATCATGTGGGGGCGTATATTCTTCAATAATTGTCGTGATGGGCATTAATAAAAAGGATAAAAATAGTATAGAGAGTACTGGAAGATTTATTCTATTCATTCTTCACAACCTTCCTATACCTTAAAGTTATAGACAATGCTATGAACGCCGCTATCGAGATTGCTAGGAGAAGATAGATCAATCCTTCCATAAAGGATATCTGCGACTCGAGATCAAAGATCTTTTCCTTTAGATCATCTATTTCCTCTAGTAATTCTTTACTACTATCAGTCTCTATGCTAGAGGCGTTCACATTCTTGATCTTGTCCAAGATCTCATTATACTCCATGCTTATCGATAGTATTTCTTTCCTTAAGGTATCTAGTCCCACCTCACTGTAGAAGTAGGTCTCCGCTCTATTACCAGAAAGATCTATTGCTTCAATCTTGTAGGGTCCCTCACCAAGGATCGGCATGAATATCTTTGATTGAAACTTACCTTCTTTATCTGTTCTTACAACCGAGATGAATGCATCTCCAACTCTAAGATAGACTTCTCCGTCTGGTATAAAGTTCTCACCGACGATGGTTACCTCTTGTCCACCAAATCCAGATGATGGAGAGATCAATATGCTTGGAAGTGGGATATGCTTAGTCCTTGCAAAGCCTATCTTCATATTCGGTGATCCTCTACTACCCAGCCTCGTATCTGTCCAAGAAACGTAAACATCTTCATCTGTTGCGTATATGCTGAAGTAATCTCCAATGTATAGATAGAGTCCATAGTTTGGATTCGATGGATAATCTGTAACTCTCACATTCTCCATCCAAGTATCTCCTCTATCTCCAGATTTTGTATAGTAGATATGATACTCAATATCTTTAGGGTCGTCTCTCCTATCAGCCCATGAGACATGAATTGTTCCATTAGAGCTTACAGATATGGCTGGGATAAACTGGTCTCTGTTAGTCCTATCATCATTAATCTTCTTTGCAATGCTCCAAGTCTCTCCACCATCCAGAGACCTGTAGAAGAATATATCTGAATCATCTGGCTTAGCACCTACTACGAGATAGATCTCCTTATTAGGTCCAATATCTATTTGAGGCATCATAGAGACCCATGCTCTAAATAGGGTTGGCGGAAGCTCATAATCCATCTCCGGTAAATAATCTACATGGACCGGCTTCGTAAAGGTCTTCCCACCATCTAGACTCTTTACAATAGATGGTGCAAAGAGTCCATCCCAAGGTCCCTCATCCATCGAGTCATAGTAGGCTACATATAATGTTCCATCTCTTCCAACCTTCGGGTTAGATCCCTGGACTATTCTTCTTCTCTCCTCGCCAAGTATATGTGAGTAGGTTGGGCTAACAGCTTTTGGATAACTCCAAGTCTCTCCACCATCCGTTGAATAGACTAATTTAATCGTCGTACTGACTGTTGGAGCGAGTACGTAGGGATATTCTGGGATGATTGGATATGATAGAGCGAACTCAGTGTATGTAACATATATTCTATCTCTTTTCGGATCTTCCGGGTCTGGACCGATAGTTATTCTCGGCCTATCTAGGAATAATATGATCACATGGTTCTCTAAAGCATATATGTCTCCTAAGGCAGCTATCCTCGGCAAACTCCATGTAAACCCTCCATCATCAGACCTGGAGACCACTATACTTGCCTTCTCATCTCCAAAGACTATCCTATTAACAACTATGAACTTGAAGCCGATAGACATGTATGCAAAGTAGACTCTTCCCTCTCTATCGAATGCTAGAGACACGTCTGAGCCGTAATCATCTTTCAACAGAGGTGTCATTGCATGTGGACCTATCCATGTCTCACCACCATCGAGGCTAGCATAGGCTGAAGGACTGTAAACACCATAATCATTCATTCCAATAACGATATTCTCTGGATTTCTCGGATTTACAGCTATACTCGTCTCAGCTTGATAAGGAATCCTACTAACATCCAATGAAATTAGTAGATTTCTACTAAATTTGGGGGATGGAACTCTGTATGGAAGTTTTACTGGAAGAGCAGCTTGCGAAGGAGTAATACTAGATGTTAACGATGGTTCATATACATCTATATTACGCAGTCTAAGCCATACTGGTCCCGATAGGAGGTCTGCTACAGGAGTCAATAATCTTATGAAGTTTCCATCTCTGTTTAGACCATATCTAATATCCTCTACCGCTGAGACATGTAAATTATCATCATTTATAATGTATGATGGTAAGAAGATCAGCTGAGATATCAGGATCAAGACGATAATCTTCACCATGTGGATTCCAACTGATAACATCTTACAAGGGATATTATAAGTTTTTGAAATAACTTAGATAATTAAGTATTATTTTTCAGGTTATACGTGATACTATTCTAGATTATTATGAGGCTTACCCAGAATCGCGAACAGAATGATTTATAGGATCGAAACCGATCTTAAACTTTCTTTGTCACGGAACATTAATATTAAGGTCCTAGAAGCATATATTACATGTCGACAAAAGTTCTTTTTGTTGGTGAATCGCTGGTTATACACCGCTTCTTTGATAAGGGAGTATTAGAGTTCATGATAGCCTCTAACTATGAAGATGAGGGGGCCTTTCTGAGAGAAGCATTAAAAAGGAGGGGTTTCGAGGTTGAGCATATACCTACGATGGCTGCTGCAATGGCTTTCCCTGAAACCATTGATGAGATATTAAAGTATGATGTCGTTATTTTAAGTGATGTTGGTAGTAACAACCTACTGCTCCATCCAGAGGTTTTCGTAAAGAGTAGACCTAGACCTAACAGATTGAAGCTTATAAAAGATTACGTTATAAATTATGGTAAGGGTTTCTTGATGATCGGTGGCTACTTGTCTTTTCAAGGTTTACATGGAATCGGCGGTTATAAAAATTCTCCGATCGAAGAAATTCTTCCAGTAGAATTATTAAACTTCGATGACAGAGTAGAAGTACCTGAAGGATTTAATCCGAAAGTCACTAATAAAAATCACCCTATTGGAAGAGAGCTACCAGATGTCTGGCCAATGCTCTTAGGTTACAATAAAACGATATTAAAGAAGAATGCTACTATGATAGCAGAGTATAACAATGATTCTATACTAGCTGTTTGGGAGATTGGTAAAGGACGTACCGCAGCATTTACATCTGATTGTGCTCCACACTGGGGGACATACGAATTCTTAAACTGGGAATACTACGATATTTTATGGGAGAGAATAATCAACTGGCTGGCAAAGAAGATATGAGAAACCGAGAAATATAGAAAAGAATATTCTCTAATCCAAATTTATTTTGAGGCCTAAATTCGTCTCAGGAGATTATCTCTAATATTATCTCTGAACTGGTTGAATAGTACAGCTATAAGTACCATGAGACCATAGCCCACTATTCTAGCTTCAGGGGATACAGCGAAAGTTACTAGAAAGGCTTCTATTACTCCAAGTAATAAAGCTCCTCCAACGACATTCAGTACGTTACCTCTGCCACCTCTTAAAGAGACGCCACTGATGATTGCCGCTGCAAAGGTTGGGAATAATACTTCATTCCCCAAAGTTATCGGAACGGATCTGTTAAAACCTGTATAGTATAGTCCTGATATGCCAGCGAACATGCCACTTATACCAAAGATCAAAAATATCATCTTTCTTGGATCTACACCCATCATGTGCGCAACATCTTGATTCCCTCCCACAACGTAAACATGTATACCTGGCCTGGTATATCGGAGAAAAATCCATACTAATACTACTGTAAATAGAAATGAAACGATTGAGAAAGTTATGTTCGACCCTGGGAATAGATAGATCTCGGGGAGATAGCCGCCCGGTATAGTGAATCCACCGGCAACGATTATCTTTAACCCTTGGAGGGCCATCATCGTAGCGAGAGTTACTATGAATGGATTGAGTCTGAGAAAACCTATGAAGTAGCCGTTAAACAATCCACATAGGAGTCCGAAGAATATAGGTAATATGAACGAGAGAGGTGGGGGAATTAAGGGGGAATCCTTCAAGATGACGCCTGCGATCATCGCTGAGAAACCGACTATACTTCCTATTGAGAGATCAAGCACACCTCCTATGAGGCATATTGTCTGGGCGAGTATTGCAAATCCTAAAGGTACTGAAAGATATATAATATACATGAAGAAGTTTGGAGAGAATATTACAGGTTGGATTGTTCCTAGAACAATGTATATTACTATGAATAATGGCCAGACAGCATTCTCCAACATGAATAGTAATGTATTCTGTCTTAGATTAAATCCATAATCTCTGCTTCTCATATTCTCTATTCCATCACTATTAGATAAATATGTTTCCATCCTATGCTGAAATATCTTGCTTCATAGTTCTCTCTATAATCATGTTCTCTAATTCTTCAATGTTATAGCGAGACTTTGGAACATCAATTATCTTCTTACCTAGAGAGAGTAGCACGATCCTATCTGCTACCTCATATACATGGTGTAGCGTATGTGAGATAAATATACATGCAATTTTTTTCTCTTTTAAACTTCTTATAAAATCTAGCACCATTCTAACCCCTGCTACTGAGAGGTTTCTCGTAGGCTCGTCTAAAATAACTAGTTTAGATTGGAATAACATCGCTCTAGCTACGACTATTCCTTGTTTTTCTCCTCCAGATAAGAATCTTACTTCTCTTTTAGGGCTATCCGAGGTTCTTAATCCCAGTTGCTTTAAGATGCTTCTCGACTCGCTGTACATCTTATCATAATCGAGAAAGATGGGTAATCTTTGTTTTACTGGCTCTCTTCCA
The DNA here is from genome assembly GCA_039630055.1 of Candidatus Caldarchaeales archaeon. Taxonomy (GTDB): domain Archaea; phylum Thermoproteota; class Nitrososphaeria_A; order Caldarchaeales; family Wolframiiraptoraceae; genus Geocrenenecus. The sequence goes on along the minus strand of JBCNVN010000001.1, from coordinate 210,641 downwards.
AGAAATATATTCAATCCAATATCTAGAGAATCTATTAATGTCATCTCTTGGAATGCTACTTCTATTCCCAGCTTACGAGCATCATTAACACTTTTAATCTCAATTTTCCTTCCATTCAAGTAGATCTCTCCTGAGTCTTTACGGATTACACCTGCGATTATCTTGGTTAAAGTAGACTTTCCAGCACCATTATCACCAATAAGTCCAATAATTTCACCTTCATAGATGTCTAGATCAACCCCTTTAAGAGCATGGACTTTACCAAAATACTTATGAATATTTCGTAATCTTAAAAGGGGAATCTCTCTCGAATCATAATCTTTTACCATCTTAACAGCTCCACAAACCCTAGAAAATTCAGCACAATATAAATTTTTGATAAGCTGTAAGATATGAGAATAAATATTAAGAAGAAATAAATAAATAATTCTCAACTTTATAAAAATCGAGAAACTGATATGAAGAGAGATATTCTAAGTAAACGTGTAACGAGAAGAGAGGCACTAAGTACTGGGGCTAAAGTTGGAGTCGGGATAGCTGCAGGGATAGTGGCGGGAAGTCTTGGAACATATCTAGCAACCACAGCTATTTCACCACCTACTCCCACCGTTGCTAGGAAAAAAGGGTATTTATGGGGAGACTCTCCATATGTTATGACCGATGAGTGGTATATCGCTCTTAACCGAGCTCTAGTATACTATGCTCAATATGTTGGAGATACCGTGTTAACATTAGATCCAAGAGGTTCCCAAGAATCTCAGAATAAGGATATTAGATATATGCTTGCTCAAGGTGTTGACGGTATCATGGGCTGTCCATGTACTGAAGATGGCGCTGTAGCCGTGATCGAGGAAGCAGTTAATAGGGGAGTTCCAGTCGTTACCTATGATGGGAGTGCAAATACAAAGAAGATAAGCATAAGTATACTTGTGGACAATTTTAAGATTGGGCAACAATTAGCTGAAGAATATGTTAAGTTCGTTGAAAAGAATGGAGGGAAGATTGAAGGTACGATATTTGTGATGAGAGACGTAGCAGAGAACCCTGTTCAGATGGCTAGAGCGAGGGGATTCATAGATATCATCAAAAAATACGATGTCGAGATTCTCGAGTTCACTGGATATCATTCTGTAGAGACAGGTAAGAAGGCGACGACGGAGGCGATCCTTGCCCATGGTTTTCCAGACCTTATAATGTCTACAGATTTAAACAAGACTCTCGGAGCAGTTGAGGCTTTGAAGTCTCTTGAAAAAGCAGTTCCAAGAGGTAAAGAGGGACATATACCTGTTATAGGTATTGACTCGTCTCCAAGCATTATGCCGTTGATAGGAGAAGGGTTTGTAGATCTAGTGATGGACCAACCAAACCTGTTCTATGGCGCATTAGCACTAAAATGTCTGAGAATTATTAAGGAACAAGGGGAGAGAGCGCTACCCGAGATCGGGCAACCTATAATCTCCGATCCAACAAAGAAACTTGGACCACAACCAGATGGAAGTTACAATCTATTTGTAGAAGATATAGAGACACCTAAAGGTGTTAGACCTTTCAGAGATCAATATTGGGCTCCGACGGTCTGCGCCGAACTACATGGTCATAGATGGATTGTTTGTCGTGCAGTGGCTGTAACGCCTGAAAACTATAAGACAATACCGGTCTGGTCTAACGTTGTAGAACCATGGTTCTATGGATAGTGATCTGGATTCTCAAAATCGGTATCCTACACTATTTACTTCCCCAATAATTTTTCTATTTAATTCACCCATTGAATGAAGTCTACTTATATCTACATATTTCAACAAGTCTTTTTCTGTATGATAATATGGATTTATTGGTGGGTATTCCCAAAGCATCGCTACAGGTATACCCTCGACCACAAACGGATAGTAATCGCTATAGCTTAGAATAGGTTCTTTCACATTATCGATCGGTGTGCCGTACTCTCGAGCTCTCTGGATTATAAACTCTCTTATTTTTCCTTCTGACCAAAGACTCTTCTCTGCAGGGAAGGCACTACTCAAAGCATCTAAACAGAACATAGCGATGCAGTTCTCTCTTAATTCGCTTCTACGTTTATCTACGAAGAATGCTGAACCCCATAAGCCAATTTCTTCAGCACCGAAGGCTACGAAAATTATTCTTCTATGGACTTTCACCTTTGAGAAGATCCTTGCAAGCTCTATTAATGTGGTAAGCCCTGTCAAGTTGTCCCAGACACCAATAGTCTTCATCTGGGAATCATAATGAGCTCCTACAACGATCGATTCATCGGTATCTCCCTCTACTACACCAAGAATGTTACAAGTCTCAGAAATTTTACTCTCCCATCGGTGTTCTATTCTCACGACTACCTTTCCTGAACTAGTAAAGGATAGGAGTCTATAAAGATCTCGTTTAGATATTGAAACTCCTGGAAGCTCTACCTTCCACTTACTAGGATCATCAAAATTGGGAGGATAAGATTTAGCTGCTAACATTCTTATTAGATTATCGGGGGCTTCTGATGCAACAATAATCCCAATAGCTCCTCTCTCTGCTAATGCAGGTATGAAGAAAGCAGGCGTATCTGAAACTATAAGGCATATCTTTCCTTCTAGATCGATATTGAGGTTTGAGATGGTGTTTGCATCATCTTCCTTGAATTCTCCTAAGAAGACAAGTTCACCTTCAACCTCCGAATTTCCAGAGTACTCCAATGGCTTGCATACTAAGTCTAGCTTTGTAGGTGATAATACTTTTAATCCATATTCTTTAGGTATATAGTTATGACATAGAAAATATTCGCGAGAGATGTTTTCCAATCCAAATTCCTCAAATTTATCCAATATGAACTGTCTAGCATTATTCTCACCATCACTATCTAGCCATCTACATCCAAAATTGGAAAGTTTCTGAATCATAGAGTAAAGATTCCCGATCTCAAGCTTTTCCATAGAGAAAATAGCCTCCATCTTGATTAATCCTTACTTGTATTTAATCATTGAATCACACCAGATATTTTGTATTAGGTGTAGATTCTTCCATATTTTTCAGGTGATTTGTAAGACATCGTTCTTCCAGAAAACATGAAAGAGGACTGTAACTATCTGTTTTCCCACCATCATTTAAAGAATAAATATTATTATCGAGACTGAGAGGGTTGGATAGTTATGGGTATAGCGGTTGTCGGGAGTATCCATGTCGATTTCTATATAAAGGTTGATAGATTTCCTATGATTGGAGAGACGATATACGGGAGAGGGTTCCAGGTTTCACCAGGCGGTAAGGGAGCGAATCAAGCAGTTGGATGTGGTAGGCTTGGGGTGAGAACCTTCATGATCGGCAGGATAGGAAAAGATTTTAGTGAATTTCTTTTAAATAATTTTAAGAATTCAGGTGTTGATACCACGCATGTAAAGATTGATGATGAACATAATACCGGCGTAGCCTTCATAATCTTGAACATAAATACAGGTGAGAATATGATTATGATCGATCCTGGAGCAGATTATTGGATAACGGAAGAAGATATTAATGATGCATTAGACGCTATACTTAATTCACGTATAATCCTTCTCCAATTAGAGATACCTATGAACATTAATATTTATGTCAGTAAACTTGCTTCATCGAAGGGTAAAACAGTTATTCTGAACCCTGCACCAGCATCCCTACTATCAGATGAAATCTTCAAATATATTGAGATAATCACACCTAATAGGGTAGAAGCCTCCCAATTAACAGGATTAGATATTAGAGATATACCAACAGCTGTAAGAGCTGGCAGAAGATTGATTGAGAAAGGTGTCAAGTACGTGATAATTACACTAGGAGGTCATGGAGCATTATTAGTATCTCATGAGAAGGCAGTACACTATCCATCTTTTAAGGTCGACGTAGTAGATACTACAGGTGCTGGAGATGCATTTATTGCAGGTTTAGCTGCAGCTCTCTCACAAGGGCACCCCATTGAAGAGGCTGTAATCTGGGCGAATGCCACGGCTGCTGTAAAGATCACTAAGGTCGGTGCTCAAACAGGTTTACCTACAAAATATGAAGTTGAAGAAATTATAAGAAAGATTTCAAACTATCAGCCAAAAACAATCTAGTGATAAAGATTTTCTGAACTTATAGGTCTCTATACGAGAGAAAATTTTTCTAAACTCGGTAACTTGTTTTAGATTTGTTCTAGATAGAACTTGAAGTAAAATCATTTATTATAGCAGAGTGAGCAGGGTCTTCATACATCGTTAATCTTAAGGCTTATCTGATTAGACATGTCTTCTTATGAAAAATAGAATATCTTCCTGTTCTGGGGGAGTGGGGCCGCTGGGATTCGAACCCAGGATTTCCAGCGTTCTATAATCTAATTTCCCCAGGCTGGAGTCATAGCCATGCTAGACCACGGCCCCACTACCAAATTATTTTTCTAGGGTTTTAATTACTTTTTTCATCTTAGAAGTTTTATTATCCTGTTGATGTTCTAGATACTTTTCCTATATCATATCTGATAGAGAGGTATGAAATAATCGTGATGAAACCTATAGAGATTGGAAATATTATTTGAGCTATAGTTGTTCCTAGCCTCTCTATAATAAGCCCGATAATAATTGTGGAGAAGACTGTTCCAAGCATACCTGATGCATAGATAGCTCCTACTAAGGTTCCACTTCTCTCTGGATAAAGTTTAGTACCGCATGCTAGTAGCGTTGGGTATAATGGCCCCATGAGTAAGCCAGCGATCGAGTACAAAATCATCCTGAAGTATAGTGGGATTGGTAAGGCTGCAAATATAAAGAGTATAAGAGCACCTATACTATTAAGTGTTATTGTTTTCCAGAAACCTATCCTATCTACGAATGGCGCCCATATTATTCTCCCAATCCCGATCAGCATCCAGAATATGCTAATAGTTAGACTAGATTCTATTATGGTTCCCCCTTGATCTCGGAGTATGTATGGTAGCCAATTGTTCATCCCAAGCTTACTGGCCATCAGCAAGAAAGATGCAAGAATGATAGGTAATGAACTTATCATAATATTCTTCTTTGAATATTTTTGATCTAGTTCTTCCTTCTCTTTCATAGATAATGTATCAGAAGTTTTTGGGATAAGGACTCCGAAAACGATAGAAAATATTACTATTAAAGGGACTATTAGTAGGTATCCTAATCTCCAACTACCATACGTTAGAATCATGATAGCAGCTACAAGTGGTCCGGCGGTCGACCCTACACTCCAGCCTATATGGAGTATATTCATAGACATTCCTCTCTTCTCTGAGAATAAGTTTGAGATATATGCATTTACTGATGCTTCAAAAAAAGAGAAACCGGTTCCCATAATGAAGAACGATAATCCAATCGTCAATGCTGTTGGAGAGGTTGATATGAATATAGCGCCTACCCCCATCATCGCTAAAGAGATAGATATAAACCGTGTCCTCCCAAAGATGTCGGATAAAAATCCTCCGAGGACTGCTAAGATTCCAGCTAAAGATTGTAGACCGGCAATAATTCCTATTATAGCTTGGCTTAGGTTAAGTTCAATCCTTATCTCTGGGAGAACTGGACCTATCTCTGTTGCTAGAACCGCATAGAAAATATATGATGTAAAAGCTATTATAAGTAAAACCTTCCTTGAGAACATTCTCAGATTTTTCTGGGTGAAGCATTTAAAAACCTTTTCCGAAAATATCTTCAACAATAATATGAGGTCAGATTGAATCCAGAGTTCTAAGCAATCTAATTTTATATCGAGTGATCATTTAATCCTCAATCTTTCACCAGTAATAAATAATATACTTGATTAAGTAGAGATTAGAGAGGTGCAGAGGTATATTGTTCATACAATGGTATCTATACGTTTCTCCAGACCTTCTACAACCTGTTTTAATATATCTCCAAAGTATCTTATCTTTCTCTTATTTATATTCGCCATACATGCTACTCTTACTATCTTGTCTTTGAGCTTCCCCATCCCTTCAGCGATCGTTACACCATTCTTCTCCAATTCTTCTACAATTATCCTAGGGCTTACTCCATTCGGAGGAAGAGCCGAGGCTACTGTAATCGACCTATAGTTTTCCATCGAATATATCTTAAATCCTGTAGACTCCAAGATATTATACAATAGTTGTGAACAATCACTATGCTTCTGCCACCAGTTCTCCACTCCTTCTTCTATAATTATCTTTAATGCTTCATCTAGACCATACATGAGGTTTACAGCTGGTGTAAATGGAGTCTCGAACTTCTCCATAAAATGTTTATGCTTCTTCAAGTCTATGTAGGAAGGTGTCTTAGAGGATTTACTCATTATCTTCTTCCAAGCATCATCACTTACAGATACTAGGGTTATACCTGGAGGTCCTCCAAGACATTTCTGTGCACCTACTATGCAGAGGTCTATACCTTGCCTATCTACATATATGGGTACTCCTCCAAGAGATGAGATGGCGTCTACTATGAGAAGCTTATCATGTTTCTTCACAATATCAGAAACCTTATCTAAATCTTTTACCATAGTTCCAGTAGATGTTTCATTATGGACGAATGATACAACGTTTAGATCATTCTCTCGAGGAAGTGCTTCCTCGAGAACTTCTCGGCTCAACGCCCTATTCCACTCAAGATCTATTCTCGAAACTTTTCCACCATACTGGGTGGCGGTCTCCGCCATCCTCTCCCCAAATACTCCATAGACAGGGATAAGTATCTTCTCTCCAGCATCGATGCTATTAGCTATAGCGCATTCTACTCCAAGTGTTCCAGAAGAAGATAATATGAATATGTCTCCATCTGTCTTAAAGATCTTCCTCGCATTCTCTACTATTGATTTAACCAATTCATGGAAGTCTGAGGATCTATGACTAATCACTTGTCTCGAAAGAGCTCTCCTAACTCTTGGATGTAGATCTACTGGGCCAGGTGTAAGTAAGAGCCTCAATCTTATTCCACCCCACTACTGCAAACATCTTCCAATAGATATGATGATGCAAGCTTGATAGCTTGAATAGATGCTTTCCTCCCTGCTTCTTCAGTCTGTGCACCTATGTGAGGTGTACAGATGACATTCTCAAGCTTGAGAAGTTTTAAGTCTATTGGAGGTTCAACTTCATAGACATCTAATGCTGCTCCCGCGATCCATCCTTCTATCAGAGCTTTATATAGAGCTTCTGAGTCTACTATCTCTGCACGAGCGGTATTTATGAAGAAAGCCGTCTTTTTCATAAGCTTAAACTCTGGTTCTCTGATCATTCGTCTAGTTGAATTATTTAGTGGTAGGTGTAGAGAGACGTAATCGGATTCTCTTAAGAGTGTTTCAAGATCTACAATCTCTCCATCTACTTTTTCTACAAATTCTCCATCTATTGTGATTATATCGTTGAGCAACGGCTTCATCTTGAAGGCTGCCGCTAGCTCAGCAACTCTTCTACCGACATTTCCTACTCCTATAATCCCTATCTTCTTATCCCTTAATTCAGATCCTACTAATTGATTCTTCAACCATTCACCTTTCTTTAATGATTCTACAGCCTTGTAGAGTCTGCGGGATAGCATTATTATTAAACCTAAAGTTAATTCTGCGACGGATGATGCTACGGATTCAGGGGTATTTAAAACTTTAATATTGAGTCTACAGGCTGTGTCTAAATCGATATTGTCTAGCCCGCTTCCAGCTCTTACGATAACTTTTAGCTTGTCAGCCCTCTCCAAGACCTCTCTAGTCACTTTTGTTCTACTTCTAACTACTAATCCATCATATTCTCCGATTAGCCTGTACAGTTCATCTCTAGAGATATCGGGTTTATAGTCGAACTTTATACCATTATAGCTAGATAAGAGTCTTATGGCATCTTCATGTAGTCTGTCCGTAATTAAGACCCTTATCTGAAATATCGAACACCTCCTAACCTTTAACATATTCCATAAAAGCTACTACTTAACTTTAATGTAGGGTAGGTCTTTTATCCATGGAAGCTCATTTATAAGCTTTTGTATAGATTTCTCTATCATCTCTTCAGGATAGTGATAAGGCTTAAGGTTTCCATTGAAGTATTCTTCATATGCTTTAAGGTCGAAGTATCCGTGGCCACATAAGTTAAATAAGATAACCTCTTCTAAGTTTTCTTGTTTAGCTCTTAAAGCCTCATCGATCACAAATTTTATCGTGTGGGATGGTTCTGGAGCCGGTATGATCCCTTCTGTCTTAGCGAATAGGGTAGCTGCATCAAATACCGAGACCTGATCATATGCGAAAGGCTCTATGACCCCCTCTCTCAGAAGTAGACATAAGGTTGGAGCGTCTCCATGGTATCTAAGACCTCCCGCATGGATCGGGGCTGGAATAAAATCGGATCCTAAAGTGTACATCGGGAGTAGGGGGGTTAATTTAGCAGTGTCGCCGAAATCGTAGGTGTAGATTCCTTTGGTCATAGTTGGACAAGCGGTAGGCTCTGTAGCAACAAATCTAATCTTCTTCGGAGCCTTTCCAGAGACTACATCATAGTAGAATGGCCAGAATAATCCTGAGAAGCTACTTCCTCCACCGACGCATCCAGCAATAATGTCTGGATACTCATCTATGGATTCTAACTGTTTTTTAGCTTCTAGTCCTTGAACTGTCTGATGAAGTAATACATGGTTCAATACGCTTCCAAGAGAGTATTTTACGCCTTCATGGGTAACTGCATCCTCGATCGCTTCACTTATAGCTATACCTAGGCTTCCCGGATTATTCGGGTCTTTCTCCAATATCGATCTTCCAACCCTCGTCATATTGCTCGGGCTCGGAATAACCTCTGCACCCCAAGCCTCCATCATAATCTTTCTGTAAGGCTTCTGCTCATAGCTTACCTTGACCATGTATATCCTCGCTTTCATATTGAATAGATTGGTAGCGAAGGCTAGAGCTGATCCCCACTGTCCAGCCCCTGTCTCAGTAGTCAAAACTTCTACACCTTCCTTCAGATTATAGTATGCTTGAGCTATAGCGGTATTCGGTTTATGCGAGCCGGGTGGGCTGACCCCTTCATACTTATAGTATATCCTTGCAGGAGTTTTAAGAGCCTTCTCCAATCTGGTAGCCCTATACAGCGGTGTCGGTCTCCATAACCTATACGCCTCTCTGACTTCATCGGGAATAGGTATCCATCTATCCTGTGAGAGTTCTTGCTGGATCAATGCTTTTGGAAATATCGCTTCAAGCTTCTTAGGCTGGATTGGCTCTCTAGTGGATGGGTCTATGGGTGGAGGGAGTGGTTTCGGAAGGTCTGGTAAGATATTGTACCACTGTTTAGGAATCTCGTCTTCTGTTAGTAAAACCTTCTTGATCATATACATCACTGTACTAAAATTAGCGTCAAAGCTCATATTTATACCTTAGGTTCAGTATAAAAACGCAAAAATGGTAGAGGAATGCATATAACTATACAATCAAGAATATATGTGGGGTATGTGGCGAAAGATATCAAGTAAATTGAAGGATTTTCCCGCTAGACTCAAGGTAATAAGGATCATGATTGAGTATGGGGTTGGAGTAACTGAAGATGGTAAGATAACGATCGGGTCTGTAGAGATACCTGATGCATCTATAGCTAGAGCAGCCGGGGTAGATAGAAGGATAGTAAGAAAGACAGTTGAATACATATTAGCGGATAACGAGCTTAGGAAGATCTTTACAGGGATTAAGCCTGCCGGGGCTCTTCTCGTACCTATAGCAAAAGAGCTTGGATACTATGTTGTAGAGATTAGAGCTGATCCAAGTGCTGCTGGGATACTTGCAGGAGCAGCAAAGATAATCGCTGATGAGAAGATATCTATTAGACAAGCAGTCGCTGAGGATCCTGAACTCTTCCCAGAGCCTAAGCTCATACTTATATTAGATAAGCCTCTCTCAGGTGAAGGTGTAAATAAGATGTTGAAGATACCTAGTGTAAAGAGCGTTACAGCCTACTAGCATACGATACTCTAGTAGATGAATGATTACAACCTTCCTCTACTCTTCATAGATCTAAGTAGGGGTATCTCTCTAAGCTTATCATCATCTAACATACTCCAGATTATACCTGTAGGTTTAGGTCTTTTCTCAGTCACCCGGATCAATCTACTCGGTGTAGCAATTATATCAACCGGGACATCGAATGGGTCTTGCGGCAAATTCTCGAGAACTTGGAGATCATGTACATTCGTGGTAACGAGAACCTTCTCATCTATTTTTCCATATTCTCTTAAGATCGCATATTCTAACTCACTATATCCTTCTCCTTTCCCGATCCTTGAACCATCTCTACCTACAGCTACCGAGCCAACCGTTATAAAATCTATCTCAGGAAGCTTCACAGGATCTATCTTTTCTCCAAATGTGAATGCTCCTCTAATGGTCGCAGCTTTATCATAATATTTTTCAGGGATTCTCGATGGGTCTAGTAGTAGGAATCCCTCCTTCAACCTAGGCGTAGGCATTATGAGGGTCTTCCCATGCTTTAAACATGTTAAACGGATGATGTATTGGGGAGAGTCTGGGCTAACCTTGACTACGTAAGCCTTCTTAAACTCATCAAGCTCCGTGATCCTTCTTCCAGCAATCTCGGCTCCTTCAAAATTGGGAATCCTACCATGTACAGGTCTGGGAAATCTAGCGACTCCCTCTTCCTCTAGAATCCTCCAGATCCTCTCTCTTATCTCTTCTTTAAACATCGCTAACACGCTTACGATATTCTAAGACTATTTCATGAAGAATGATATAAAAACATAATCTAATCTTCTTGGATAGGACTATCTATCCAACAGGTTTAGGATTTTTATGATCTCTTCAAATCTTTCTCTAGTTGGATTTTCTTTATATTCTCTAATGACATGTCTGGGTATATCTACTAGATGTAACATTCTCATAATCTTTCTATGATGCTTTCCATGAGATATGTAGCTAAAGAGTGAAGTAACATTTTTAGGCTTGGAGGTTAGGCTCGCCTTACCGAAGTCTAGTATTACTGCTGAACCCGTTTTTCTTATCATTACGTGTCTTCTCGGATTGCTCAGCTCTCCATGATCAAGATTTATCTCATCTAGTCTTCTAGCTTGCTCCAAGATGGTCTTCAGAATTCTTCTAAGAGAACCTTCATCATTCTCATCGAGATTATCCAACCATGCATCAAAACTTACTCCATCTATGTATTCCATCAGTATTACGTGCTTAGAAAAAGCATATATTTTTGGTCCAATATTTTTAGAGTTAGCGAGCATCATCATCTCAGCTTCTCTATACATAGAGGATACACTCGAATCGGTTCTAAGTATCTTGACGGTAGAGATAGTATCATTATACGAGGCTTTCAGCACGATTCCTCTATATCCTTTTCCAAGAAGTTTTAAAGATGTTTTAGTATCTTTAACGATGAAGATCGAGTCAACTTGAAGTGATTCAAGTTCTCTAAGTATTGATGATGCATACTCTATCTCTTGTGATGGATAAGCCAGTTGGACTATAAGGTCTCTCCTATCCCATAAATCTCTAAGGCGTATACTCGACTCGATGTTCTCCTCCATCATCACTCTCTGCCTATGGGAAATGCTTCATCATCTTCTAGATTCGTCTTGAGAAACATGATTATAAGTAGGGAGGATGAGCATTTAGAAATTCGTAGATGAATGTGGAAAGCTGATCATATCTAACCAATCTCTCTATAGATGTGAAGATCCTACCTTTCTTAATATCTTCTGCTAACCCCTTAGCCAACGCAACTCTATCCCCATCAATCTCTCTCCTCAATATTTTTTTGACTTCAGTTATCTTCCTAAGCCTAAGAATGTATAGTCTCGATCCATGTATCCATGGACCTGCAATCTTATCTTTTCTATTTTTCCACTTGTCTAAGAATTCTAGAGAGTTGGGATGGTCTACGGGTGGACCTTCATGAACTTCTAAACTTGGGAGCATGTTAGATTCTAGCTCAAGTATTATCAGACATTTCTTCTCTTCATCTGTCCAAGAGGCAGACCTGTAAACCTTAACACCATTTTTCTCAAGTGCTCTTCTAATTCCTCTTTCACTCTTCTTGATCTCTCCCCACAAGATGTCTGGAGGCTTCCACTTTGATAACTTGAAGAATAACGCAATGAAAGACCTATTTTTCACCATCTTCTTTAGTATGGATGATTTAGGGTGATGCTCCTCTACAGTAAAGAATTTTAGACTTGGAGACCTTAGAAAGAGTTTTGAGGCGAGTATAAGCTCGTATAGTTTCTCCTCTGATACCGCTGAGGCCACGTTCCTAAACTTATCAACTGGATCTATCACGATTAAGGGTTGTTTTGGAAATAGACTAGATACTTCTTCAACAGAGGTAAAGTTCCTCTCTATATCTATTATTATTGGAGGTTTCCATCTGGATATTGCTTCAAGACTATTTTTGAAGCCTCTATAGTTTAGTGTAAGTAGCTCTGTAAGGTAGCCGCTGAAACCTCTGATCTTTATCTCTGCTCCATATATTTTACACCCAACCATGAAGGCTTTCATCAATCTTACATCATCTCTTAGATTTTCATCCATCTTCTCGAGAATATATCTTGTATGATAGGGTGTTCTATCTGTTGCGCTTATCCATTTAGATGGCTCAGTACTATAACATGCAACAATATTTACTATGATATTGTTTATCCTGCTCTCCACGTATGGGTGATCGGCGTACATAAGCCTAGGTTCTCCATCTAAATTCTTCAAGACCTTGAATCCTAACTCGATTATCTCATCCTCCATCTCTTCTCGTGGTTTCCTAGGATCAAAATGGACGAATATATCGACTTCTTCTCTACCTCTAATCCATGTCCCCTTCGCAAGCGAGCCTTCTAGAGATATCTTGAGTATACCTCTGTATCTTGAGGCTTCTTCTTCAACTCCTCTAATTATTTTATCCGCTATCATGAGAAGATGATCTTCTTCTTCTTTAGAGGGTTTATATATCTTGAGAGCCTCATCTATTACATCGTCTATGTTCAAGGATTCTTCTCAGCCTCCACGACTAGAAGGTCACTATAGATGGGGCCTCTGCTCGTTAATACACTCTTCTTAAGTTTTACCGATGATACTATCTGAACACCTAAATCAACATCGCTCAGATTCTGAATAGTTTTGAGAGCTTTCTGCTTATCTTGGATATATTTTACTCTGGCTATTGTGAGATGGGGTGTGAAACCTCTCTCATCATATTTAAAACCCTTCTTTTTAAGATTGTTCACCAACTGGTCGAGAATATTTCTCAGCATGTCTTGTCTATCTTCAACCCCTATCCAGAGGACATTTATCCTATCTCCTCCTGGAAAGTATCTGAGCCCTCTAACCATCAACTCGAATTGTTTGAAGCTGATCTTTCTTACTTCCTCCATCAAGATCCTAAGCTTCTCTTGTGTTACCTCTCCAAAGAACCAAAGTGTAAGATGGAGGTTTTCAGGCTCAACATCCTTAGCCACTATCCCCGAACTTCTCAACTCTCTCTGAATATCTTGAACTCTACTGATTATGAGTGGATTATCAAAGTCTACCGCGATGAATGTTCTAGTTAGCTCAGCCATCATCCTCCATATTCTTCCATCTAGCTTAAAGATGTTATGTAAGACTTCCTCAATTCCAATAACTCATTGACTACCTTCCAGGCGGCCTCTTCCAACCTTCCCTCAACATTCTCTATCCAGATCAATCTCATCTTACCAGTTTCGTAGAGGACCCTATAGAATCCTCTGACAAAATCCTGTAGAGTCGTATCCTGCTCTATCACATCTTCCATACTTACAATACTTTTCTGTTCCCCTCTACCTTCCAATCTTCTCCTCCTATCCTCTTCTACAACATCAACTATAACGTAGATATCGGGTTTCAACAAGATCTTTGATCCAGCCTTCTCGATTAGGTTGATCATCTGTATAAGCTCTATTTCTCCAACATCTTCTCCCCTCGATCTAGATAGTGCAAATCCATAAACTATAGAGCATAAGTAGTATCTATCTATGAAGTAGTAGTCGGGATTGTTGAGTTCTATATCTTTCTTCATTCTGGCTGAGTCGTCAGATGTATTGGCCAAGAATAGGAGCATTCGGGTCAGATGGTCGATCTCAAGCCTATTCCCATACTTCTTTGCAAATACTCCAGTTGGTGTATCGCTTGGAGTCTTATAAGATATAGTTTTAAGATTCATCGATTCTAAGATCTCTGAAGTCTTCTTTAGAAGGGTTGTCTTCCCAGCTCCCTCCACTCCTTCCCATACCACTATGATGGTCTGATTATGCATATCGTCCAGATACAAATATGAGGTTTGGAATTATTATGTCTTATCTTACTTTTTGATGTATGGCCTGATGATGTCAAGTATCTGGGATACGATCTCATCCTCCGACCCTGTAATCTTCTGTCTAGCCCTCTCTTTCAAACCCATCTCTCTCAATTCTTCTACGATACTTCTGCTTCCCTTCAACCCTACCTCCTCCTCGTTAAGTTGTAGATCCTTTATACTCAAGACTTTAAGCTTGAATTCTTTATCCGCCCATCTCTTTCTTCTAAAATCAGGAAATCGCGGTGTATTAGATCCATACTCGATAGATAGTAGAACTGGAGGGCCACATTCTAGGACTTCATATGCTCCTTCAAGCACTCTCTTCGCTCTAATCTTACCATCAACTATCTCAACACTATTAACGTAGGTTATCTGGGGTATGTTTAGGAACTCTGCGATGCTTGGGGGGACGTGACCTGTTCCAGCATCACTAGACTCTTCTCCACACAATATTATATGATATTCTCCTATCTTCTTTATTGCTTCTGCCAGTGTTCTACTAGTCGCTAATGTATCTGCTCCTGCAAAAGCTTTATCTGATACTAGAACTGCATCATCTGCTCCCATAGCGATCGCCAGCTTCATGAAGGGTTCCCAGATCGGTGGCCCCATCCCAAGCACGGTTACCTTACAATTATGTTTATCCTTAAGTTGTAGGGCGGCTTCTAATGCATTCTTATCTGCAGGGTTTATCTCATTCTCTACCCCTTCTCTTATTATCGTCTTTGTCGATGGGTCTAGCTTAACTTGTTCAGATTTTGGAGTAATCTTCATACATACTATCACATGCATCATCTTACTTCACATCCTTAGCTTCTCTAAGAGTTTTGGAACTATCTTGTATCCATCTCCAACTATCGAGTAGTCTGAGTAGCTGTGTATAGGTGCCTCCGGGTCGATGTTTATCGAGATTATCTTCTCTGCTTCAGCTATCCCTGAGATGAAGTGAGCTGCACCGCTAACACCTATTATCAATGCGATCTTAGGTCTGACCACCTTTCCAGTCGCCCCGATAAAGATATCTCTAGGAACGAGGCCTTCATCTGAGAGGGGTCTAGATGCTCCAAATGCCCATCCCAGTTCTTCAGCAAGCTCCTTAACCATCTCGACCCTATCTCTAACGCCTGCGCCAGCAACAACTATCATCTCAGCTTTGCTTATATCTTCAACCTCAAAAGTCATCCTCTCTATTACAACGGTTCTAGGTTCTGGAAGCTTACCTACATCTACTCTTTCAATTATACCTTTTCTAGATGAGTCTGGACGGGGTTTCGGGAATGCTCCAGGTCTCACCGTGGCCATCTGAGGTCTCGTTAAACATTTTGTTACCGCCATTATCGAGCCTCCGAACCCGGGGACCCCGGCTAATAGAGATCCATCCTCTAAGATGTCTAGCCATACGGTGTTGGCTGACAGTCCGAGATTGAGCTTTGCAGATATTCTTCCTGCTAGATCTCTACCATTCCTGGTAGCTGGATAAAGTAGTATATTCGGCTTATATCTAGTGATGGTTCTCGATAATGCTTCTGCAAATGGAATAGTTGAGTACTCTTCTAGTAGTGGGTCTTCGATTATGTAGACCTTGTCGGCTCCATACTGTATTGCTTGTTCGCCGAGACCATCTAGATTATGAGAGCCAGCTATCAACCCTACTAGTTCATCTCTATGCTTATCGGCTAGCTGTCGTGCTTTTCCCAATACTTCAAGGGATGGCTCGGCTATCTGGTCTCTACGCCTTTCTAAAAATACCCATATTCCACTATAATAATCTCCAATCATCTCTATATCTTAACTTACAGAGAGGTTGATAAGCTCTACTACGTCTCTAACATTCATATCTAGTCTCTTTATCTTTATGCTGTCTTCAAAGTTCTGTATGCAGAAGGGGCATGGGGCTACGATGGTCTTAGCCTCTGTTTCAGCCGCCTGCGCTATCCTGTAATGGCTGAGCCTCTCTTCATGGGTCTCGAGGAAGTGTCTTCCACCTCCACTTCCACAGCATATCGTATTCTCCCTGTTATCCTTCATCTCAACGATTTTTAGACCCGGTATGTTTGAGAGCATCTTCCTCGGCTCTTCATATAACTTCAGATATCTTCCAAGATAGCATGGATCATGTACTGTTACCACGCCGTTTACAGGCTTCTCCAACCTTATCTTATCTCTCTCGATAAGGTCTGCTAGAAACTCGATATAATGCATTGCAGGGATTTTTAATCCATATCTTGGATATATCTTCTTAAACATGTGGGCAGAGTGGGGTGAGATTGTAATGATGCTCTCTGCACCTGTTCTGTTAAATCTCTCAATATTTTGGGTGGCCAGTTCTTCTAGGAAAGCTTCTTCTCCAATATTGTATACTACATCTCCACAGCATCTCTCCTCTCTACCTAGTATTCCAAAATCTACTTCTGCTTTAGCTAGTACGGCTGCTAGAGACTTTGCAATCTTCTGCAGTCTCTTATCGAATGATGTTAAGCATCCCACATATAGTAGGACCTTAACCTTCTCTTTTAGGGCATCCTTGATCTTCATCCCCTCAATCCATGAAGCTCTCTCAACACTAGAGCCTGGGAAGGCTGTTCCATCTTCATATATCATCCAGAGTGTCTCTTCTAGTTTCTGAGGTATCTTTCTTTTCTCTACCGCAAGCTGTCTGAAGGCTCTAACTACTTCAGGTATCCTTATACTCCATGGACATTTAGCTTCACATAATCCACATGTAGAGCAGAGCCAAAGGCTTCCATCATCATACTGTACTCCGAGAAGAGCTCTCCTTACTATCTTTCTAGGATTTATCGTGTCAGGCTTAAGAATATTGAATGGACATGAGGCGGTACATGTTCCACATTGATAACAATAATTAGATGTATTTGCTGTTAGTTGTGAAAGTTTCTCCATAAACTCCAGGTTTACCATTACAGTCTTGCTCACTTCTTTACACCTCCAATCTTCTGGATTGTCTCGATAATCTCTTCTCTCGGAATCTTTCTTATCAGCTCATCAACCTCCTTCATCTTCGCCGCCCACCTCTTGCTCTCGGCTGCACTGTTCCAGTGGAGTATCAGTCTCTCAGGGTTTATGCCTCTCGCCTCAAGCATCTTTCTCCACTGCCTAAACCTCTTCTCGGTATTGAGGTTGGCGTAATTATAGTGGCAGTCTTGGGGCCAGCATCCCGTAACCATTACCACTGCCGCACCCTTCTCGAATGCTCTCAATATGAATTTCTGTGAGATCCTGGCAGAGCACATAGTCCTGATGACTCTAGAGCTTGGAGGATACTGGAGCTTCTCTATACCTGCTTGGTCTGCTCCCGCATAAGAGCACCAGTTACATGCGAACACTATAGCTTTCTCATAAGGTTTATCTTCTAGAGCTGCATCTATCTGAGCAATGATCTGTTCATCTGTAAATCCTGGAGCCTCTATCGCTCCAACCATACATTCAGCTGAGCAGCATCCACAACCTTGACAGAGGGCACTGATAAGCTCGAGACTCTTTCTTAACTCTCCTCTTAAAGCAGAGAAGGTGCATACTTGGACACATCTTTGACAGTAGGTACATTTATCATAGTTGATCCTGGGCATTAGAGGCTCCTTATCGATAGTATCTTTAGCGAGTAGTGCGGATGCTTTGGCTGCAGCGGCTAGACCTTGAGTGATCGCTTCCCTTACATCTTTGGGGTTTTGAGCTGTTCCCGCCAAGAATACTCCTCCCACCATAGATTCTACTGGACCCAGCTTCGGATGGAGTTCGAGTAGGAAACCTGCCTCATCTCTCGCTATCTTCAACTGTTCTACTATTGGATTTATATCATCGTTCGGTGTTAAGCCTATGTTTAAGACTATTAGGTCGGCAGGTATCTGGATATCTTCTCCAAGTAGTTCATCTCTAACAGTTACAAATCCATTCTCTATCTTTACCGCTTCTTCCGGCCTTTTCTCAGGGTCATATTTTATGAATCTTACTCCAAGAGATCTAGCCTTTTCATATAATTCTTCCGCCTTCCTACTATAAGTTCTAATATCCTTGTATAGTATGAACACATTCTTTCCAATCTCTCTCAACTTTACAGCCTGCTTTATCATTACTTGACAGCAGAATCTAGAGCAGCCTTTTGAATCATATCTAGATCCTACACATCCTATGAAGACAACGTTCTTGGCATCCATGTTATCTCCATTCTTGAGCCGTCCATCTAAGTCTAGTGAAGTAATTATCTGGCCACCATTTGATTGGAATGGGCCTTGAGGTTGATAGGGTTTCGCACCTGTAGCCAGTATAATCGACCCAACCTCTAGCTTCTCTCCATTAGATAGGTTTACCAAGAAGTTTCCAATATATCCGCTGACAGACTCTATCTTTGCTCCGAGAATTACCCTTACCCCAGAATCATATAGTTCTCTCTCCATCTCTTTGAGGAGGTCTTCTGCCTTAATATTCTCTGGCGCTATGGTATCCAAGTATCTCAATAGTCCTCCCAACCGATCTTCTTTTTCTACAAGGTATGTTTCGAAACCTTGACGAGCCAAGCTGGTGGCCGCCGCCATCCCTGCTACACCTCCTCCAACGACTAATGCTCTTCTAGTTACTGGAAGCTTGACGACGTGAAGCGGCTTGAGCAGCTTCGCCTTGGCGACCGCCATCTTTATCATGTCTAGAGCTTTCTCTGTTGCCTCCTTCGGATAAGCTGCATGAACCCATGTATCTAGATTTCTTATATTCGCCATCTCGAATAGGTAGGGGTTTAAGCCTGCCCTCATCGCAGCTCCAGTAAATACGTTTGTATGAGTTTTAGGAGAGCATGCGGCTACGACGAGCCTATTTATCTTCTTCTCTTTAATAACTTCTTCAATGTACTTTGTATATACTCCTGCGCATGCAAATCTAAGATCTTCAGAGTGGACTACGCCAGGGATCTTTCCAGCCTCTTCAGCGAGCAATTTAACATCTGCTACCCCTGCGATATTCGACCCACAATGGCATACGAATACACCTACCCTCGGCTCTCCCTCCGATGGGATGGTCTCTTTAAACTCCTCCGAGGGCCAGCTCTTCTCTCTTATATATTCAAGTGCTGCAGAGGCTGCTGCTCCCGCTTCTGTAACACTATCTGCGATGTCTTTGGGGCCTGAGGCTCCTCCACAGACGAAGATCCCTTCCCGGCTTGTGGCCACCATCTTTCCATTTATAGGTGTAGTCTTGACAAAGCCATCTTCATCCAACTCTATACCTAGTATTTTCGCCAATTTGGCTAGGTCTGGCGGAGGCTCTGAAGCTACTGCTAGAACAATCATATCATAATCTTTCTCCTCCATCCTTCCATCAGCAATATTTTCAAATCTTACCTTCAGCTTCTCTCCATCCGGTATTACTCTTCCAGCCCTCCCTTTTATGAATCTTACACCCTCTTCTTTAGCCCTCTTATAGAATCCATCAAACCCTTTACCATATGCTCGGATATCCATGTAGAGTATGTCTACATTCTTTATTCCATGTTCCACCGTCTGGACCGCCTCTTTTATAGTATACATACAGCAGAACCTTGAACAATATCTGTTATATCTAGGATCTCTCGAACCAACACAGAGTATGAATAGTATATTCTCAGGATGTTTTCCATTACTAGGTTTGACTATCTCTCCTCCGCTTGGACCGGTCGATTGTAGAAGTCTTTCATACTCGATAGAGGTTAATACATCTGGATGTAGTCCGTAAGCATAGTCAGGTATTCTCGTTGCATCGAAGACCTCGAACCCTGTTGCTATGATTATCGCCTTGACCTTCTTCTTTATCAGTTTAGGCTTCATGAAGAAGTCTATGCATTTCGGGCCACATACTTGGATACATCTATCGCATGGAAGATAGTTTGGAGGCTTGTTCAAGCAGTTCTCGATATCAATGACGTATGCTCCAGGCTCTGACTGAGGTATAGGGGTATATATCGCTTTTCTAACAGCCATTCCATAATCGAACTCATTCTTCAAGAGTACGGGACATGCATCTATGCAGAGACCACATCTACTACATTCGCTTGTTACATATCGAGGCTTCTGATATATCTCAACCACATAGTCTTTACCATCTCTCTCTACATTCACTACCTCGGCTAGAGTTAGTAGTTCTATGTTGGGATGCTTCCCAACCTCGCTCATCTTAGGTGCCTCGATACAGATAGAACAGTCTAGTGTTGGGAAGTTCTTATCTAGTATAGCCATCTTCCCACCGATGGTCGGAGACTTCTCGACTAGAACTACTTTTACACCTGCATTGGCCAAGTCCAACGAACACTGTATCCCAGCTATACCTCCACCTATAACCAATACCTCATCAGGCAACTATGTCTACACCTCCTTCAAATTTTCTTCACCTAGCTGGAAGGCTTTCTTATTGAGTTCAGCAGCTTTTGGAAAAGTCTCCATTATCGTCTTTAGAAGAATCTCTCGGTCCACTATCTTGAATGCCTTGGTAAAAGCTCCCAGCATAACGATGTTCGCCATTATCCTTCTTCCTAGATTATCTGCTATGCTAGTTGCCTCGACAGAGTATATCTTGGAAGGATGACATCTTATATCCTTCACCAATTCTCCATCTATCAGTAAGTATCCATCTTTTCTGAGGGATGCACCATCCCTATTCATACCATCTTGAGACATAGCTACGAGTATATCGGGTCTAACTATTAGGGGGAAGATTATCGGCTGATCTGAGATGACTACATCGGCTCTAGACCATCCACCCGTCTTCTCGGGACCATACATAGGTCTCATAGCAGAGTCCAATCCCTGTCTCACAGCGGCTCTCCCAAGTAGCTCTCCAGCTCTAATAACTCCTTGACCACCGAATCCAGCCCATCTAATATCCCATCTCACTTTAACCACCCAGCCTTCTTGAAAACCTCTCTTTCCAGATCATGATAGCTTGGGACCTCTCTATCAACGAAGTTTCCAAGAATTATAGGCTCACCAGGTCTTAGTGTAATTCCAACTTTGCTAAGATCTGCTGTATGATCTACTACGCAGCTCTCTCTGAATAGTTTTATGAAGTCTAGACCATCTCTCAACTCATTATATGATCCGAATCCAACCGGACATGAGGTTATTATCTCTATAAATGCAAATCCTTTAACCTGCATAGCTCTCTTCATCGCATCTGCAAGTTGTCTAGCATGAAGGGTAGTCCATCTTGCGACAAATGGCGCTCCTAGGGATGCTACTAGTAGAGGAAGATTGAATGGGTGTTCTGGGCAACCATATGGGCTCGTAGAACTCTTCGCTCCTATTGGTGTGGTTGATCCCATCTGGTTCCCAGTCATCCCATATATGAAGTTATTGACGAGGAAGACGTTTATATCGACATTTCTTCTAATGGCATGTATGAAATGGTTTCCACCTATGGTCACTAGGTCTCCGTCTCCACTGATAACTGTTACTTCTAAGTCTGGTCTAACGATCCTTAAACCTTCAGCAAATGCTATCGGTCTTCCATGTGTAACATGATAAGAGTCGAGTTTAACGTATCCAGCAATCCTACCAGTACAACCTATCCCTGATACCACCACATGCTTATCTACAGGTATATTGGAAGATGCGATAGCTTCTACATAGCATTTCAAGACCGTTCCTAAAGAGCATCCTGGACACCATATGTGAGGAAATCTATCTTTCCTTATAAGGTCATCTCTCGGGGTTTCTCCAACGATATTTTCTCTCAGAATCTGTTTCTGAGCCATCCCCATCACACCGCCGCCCTAATACCGTCTAGAATATATTCTGGTGGTGGAACGTAACCTATTGGATAATTTATTCCTGCTACTGGACATTCTGCAACCTCTTTAACCGGATGGATTAGCTGACCCATATTTATCTCGGCTACGAGAACTCTCCTCGCATACTGGGTAGCGGTCTTAACAGGTTCTTCTGGGAAAGGCCACAGCGTCAATAGTTTGAGTAGACCAACTTTCAAACCCTCACTTCTCGCTCTCTTAACTGCTTCTGTCGCCGATCTAGCTGTTATGCCAAAGGTTATAACGATTACATCCGCATCATCTATGAAGTAGCTCTCGTATTTCCATAGGTTTCTTGCATTCTTCCTCACCTTCATAACCAGTCTCTCTATAAGTTTATTAGAGTCTTCTATCTCTAGAGATGGATATCCTCTCTCATCATGTGTCAAGCCAGTCATATGTATTCTATATCCATCCCCAGCAGCTACAAAGTATGGGACTAGTGTCTCATAATCGTATGGAAGATAATCTTCTTTAGCTCCATCATACTTCTTTCTATTGATTATTGTGATCTTTTCGTATGGCTGGACTTCAAGTTTACCGTACATGTGACCTACGACCTCATCTGACAGAACGATCACTGGTATCCGCAGCCATTCCGATACATTAAATGCTTCAATAGTTAGATCGAAGAATTCTTGAACGGATGATGGTGAGAAGACTACTAGCTCATAATCTCCATGAGATCCCCATCTAGCCTGCATGACATCTCCTTGACCTACAAAGGTGGGGATCCCTGTGCTCGGCCCCGCTCTCTGAACATCTACTATTACACATGGGAGCTCGAGCATAGCTGATAAACCAATCGTCTCCATCATTAATGAGAAGCCTGGACCGGATGTAGCGGTCATACTCTTCACCCCTCCTGCAGAAGCGCCGAGAACTGCTACTATACTTGCTATCTCATCCTCCATCTGTATAAAATGTCTTCCCAATTCAGGCATCCTTCTACTCATATGCTCAGCTATTTCATTGGAGGGTGTTATTGGATATCCTGCATAAAATCCGCATCCAGCTATCAACGCAGCCTCTGCACAAGCTATATTACCCATCATAAAGTGTATCCCCGGCTTTAAGAGCTTAAGCTCGCTGGACATCAGCTGAACTCCCTCCTATCGACTTCTTTGACAAATATAGCGAATTCTGGACATATCCATTCACACATTCTACAAGCGATACAATCATAGGCTTTTCCATCCGCTATCTTTGGCCACCTATAACCTTTCATATTTCGTTCTTCACCAACCTTTAGGACATCCCTAGGGCAGAGCTCTACACAGAAACCGCATTCTTTACATCTTTCAGGTATGATATTTATGATCCCGAGGGGTATTTTTTGTATATTCTTATTTATCGGTTCTCTAATAATCTTTAATGACACTGGCTATCACCCAGACTTTTTACATAGATTGTATCGTTCGGGCTTATTTAAAGAAAAGCTAATATTCGCTTTTTTCCAATATTTTCTATGTGAAAGAGGTCGAACTACTATCCCTCTTAGCAGAATTCAAACCATACGAATTTAGTGAAGAGAACTATATCAGGTCTCCACTTATTGTTCTCGTTGAGAGATCAAACGATCAAGATGCTGTCTTGGTGGCTATGAATAATAGGGGTATAGAGGCCTTAGAGAGGCTATCATCCAAGAATTTCTTCAAGAAAGCTACCAGGGAGATATACTTTGTAGATAAACTATCTACACTAGATGCATTAAATAAGTTTTCGTGGATTGTTAGGAGTGGATGGAAAGATGAATGCGTATACTACTTATGGTCTCTCCTTAACTCTTATATGAAGTCTACAGACTATGATTCTTTATCATCTACTATGATGAACGATTTTAATCTTCAAGTTGAGACATGTTTTAGAAGGCTAGGATTTGACTCAGTCCCAGAGTACAGTATGATGTTAAACCTACTACAGAAGAAGTTAGAAGAATATCTATCTAAAGCTCCACCAACACTCTATCAGAAGATTATAGATTATCTCTGTATATATGGAGAATCGACTGTAGATGAACTTTTCAGGAGAGTGCTTAAAGGAGGGATTAGCGTCAGTACACTCTACAAAGCTTTGTCTAGGTTGAAGAAAGATAACTATGTCAAGGTTGCAAAACATGTAAGGATCACTAATAGAGGTCCTATGAGAGAGCTTTTAGCATCAAACTGTGGTAACTGTCTATACAATCATTCTTCACATATAAATTGCTATAGGGCTACTTTAAACCAGCTGTCAGCGATCCTCAGAGCTCTCTATGGTAAAACCTTAACATATAAAGATTTGGAGAGACTGTATATAGAGTTCAGGTCTATACCATATCCTCAGAGGGTGGTTAGAAGGGTAAATGAGATGCTTGTATCTCTATATGATATTAGGACAAGATTAGATGATAAACTGACTAGTTCGATAATCTCTAAGATTCAAGCTATCACAGGGATCAACATTCTATAAAAATCTAAATCTATAAAAAATAGTGTGGAGATAAAAGGTAAAACTATCAGATACGTATACCTAGCTCTTCTAGCCTTAAAAGCCTATTCCAATTTTCTTCAATCTGAGTTTTAAGATTTTCTAGAATATGCCTATTCTGAGGTTCGAAGAGATGCTTGAATCTTCCCTGTGCTTCCAAGAACTCTTCAAGAGGTCTAGGTCTCGATACTCTAATGTTTATCTTAACCCTACCCTCCTCAACCTCGTATACTGGGAAATATCTAGTCTCAACAGCTAGTCTAGCGATCTTGATCGTCTGCGATGGTGGATGCCTCCAACCTAGGGCGCACGGTGTTATAACATGGATAAACGTCGGCCCCTCAATCTCTAGAGCTTTCCTAACCTTGTTTACAAAGTCTAGAGGATGAGAGATAGAGGCTGTGGCCGCATAAGGTATTCTATGAGCCGCAACTATTCCTATCAAGTCTTTCTTCCTCTCTTGTTTACCGGGGATCAATTGTCCGATAGGGCTGGTCGTAGTAGCCGCACCTATAGGGGTTGCCCCAGACCTCTGGACGCCTGTATTCATGTAGGCTTCGTTATCATAGCATATGTAGAGCATCTTATGACCTCTTTCCAAAGCTCCTGAGAGAGCCTGTAAGCCGATGTCGAATGTTCCACCATCTCCACTTATCGCGATGACGTCATGCATCATCTTACCCCTTTTCTTGTTTAGAATCTTTAATCCCTCCGATATTCCGCTTGCAACCGCTGCAGTATTCTCGAATGCTATGTGAACCCATGGAACCCTCCAACTAACATATGGAAACATCGATGTAGAAACCTCTACGCATCCAGTTGCATTAACTACAACTGTAGGCATTCTTATAGCCTTCATTGCAAGCTTCACTGCAAGAGAGGCTCCGCATCCTGCACATAGTCTATGACCAGGAGCGAAATAATCCTCTACGGGCAGGTCTCTTATCGTCTTGAAATGTTTCTCGATTGTGGTCATACTATTCTTTCACCCCCCACCAGTAGATATCTCTATCATATCCATTATGCTCGATCGCTACCATCATCTTTCTAAATAGCTCTTCTGAATCTGTAATCTTGAAGTCTCTTCCTCCAAGTCCATAGACAAAGTCTGCAACTATCTTTCTAACCCCATGCTTGTAAAGCATTGAGAGGATATCTGTATATAGTGGTCCTCCAACACCTCCATAAGAATATGCTCTATCCATGATGGCTAAACATTTTACATTCTCTAAGGCTTCCAAGATTTCTCTCTCCGGGAAGGGCCTATACATAGTTATTCCAAGTACACCAACCTTGAGACCCTTCTCTCTAAGCTTTCTAGCCACATATTTCAGAGTGTCTACAGTTGATCCCAATGCTACTACTACAGCATCTGCATCCTCAGTATAGTATGAAACTATAGGATTATATTTTCTCCCAGAGATCTTGTAGTATTCTCTAGTTACCCTATCTAATACTTCTGGAGCTCCTAGTATTGCTTCATAGAGCTGCTTCCTAAACTCCATATAAGTATCTGGTAAGGCCATAACCCCATATGCTAAAGGCTTCTCGAAATCTATCTCGTATCGATAAGGTCTATGGGGGATGAACTGACAAACTTCTTCATCTGGTAAGACTTCGAGAGGCTCGATACTATGAGTTAGTATGAATCCGTCTAGATTCACTGATACAGGAAGCAACAAGTTTTGATCTTCACTCATCTTGAAGGCTATGAGGGTAAGGTCATATACTTGCTGGACATTGTTTGCAAACAGATGTACCCATCCAGTATCTCTCGCATCCATAATATCTGAGTGGTCGCAGTGAATATTTAGTGGAGAGTTAAGTGCCCTGTTGGCTATGGCCATAACTATAGGCGCTCTCATAGAGGAGGCGATAAAGAGTATCTCATGCATTAATGCGAGACCCTGACTTGCTGTAGACGTGAACGTTCTAGCCCCGGCAAGTGCAGCACCTACACAGATAGAGAGAGCTGAGTGCTCGCTCTCAGCTTGGATGAAGGCAGCATTTAACTCTCCGTCTGCAACATACTTGCTAAGCCTCTCTACGATTAATGTCTGGGGGGTTATAGGGTAAGCCGCTATAACATCTACATCTGCTTGTTTAACTGCATATGCTACAGCCTCATCCCCCATCAGAGCCACTCTTTTAGCATACTCGACTTTGCTCATGGCTCACTCCTCCACCATCTTTATAGCTTTCGATGGACATACCTCAGCGCATATACCACATCCTTTACAGAATTCATAGTAAATCTCTACCCTCCCATCATTAAGTCTTCTTATAGACATGTCTGGACAATAGACCCAGCACAGTAAACATCTCGTACATTTTGATTGATCTATTTCAGGTCTCTCTATCCTCCAAGTATACGTCTTATACTCAAGTGATGTGGGTACTAAAACCATTGCGGCTGGTGGGAGGGTCCTCCAAGAAAACTGTCCTCTAATAATCTTTTTAACATCTATCTCAGACAATAATCTCCACCTCATCATAAGCTCTCTTCAATATTCTTATG
This sequence comes from Candidatus Caldarchaeales archaeon, assembly GCA_039630055.1. Lineage (GTDB taxonomy): Archaea > Thermoproteota > Nitrososphaeria_A > Caldarchaeales > Wolframiiraptoraceae > Geocrenenecus. The sequence goes on along the minus strand of JBCNVN010000001.1, from coordinate 183,563 downwards.
TTTACCTCTAACAGATCGCTTGAGAATCTCTTACTCAAGACTTCTTCGATTATACTTAAACTAGGCATTCTTAATAGTTTAACTAAACCACCCAACATTGGGATGTTGAATATCGGTCTACCAGCCTCTTCAAGAGATATCTTTTTAGCATTGACTACGTATGCTCGAATACTGTTTGGAAGATCTTGTTTATGTAGCTTAGATGCATCTCCAAGATTCAGGAATAATAATCCATTCTCCTTCAATCCTTCAATATATGGATGGAAGTTTTTAGACATACCCTCATCCACGATTACCACAATATCAGGTGCATATATTCCAGTATGGATCTCTATCGGTTCATCGGAGATTCTTGTAAATGCTTTTACTGGTGCTCCAGATCTTTCAGGTCCAAACTCAGGAAAATGCTGTGCATACTTTCCCTCCAATATTATTGATCTCGCTAATATGTCGCTTACTGTTACTATTCCTTGACCGCCCCTTCCATGCCACCTGATCTCAATCAAAAGTTCCTCAAATCTAAATATGTAATTTCTATTCTTAACTATTTTTCAGAAAGAAGACTGTTAAATCGACGGTTATCGATAATGAGATTCTTAAATTCATATTAAAAAATAGTTAAGAATATGTTTTTTACTATCATCCAATTTTTAAGACTATGTAGATGGAGAGCCTCCGCAAGCCTAGCTGGATTAGGGTTAGATTGCCTTCTGGTCAAGAGTATATGAGAGTAAATGCTATTTTAAAGAGATCCAATCTAAAAACTGTCTGTGAAGAAGCCTTATGCCCAAATATCTCTGAGTGCTGGGGTCATGGTACGGCCACAATAATGATATTAGGAGATATATGTACAAGATCATGTAGATTCTGTGCAGTGAAGGCTGGAAACCCAGAGGGGAGAGTTGACTTAGATGAGCCGAAGAGAGTTGTAGAAGCAGTGAAAAAACTTGGGTTAAGATACGTCGTTATAACATCTGTTACTAGGGATGACTTGAGAGATGGTGGTGCTTCAATCTATGCCGAGACGATAAGAGAGATAAAGAAAAATACGGGAGCATTGGTTGAAGTACTTATACCAGATTTCAATAATGATTATGGTTCAATAAGAATGGTCGTTGAGAGTGGTCCTGATGTCTTAGGCCACAATCTTGAGACTGTGAGAAGGCTGACCCCAATCGTCCGGGATCCTAGAGCTGGATACGAAAAATCATTAAAAACACTAGAACTGGTTAAAGAAATTAATCCAAAGCTATTTACCAAGTCTTCTCTAATGCTCGGGTTGGGAGAGGAGGAGATAGAGGTGGTCGAGGCCATGAAAGATTTGAGGAGTATCGGTGTAGACTTCCTTACTCTAGGACAGTATCTAAGACCAAGTAGAAGACAGATACCAGTAAAAGAATATGTAAGCCCTGAAAGATTCGAGAAACTTAGAAGGATAGGAGAGGAGCTTGGTTTCAGATATGTTGCTTCAGGGCCGCTAGCTAGAAGTTCTTATCTCGCTTCAGAATTCTATCTGAGAGCGATAATAAGTAGAGGAGGAGAGACATAGGAGGCTGTAGTGGAATGGAGAATTATGGTGCAGTCGTAATAGGCGGTGGACCAGGAGGATATGTAGCAGCTATTAGACTTGCGCAGTTGGGTATCAAGACAGCGATAATTGAGAAGGAGCTTCTCGGAGGAGAATGTCTAAACTATGGATGCATACCATCCAAGATACTTATAGAGAATGTTAACCAGTATTATAGGCTTTCAAGAGTAGGAGTCTTGAAGAATGGTAGAATAGATTGGGGCTATCTACAAGAGAAGAAGAAGAGGCTTGTCGAAAAGATCAGAGAGGGTGTAGAATTCTTATTGAAAGGATATGGTGTAAAGATATATTCTGGAAAAGCAACTATCAAGCCTAGTTTAAAGATAAGATTAGAAGAGAAGAATGGTTCTGTAAGAGAGATCTCTGGAGAATATCTTATAGTATCTACAGGTGCATCCCAGATATCTCTCAATACTGTTCCTTATGATGGTAAGAAGATAATAACGTCGAGGGAGGCATTAGAGTTGGAGAAGATTCCGGAGAAACTGCTAATCGTCGGGGGAGGAGCGATAGGTCTAGAGCTTGGGACAATGTTCGCCAAGCTTGGAAGTAATGTAACCATCGTAGAGATAATGGATCAGCTATTACCAGGTCTCGATAAGGATGTCACCAAGATGGTTGAGAGAAGGCTTAAAGAGATCGGGGTAAAAATAAATCTCTCATCTAAGGTCTTATCTTCACAGATATTAGGAGACAAAGTTAAGACTATTATAGAGACTCCAAAGGAGATGATAGAAGAGGTGTCAGACTACGTTCTGGTAGCGGTTGGTAAGAAGCCATCGATCAGTGGCCTCGGCCTTGAAGATCTCGGGATAGATCTAGACGAGAGAGGGTTTATAAGAGTAGACCGATATTGTAGGACGAATCTAGAGAATGTCTATGCGGTTGGAGATGTGACCGGTCCACCATTTCTTGCTCATAAAGCTTCTAGACAAGGGATTATCGCGGCGGAAAATATGCTGGTCAGGTTCAATCCCACGATAGTGCCTATAGCGATCTACAGAATCCAGAGATAGCCTCTGTCCATTTATAGTAGGAGCGAGGCTGAGAAGAAGACTACAAAGTAAGTTAGTAGATTCAGTTATTCTTCACTTGGTAGAGCTATTGCAGATGAAGAAACGGAAGGTTTTATAAGGATAATATCCAGACCAGGAAGATGGAAAGATACTGGAGATTTCACAATAGTTGGAGCTAGAGCAACCGAGCTAATCGGAGAAGCGTTCAGGATAGCGGTTAAGAGAAGGCTGACAGTAGAACAGCTCTCGAGGTGATTCATCCACATCCAACCTTCAGCGAGCTTTTCTCTGAAGTCGCCGAGGCAGCCATCTTCAAGCCTATCCACATGCTGGTGAAGTGATATTGAGATTACTCCAGGTAAAAGATCTAGGATTGATAGAGTATGGAAGGGCGCATGACCTGCAGCTCAATCTTGTAGATGAGAGAGCTCAAGATAAGATCCCGGACACATTACTTCTTCTTGAACATCCTCATGTGATAACTCTTGGTAAGAGAATGAAAGATCTCAGCTTTAAGGTGGACAATATCCAAGTTTACAAGGTTGAGAGGGGGGGAGAGGCTACATACCATGGACCAGGACAGTTAGTAGGCTACCTAATCGTCGACCTTAATTCTATGAACATGTCGATAAGAGAATTCGTTCAAAAAATTGAAGAAGTATTGATTAGAACTTTAAAAGATTTTGATATTTATGCAGAGAGGGTTGAGGGATATCCTGGGGTATGGGTGAAAGATAAGAAGATAGCTTCTATAGGTTTAGCTTTGAAGAAGTGGATAACTTTTCATGGATTTGCTTTAAATGTTAACACCGACCTAGATTATTTTAAGCTGATCAGACCTTGCGGTTTAGACCCTGAAGTCATGACATCGATGGAGAAGATACTTAAAACAAAAGTCGATATGGATAAAGTCAAAAAACTAGTCGTTAAGAAGATGCTAGAAGTATTCCATTATACTCTAACAGACCATTATTGAGAGAGGCGGTAAGTGGTATCGAGATGATTAAACTATACTTCAAGATATTATCCCTCATGATCGGAGTATTCGCATTATTCTCATCTCAAGCAGTCTATCCCCTAGACTTGATCTCTCTAGAACCCGATAAGATAGAGTTGTTTAGTGGAGATGAGGCATCGGTTAAAATAAACGTAGGTAAAGAAGTTCAAGGTTTAAGGGTTAGAATAGTAATACCGGAGAAGCCTCCATGGTTAAACTATACTCTCTCCAGAGTAGCGGGTGAGACCCCTTTTACCTCAATCTTAGATATAAAGACTTCTCCGAATGCTGAGTTAGGTAATCATTCAATCAAGATAGAACTATGGCATGGTGGACAGATTCTAGAAGAAGAATACTTGAAGATAATTATAAGATCAAGACCTGAGACTCCATTTCTCAGATTCATTAACTATAGCTGTCCAGCATATGTATTAATCGATGAGAAGTTCTCTCTGAATCTATCATTCACGTATAGTTCGGTAGATAAGATAAGGACGAGGGTGAGGATAATTGTAGATGGAGAGCTTGAGACCATGATCGAGCTTGAGTTAGAAGGTAATGGTACGATCCCATTATATAGACAGGTATCTCCTCCATCGGAACCGGGCGAGATAGAAGTGATCTCTATTCTCGAGTACCTTAATCTTGAAAATAATACCTGGATAATGGTAGAAGAAAAGATATGTAAGATAAGCGTTCATCCGATACCGACAACAATAAAGATTAGAGTTAATGGTTTACCGGTAAACCTCAAGATACAAGTCCAGGTGATAATACTGCCTAGTGGAGACATCATTGAGAAGTACATATATGGAGGTATAGACTATAATCTAGACATTCCCTTATCTCAAGCTTCAACTTTACTGGTTGCTGTTCAAGAAGAGGTTCAATTGTCAACCAATGTAAAATACGTTGCGGAAAACAGTATAAGGGAAATATATCTTGAGCCTGGTTGGAGGATTGCTCTACAGTTCTTCTACAGTCCATGGTATCTAATAGTTAGAGATGTTGAACCTGATGAAATAGTCTTGAAGATTCTCGAAGGTAAAGAATGGGTGAAGGCGGGAAGTAAGGTAGATGTCTCGCCACCAAGAATCTTACAGACCAGCTCCCAGATGTATATACTCTCAAAGATTAAAATAGATGGAAAAGATTATGATAATATTAGATTATTTAGAGTAAATTCAACTCATAGTGTAAGCTATGTATATGAGAGATACTACAAGATAAGATTGTTATTTGAGCCTACGATCTCTAAAGACATATTTAAGAGAGAAGATATCATGGAGATTCTACCAAGCCAGATATCTGAATATGTTGGAGAGTACTGGATAAAGAAGGACGGGGTTCTACGTATACCATTTAAGGAGATTATAGCAGGACAGTACAGATTTAAGCCATCAAACATAGTGTCAAGTTTGAATATAAAGATGGATAGAGACCTTGTTTATATATTCGTAGATAGACCGGATACCATCACGTTATACTATAATATTGAGGCTATGATAAAGATCGTTGTTAGAGATCTTGATAGGGAGGATGTAGAAGAGGAATGGGTATCCCTCGGTGGAGAGTATAGAGTATTGCTGGATAGATTTTTATCTCCTAGATCAGTAGGTGAGAGGATAGAATTGATAAGCTTCAAGTCGAGCTTAAACTATAAATATCTCAAAGATAGTAGAGAGATTATTCTAAGAGTAGATTCTCCTGGAACAATATGGTTAGAAGTAAGAAGATATTTCCTTGTAAGAGTACATACAATTGTGGGATTAGAGAATATTTATCCAATATGTAATGGTCCACCTGGGATGGTTGAATGGAATTATGTAGATGGGATTGCTGAATCATGGGTCTTACGGAACACTATTCTAACATGTTACTTTCCCGATAAATTCAAGAATGATGATGGACTAGTACTTTTCTTGAAAGGCTTTATAGGAGACCTAGAGTTTCATAATCCAGGTCAAATCTCATTCTATGTTGAGAGACCGTTAGATATATCTATACATTATAGTATTTTAAGATACCATAAATTAGAGGGAAAAACCGATATAGGATTGTTTATAGGTGAAGGAGAATATCCTGAGGGGACCACAGTATTTTGGAGGGTTGAGCCTCAAGTATCTCCTGCAGATAGTTTCATGGAATTGTTAGGTTTCAGGTGGAGAGCACTAAATCCATTTGGGATCGAAGAGATCAACGGGGATAGAGTTATCCAGATATTATGGGTGCTTACCCCTATAATCGATGCCCCTCTAATAATATTCCTCCAGCTAACCTTGATCACTATCCTCTCCATCATAGTGTGGAGACTTCATAAGATGTGGAAATTTAAGATGAGATTAAATCTAGAAGGTGATGGATCTATTGAAGAGTAGATTGTCTATACTGTTATTATTATTGATATTGTCTTTAGGCGTTTTGTCAAATACTACTAGAGCAGATGTGAAAGATTATCTAAACGACAATCCTACCATTACAGAGACAGTGTATACTTATACTGGCGCTCCAATTACTTTGACAACTACAAAGATAGTTAGAGAATATATTACGATGGTGGAGACTATTACAGAATTCTCAACCCTATTCAAGACCGATACATTGCTACTGCTAAGAACGACTACCATCATCTCTACCAGTATTGTTACAATGACTGTGTATAGCTATCTACCAGTAGAAGCTTACTCCGCAATTCTAGGGATCATGCTAGCAACACTAATCGTATTATTGTTGATCCTCTCAAGACTCAGTAAAGCGAGACCAAAGGAGATTGGTAATAATGGAGCTGATTAACCTATTTACAGTAATAATCTTTGCATTAGCACTTCTTGCACTTTATCTACAGTATAGATTAGGACAAAGATAGGATACCCACGATACATCTACTTTTAATATGATCAGTTAGATCTTCCTTCCAGATAATGTTCCCATTTTTGAAAACTCCCAACCCTACAGTTCATGATTAAAATAGAATTTACAATATCTATTTTGAATCTATCTAGATAGTTTTAGATTAGGCTTCGATAATTTAGCACAAAATGTTAAATACGTGGATTCTCGATCGAATGTTTAATGGATAGGATGAGGAGAAGGTGGATAATCAGCTCTATTAGAAGAGTTTTCCAAGGGAGATCAATATTTATCGAGGTAACGATATTGTTTTTAATACTATGTATAGCGTTCTTTGTCAGGATACTTCCTCTAAGATGGGGCCTATACTTGAGCGAGTTCGATCCATGGATGCAGTATAGAGAGATGATGTATGTAGTAGAGAGAGGTTGGAGTGGATTCCTAGAGTTCTCCAGATGGCATGATTATGAATCATGGTATCCATATGGTAGGGATGTAGGTAAAACTGCCTTTCCAGGATTACCATTCCTAGCCGCGTTCATCTACCATCTAATCAATGGTGTGGGGTTCCATGTAGATCCACTTGAACTTGCCTCCTTCCTACCTCCAATAATGGGTACATTAGCAGTCTTCTTGGCCTTCTTACTAGGTAGAGAGTTGGGAGGGAAGCCCACGGGATTCTTTGCCGGCTTCCTAATGGCCTTGAGCAATGCAAGTATAGGTAGAACCCATCTCGGCTGGTTTGATGATGAGAGCGTGAGCATCCCATTTATGATGCTCGGGTTCCTCACATATCTCTTAGCGATCAAGAAGGATAGAAGCTGGAGGAGCCTCATAATCTACTCGATAATCAGCGGGGTCTCTCTAGGCTATGTTACAGCAAGCTGGGGTGCCTCCAGATTTCCAATCATGTTTATACCTATATTCACAGGTTTTATAGCTTTAATCGGTAGATATAGGAGGAAGCTTCTAGTCTCATACTCTATTACAGCTCTTCTATATACCTCTATAGCTGTAATGGTGCCTAAACTCGGACTTGACTTTCTCAGAGAAGCAACGGTCATTACTTCTATCGCTGTCTTCATATACTTGACCTCATTTGAGGTAAGAAAACTTAGACCGAATCTTCTCGGGAATCTCCCACACTATGTTTTGATAGGTGGTTTAATAGCTTTAGTATCGCTGGTCTCTATAGGTAGTCTCGGACTTCCAGGGCTTAAATTCCTCAGCACCGTTGTCCCAACCTTAAGATCTACGCTTCCAATCGTTATATCTGTTGCAGAAAACCAGATATCTACCTGGGCCGTACTATTCTCTGATGCAGGCTTCAAACTATTCCTACTTCCAGCAGGAGTATACTATCTATTGAAGAGAAGAGAGGATATAGATATATTCATGGTGCTACTGACATTATTCGTCATCTACTTTGCTTCAACGATGGTGAGATTAACGATCTTGGCAGCTCCAGCTATAGCTATCGTAGCCGGATATGGTTTAGCCGAGATATTTAGAGGTCTCGCCCACAACATTAGAGTAACATATTCAAAGAAGGAGAAAGTGAGAAGTATAGGTGTAGAATACTATATTCTGACCCCTATAATCATTACGATACTCTTGACCGTTAATCTTGTTCCAGCCGTCTACGGCTTCAGATACTCTATCTCAGCTATAGATGCAGGATACTCTCCACCTACCGTTGTATCTTCAAGCTTACCGGTCAAATCAAGTATTGCAGACTGGCTTAGAGCATTAAGCTGGATGAGAGATAATCTTCCAAACGATGCCGTGGTAGCTTCATGGTGGGATTATGGATACTGGATAACCATCTTAGGAAACCATACCAGCTTGGTTGATAATGCAACGTTGAACACTACTCATATCGGAGAGGTAGCCTATGCATTCATGTCTGACGAAGAGACTGCTTACAGAGTATTTAAGAAGCTTGGAGCAACACATGTCTTGATATTCGTAACCCATGGAGGGAGGGCTGGAGCCTCTGGAAGCATTCCAACCCTATTGGGATATGGTGATGAGGCGAAATGGATCTGGATGCTGAGGATTGCCAAACAGGTGGGCTACCAATTTAATGAGGAGGATTATCTCGATGAGCGGGGAAATCCTACAAGCAAATTCTGGTCAGAGACTCTTCTCGGTCAGCTTATACCCTACAAGCCTCAACAAGTCTACTCGGGTGTTACAGGACACGTCTATCAGCCTTCTACTCTAAATCACTTCTTACTCATCTATGGATCTAGCGAGCCTTACAGCAGTTTTGCATACATCTATATCTACGAGATAGTAGATTGATAGAGAGATTCTAACCTATATAGAAGGGTTCTTTACTAGGCTCTTCTTCTTTCTCTGGAATTATACGACTAAATCCTCTCTGGAACTCTTCAATCATCTTCCTCTGCTTTTCTATCTCTCTATCAAGCTTCTCCATATCCACGTTGAACTTCAAAGCTCTAGACAAGACTTCAAGTAGGCGTTTTGCAGCAGCAGGGTCTGGAAGATAAGAGTAGACTTCAGAGATTAGTAGAAAGGCATTTTCATCGGATCTGGTGAAGAAGGAGAGCATCTGGGCCGTGAATTTATCGATTGGTAGAGTGTCAAGGTTTGGGGATAGCTTTGCACCTGCATCGAGCAAGTTTTTTGCATGGGCTATACTAGTAGAGGCGACGTAAACTATTGGTTCTCCTAGAATCCTTGAGCTAGCCAATGCATAGTAAGCTTTAACCCCTCGAGATTTAAAGAAATCATAAAGCTTTCTCGAAACATGATAGCAGCCTTCACTACTCTCTATCGGGAAGTTTCTCACCATAAACAATAGTTTAACTTCTCCGTTAAAGAAGTATAGCTCGATCTTGGGTAATGTCGCCACCCCATTTTCATCAACAATACTAATCTGTGGAAAGTGTGGAGATCTTACTTCACCTATTTTCACAGGTTTAAGAAGGTCGATTAGATGCATCAAGGCGATGAATCCAGCTGCACCTGGACTTGGAGAAGACTCGATCAAGTAGGAGTTTCTTAGATCTGCCTTTTCCCCTTCTCTAGTCAAGAAGATCTTAGAGTCTTCGAGCTGATTAAACCTCCATCTATTCTGAACCATTATCTCCCAACTTTAAACAGTACTCCTTAGTTATTAACTTGTCCCAGTATCCTATAAACTTCCTTTATATTGAAGAATATGGAGACGTGTCAAGTTATATACTCTTCAAGGAAAACTAACCTAGATATTTTAAATACCGTCTTTGGAGAGGAGAATCTACCGTAGATTTCCTGGGAGTTTCCGTCTAACAACCCGTTTACACTCCATAGCTTCCTTTTATAGTTTATAATTCATTTCCTATCTTGATTACAATATTTTTAAGTTTTGCTCTTATTTCCGTTCAACAGCCGATTTCCGAGCATTAATTATCATAGAAAGATATCTATGGTCTAAGGATATGTTTAGAGGGTGGGCTGACCTAACCTCTCCACCACAGTAAGGACACTTATCATCTCTCATAGTATATCTTCCACATCTCGAACATTTTTTTATAAGTGATCTCAACTTTCTTTCCCCACCATCTCCCCGGTACCTCCATATCTTCTAATTACCTCTATACATTTCTCTGCTACATCTTTCAGTAACTGTCTCGCTCTATCCTCTATATCTGCTTCTACTCTTATCATGTATCTTGGAGATCCCTTCGTCGTTATACTGACCGATTCCCCTCTCTCAGCCAGTTTCAATCCTTCCTCAATAGCTTTTCTTATATAATCGACACCATCTCCCCTTCTACAACTTAGTATTATCTCTCCTCTGAGGACCACCTTCTTTAGTCTGACTTCTTGTTTAACGATCTCAATAAGCTTGCTTCTTATGTTCTCATCTAGTTTAAGCCATTCAGGTAGAGTCTCAGACTCCAGTACTTCAAGGAAAAAATCATAAAGCTTTAAACCTCTACTGGAGACAGGTTCAACGATCTTCTTCTTTAACTCATCTATACTTACCCCTGTCTTCTCTGCTAGTATTTTTATTACACGTAGAGCCTTCTCCCCCCTCTTCCAGTCTAGGAGCTTCTGTTCTCTCTCCCTCTTCTCAACCCTTCTCAATGAGAGGTCTACTTGACGTAGATGTGGATTAACCCTAATTATCTTGAATACTTCTTTCTGACCTTCCCTCAAATATTCTCTAATGTTCCTAATCCATTTTAGGGAGATCTCTGAAACATGGGTGAATCCTTCCCAACTAGGATAATCCAGTAAACTTACATATACTCCAAATTTATCCACAGTCTTCACTATTCCGATAACTGCTTCTCCGACTGATGGCTCTTCACGAGATTCTAGCTCAGCCATATCTATCAACCACTTTACCTAGGATTTCTGCTTTCCCACCTTTAGGCTTCGCTATAACTGCTCCACATACTTGACATGGTACCTCGGATTTTGCACAATCGAAGACTACTTGTTTATGTCCGCACTCATTACATTGTACTAGTAGGAATGCGGACCTAGGCTTAGGTATCAGCTTCGTCCAATCGAGCCTCATACACGGACACTCTACAAACTTAAGATAAGAAGTAATTAAAAAGAATATATCTATATCTCTCTTTAATAATCTGGTCTTTGATAATCTCAGATGACTAGAGGCTCATCTTCTTATCATTATCTTTAGGTGATTTAAGTGAGATCAATCTCTCCCTTGCTTTAGATGGGTCTATAGACTTGAATAAAACATTATCAATATCTATTTTAACGACCTGATTACATTTGAAGCATCTATAAGTATCTTTTGCAGAGGTTATCTGCATATGCCCACAATTTTTACAGACAACTACCTTGTAAATACGCTTCATTTCGGAATCGGAGGTTTTAGTTCTCTTTAAATTACCCTCTTCACGTTTGCGAGTATCTCTGATGGAGGTAGGCCGTACTCTATTCCGAAGGCCAATGCTGATAGATTTCTAACCTCTATCTCTTTAAGCTTAATGAAGGAATAGACGACGGCTTGGCTGAAGATATTCTCTAAGAAAGTTCTCTTCGCTCTCTTTATCAATTCTTCTCTAAACCATGAATCTACGATGTTTATAGTCTTTAGTATCTGGGAGGGGTCCACCATGCCTATAATACGCTGGTAGTCAGTATCCTCCAAAACCATTAGAACCTCATCTATCTTAGTTGCCTGTATCATTCTCTCAAGCTTTTTACTATCGAGTTTTATTCCACTTTGGATCATGAATCTTCTAGTTTCAGCTGGAGTAAGATTCCAGAATCTTGATCTTAAGGCGGTCGTAACAAGATATCCATCTATCTCGTAGGCTATCAACGACTTTAAAGGCTTCTTCTCATCTCTATCCACAAATTTAATAGATTGGAGAAGATTCTCATAGAATGATCTATCTAGAGATGTCTCAAATACTTGGAGATCTTTCTCTCTTCCATAAACCTCCAAGGCGAACTCTAGATCTCTATAGATAGGCGTTCCCTCGAGGGTTTTGATAGCAGTCTCCAAATCTTTTTCAGCTAATGCTTTTACTATTAGGTCTCTTATTCTTAGATGCTCCTCTGCTCTAAGATTGATCTTTGAATATACCTCTTCATAGGTGGTTAATTGAGCCTTTGCTTTTAAGATCAGTTTTAGATTCTTATAGGCATATCGGAGAAAATAGGTTTCTAAAAATTTTGCTTTAGACATGTATCTGATTAGAGAATACTCTACATCTATCAGGTCCCTCTCAAAGATCTTTTCTAAGTTCTCTGAATTCAGAGGCTTTGGAGCCTCTGTTAGAGCTTGACCGTAGACTGTCGTCCTCAATCTATCTACGAACTCTTCCAAGTTCTTTGATCGGGCCAGGTCTTCATATATGGAGAATTCTAAAAGCATTCCCTTCAGAGCATATGAGCGGGCTATCGAATAGTATTTACCCAGCTTAACACTAGACATCTCTATAATTCTCCAAGCACCATCTTTAAAACCTTGCCGACTACTTCTTCCAATCTTTCTTCAAGCTTCTTCTTTATCATCTCAGCTTCTTCACCTGCTTTCTTTAGCATCTCATCAGCTTTTCTCTGAGCCTCTTCTTCAACTTTTTTTAAACTTTCCTCGATCTCAACTCTAATCTCAGCGATTATCTTCTCTCTAATCTTTATGGATTCTTCTTCAGCTATCCCAAGTATCCTGTCTCTAAAAACCTGACTCTCAGATATTAGCTCATCTATCTTCTTCTCGAAGAGTTCGAGCATCGATATAGTTGAAGATATAGATTTGCCACTCATTCTAGATCAAAAAGGATTCTTCCACATATATAAATCATGGGGGTCGGTATCATTGAGAAGAGAGGTTTACAGATATGTTAAAAGTTGGATGATCTCAGTCTTTATAGATTAAAAGAGATCGAGTCTCCTTTCTATTATTTGAGAGAGCAAAAAATACAAAAACTACCATTAGATTGTTAGATGTGGAGCCCGGTCGTCTAGCGGCCAAACAAGCTGGTCGGAAGGATAGGGGGCCATGGATCCTGGGCTTTGGATCATCGGCCGCTGAGAGAAGATACCCGGGGACGCCGGTTCGAATCCGGCCCGGGCTACATATCAATAAAACTTAGATATTTTAGATTATCATATCTAGAACTATCTCGTCTTTCATAGATTTTAACTAGGCTTGATAGTTTATCTTAAAGTTTTACCTGGAAAAGAGCTTGATGTAACGATTTTTGGACAGTAGTTCTCAGTGGGAATAGGAATCCATAGCTTAGGACCGTATAAAAATTAATATCCATAAACTCTGAGTTTAGGTCTTGAAGATTTTGAAAGGTCGATACTTTTCTTGTAGGGAGAAAAATATTAGAGAGTATGGAGAACTATCTATCTGCTTCTACTGGCCAATAGTTTAAGCTCCAATAGGTTGGCGGTATATCTGCAATCCTCTTACCGATGGTTAGATGTTTTAGAGCTGGAAGTAGTCTAAAGCTAGGGGTTATCATTCTAAGCCTATATGGTCTATCTGTTCCATCGCTAACTATATAGTAGATTAATTCTCCTCTTGCTGCTTCAGCTCTTCCAATAGATTCACCTTTGGGGACCTTGATAACTAGTGGATGCTGCTTAAGCTTTACAGGTCCATCAGGCATCTGCTCTACAGCCTGTCTAATGATCTTGAGGCTCTCCCTGATCTCCTGGAATCCAACCATAGCTCTAGCATAACAGTCTCCCTCAGTCCTTACAGGTATATCAAAATTTAGATAGGGATAGGCATCATATGGATCGATTATCCTAGTATCATATTTTACATTAGATGCTCTAAGAGTTATGCCGGTTACACCGAGCCTAATCGCATCTTCTCTTTTCAATACGCCTACATTACGCGTCCTCTCAATAAATATCTCACTATTAAATAGCATGTTATTGTAGTGTTCAAGCCTATGATCCATCATGTCTGTAACAGCCATCAGATATTTCTTGAAGTCCTCATTAAGCTCTTCTGACTTAGGCTCTCTACCAAGAAGTCTAGAATAGTATAGCTTGAATTCTTTGATAAGCTCTCTCGGAACATTTTTCGGAGCATCATTTCTCACCCCTCCAGGCACGGGGTATGCATGAGTAAACCTCTGCCCAGTTATCAATTGAGCTAAATCAACAATGTACTCTCTATCAGTTACACACCATAGAAACATGGTTGTATGTCCTAGAAATACTCCGTACAGCGAGAACCAGTAGAGATGGCTTGCAATTCGATCCAATTCAGCTACAATAGTTCTAAGATACTTTGCCCTCTCAGGTATCTCGACCCCCATAAGCTTCTCCACGGTAATACAGTAGGGTATGATCATTCCTGCTGCATCGAGGATTGCAGGTCTCTCTAGATGTGGAATGTTAGTAATCCAAGTCTTATACTCACCCATCTTCTCTTTACCCCTATGGACAAAACCTGGATCAGGTTCGAGATCTATAACGGTGTCACCGCTAACGGTCACGATCATTCTAAAATGTCCCGTTCCAGGATGCTGTGGGCCATAGCTGAAGGTTAGTCTTGGGCCTCCTGTATCATATACTTCAACAATCTTCCTCTCTTCCCTCACCATATCTAATCACGTCCCGGGATTTTGTATTCTTTCCTAAGAGGAGGAATATCCATCCAGTATTCGGGGAGTAGAAGTCTCTCAAGTTTTGGATGGTCTTCAAAGATTACACCCAGCATCTCATATACTTCTCTCTCATGATACTCAACACTAGGCCAGATCATATACAGAGACTTGGTCTTAGGATTATCTCTATCTAATCTTATCGAAATGTTCATTATCGTATCTATGAGTTCAGGTGAGTTTAGAGACCCAAGATGATAGATTACTTCTATATACGGTCCCCCTCCCTCCTTCAACTTTATTAGATCAACACCTGTAACTCCCTTGACATGGTCGAATCCATGCACATCTCGAAGATATCTAGCGACCTCTATCAAGGATTCTGGTTTTACCACGATCTTGGCTATCCTCTTCTCAACATATAGCTCTGCTTCAAGTTTCTCTCCAAACTTCTCTTTTAAATCATCTATGATCTTCTTCAACTTCTCCCATGTCATTCTACTCCAACCTCGACTTCAGGATCTTGTCTCTTAGAAGCAATAATCCTTGGAATAATGCTTCTGGTCTTGGAGGGCATCCTGGAACGTATACATCTACGGGCACTATATCATTTAACCCTTGAATTACATTGTATGAATCTTTAGCATATAGACCTCCAGATATGGCGCATGCTCCCATAGCTATAACCCATTTGGGACTGGGCATCTGGTCATAGACCATTCGAACCCTTTGAGCCATCTTAATATTCACCGTCCCCTCTATCAATAGTACATCAGACTGTCTGAGTGTGCCGGTGGCAGGTAACCAGCCGAACCTCTCAGGATCGTATCTCGAGCTAGATATCGCTCCAAACTCTACACTACAACATGCAGTCGTTATATGGGCAGGCCATAGGGAGGCCATTCTACCCCAGTTAACTAGATACCGTACCAATGAATTGTTCTTTATAACTTGGATAACATAATTGACTTCTCCATCTTTTATGATCTTTAAAGGCTTGTTAATACCATACTCTTTAAGCGCTTCTTCTCTCTCTTCAATTGGAACAACTTCTTCAACTATACTTTCTAAAATGCTCTTTGAGTTCGCTAAAGTATACCCGAATATGCCTGTCTTCTTAGGTAGCCTCCTAAGGAAACAGAAATGGTCGAGAGCCATGACTCAGACCTCTATTAGTTTATTCATCTCAAATTTACTCTAACTCTAATTTAGCCTTATCTGGTATCCAAAAGTATTAAAAGTATGGGGTGATTGTCGGCCTTTTTAAACCTGGTCTATAGAATATTGTTATGATCAATCCTGCTACGAAGCCTCCTACATGAGCTGCATAGGCAACTTGAGAGAATGGGGCAACAAATGCATATAATGTCTGGATTAATGCGAGGATAATGATTACAATTATCGCTGGAGCCATTATTGGAAAACCTATGAAGGCTACTAATCTTCTCAATGGGAACAAGACACCATAAGCGGCCATAATTCCATAGATTGCACCGGAAGCACCTATGGCCGGAGTAGTTAATAGAGTTCTAATTGGAAAGAATATATATACATAATATGCATGAAAGAATGCAGCTATCAAACCACTAATAAAGTAGAGGACCAGATACTTTGTCTTGCCTACTGTTCTCTCTATGTCTGGACCGAATATAAAGAGTGCAAACATGTTGAATAATAGGTGGACTGGATCGTAATGGGTAAACATAGATGTTATCAATCTATAAGGCTCTCTCAGAAGAATTGTATAGATCGGTATTGCTCCGAGATAGAGGACTAGGGTTGGATTAAGATTGACCAGTAAGAAGATGATAACATTAATAAATATTATTGTCCATGTTAGATAAGCATTCCTACTTCTTTCTATATACAATTTCTCAATCCTCCCAAGTAGTGGTAGAAGATAGATATAAATTATGTGGAAACAGTTAAACGTTGACCGAACTGAGATGAAGATATACCTGAATACATATTTTATATATTAAGGTTATAAACTATCTGATAAGTCATACCTATATACTTAATCCGATAAATCAACTTATCCACCGATTCCAATATATGCTAATGGATTATCAGGCTTCATTATCTCTCTTAGGAAGACCGTCGCATAAGCGCTTGGTGGTAGGGATAGTTCGATATTTATAGACTCATCATTGATCGACTCTACAAAGAAACTCCAGAATGGAATAGATATCGGTCTAAGTGAACCTTTAGTAGAGGCCTCGGGAAGAGCTTTAACTTTAAAATCATCAAAGGTGACTCCTTCTTCTTCCATTACTGCTAGTAGCTTCTCACCCTTTGAACTTCTAGGTATCGGTGAAAGATAGCCGGGAACAGGTAATACCACCACCATCTTCTTGTCTTTAACCATCTCACTAATCTGTTTAAGATTTCTCTCGGTAACCATTATCGGTCTCTCCCTTCTTACACGTCCTAAAGGATCTACAGATAAGACTAAGTCTCCAACCTCTACTTCATTGAATTTATCTTCTTCTATTATCTTTGAAAGGGATTTGTTGAATATCTCGGAGGCTACAGACTCGACTATTAGTCTTCTCAGTCTCAGAGGCAGAACTCTTAGACATTTTACATAATCTTCCGGATCCTCTATGAGAGATCTCATCATCTTCACTTCATAAACGAGGCTTTTAGGCATCGATTCTATAGCCCATTTCAAATTCCAGCATTCAGCTATCATCCTCCTTACTTCTCTACTCCTACTACTTTCTAGAATAGAATATTCTGAGAGGAATGCAGATACGGCTTCTTCTAATCTATCTTTAATTATAAGTTTCCCAACTATAGATGTGATAGGTCTAGTTATACCGAAACGTTGATGACCATAATAGTTTGGGACACCCTTAGAACTTAACTCTCTTATAGTTTCATTGATTAACTCTATGTCGTTGTATTTTGGGCTTCTAATTTTTATCTTGAAGACGTTTTTCCAAAGCATACGTGGGGAGACCTTGTATGGAACATATTTGAATGGTTTGACTTCTATGAAGTTGTTTATCTTAAAAGGTTGTGGAAAACCTGAAAAATTTGCAGGTATCGTTACATACTGCCAACTAATGCTCGCCTTATCTTTTATTCCACATAACCCTATATTAACACTCTTTATCTTTAAAGTTTTAGCAATTAAACTGACAGCTCTAATAGAATCTAGCTTGACTTTCTTCATCACACATAGTAGTTGTTCCCCATAACCTCCTCTAAAAAGGTTTGATTCAAACACTCTTACAGAGTCTTCTCCACTCTGGAGGACCTCCCAGATCATGAAATCCTCTACTCTAGATTTTATAATTCCTCCTACACCTTTTGTAGTAGAGATATATCTAGATATTCCAATAAACTCCTCGATGTCAGTAGATTTAAGAGATCTTAGTATAGGCTTATAGCCATCCATCTAATAATCTACTTGATTAATCCTAATATAAGCATGATAGAATAATACGAGGATAGAATCATAATTTTGCTATAGTAGTGGTAGGCTTCCAGTAATCTTATCTATCTTCTCATTGGGTGCTGGACCTATGCCTAGAGCGGTTGTCGTTCCAGGTTCTAGCTCTGTCAATCCTGCATCTTCTATTATTGCTACTGGAAGATCCATATCTTTAGCTTTTCCAAAAAGGTCGTAGAGAGCCTGAGAGCCTCTGACTTTTAGAACTATCTTCTTCTGACCTTCTCTAATCCATCTATCGTACCATTCTGGATGAATCCTTCTACATTCTTCAGCAGCAGATAGAGATGCATGAGCTACCTGAACCGCGGTCTTCCCAATACTCATATTCAGGTCGCTTCTAACTACTATCGCTTGTTTAAACTCTCCTGTTCTGTTCCTAAACGTATCTATAGTCTTCATCTAGATTAAGATTATACCAACCTAAGAAATAAAAATATGCTTTTATCCGACTGGCATTTTCGAGGATATGATTATTCAGTTTGGGGTTCAATCTCTCCACCCATCTCCATTATGATTTTCCTAATAATCTTCTCAACTTCTTCTACTCTCTTCATAGCCTGCACCTCTCTATTTGCCATGGAAGAGATCTGGATCTCTATTCTAGAGATTCCCGCTTCTATCGATTTTGGATGGGATTTGATATAGGTTTCCGGATATCTTCTAACTAGTTCCTCAATCTTGGGGGCGAGGCTGGATTCTGCAATTCTTCTTATGCGGAGTACTCTATCAGCTCTATAAACCTTCCTAATAGTCTTAATTATGATAGGCTGCAATTCTTCTTCGAATATACTTTGCAATTCTGCTGGAACGCCCGGTAAGCATGCGATAAAAGTTCTCCCATGCTTTATCAGAACTCCCGGAGCAGATCCAACTGGGTTACGTAGAGGTTTAGAACCTCTTGGAAGCATCGCCATCTTTAATCTTGCAGGAGTCAGCTCAGATGATTCAACCACTCCTTCTTCTGCAAGCTTTACATATCTCTCTTTAAGCATCTCATATGCTTTAGTATTTAAGACCAGTCTTCTATTCAACGCCTTTCCAACACCTTGAAGAGTTAAGTCATCATATGTAGGTCCAAGCCCACCGGAGGTTATAATCCAGTCCACACCTCTTTTAAGAGCATCTCTAATAGATGATTTTATATCAGGGATAGAATCTCCTATCGTAATCATCCTAGTAATTCTTCCACCCATACCGGTTATCTTTTCCGCAAGCCATTTTGAGTTAGTGTTTAGAATTCTACCATCGAGAATCTCGTAACCGACCGTTATTAATTCGAACAGTGTCTGCTTTAAAACTCTATCCCCCATGTATACATCAGTAAAATGTTGACAAACTTGGTAAAAAATTCTAAACTCTTTTATCTTTTAGCTTCGAGTAATATGCGAAAGAGTTAAAAGATCTGGATAATATCTAAATACCTAGACCAGTCAGAGAGGAGGTTATCAAAACTGTTATTTAAAGACATCTACACTCCATCAATCGATGAGGAGATATCCACCGCATTTATTGATTTAACTAAGCTTGAGGGAGAGGAGATTGGTAAGAAGTGTAACGTAGTATACTTGAAGGGTAGTGGGAGAAAAGGATATAGGAGATTTATCGTGAACTTCTTGAACAAAACTTATTCTGTAGAAGTAGATAGCAGAGAAATCGTAGACCTTGTTTCTGGAAAACCTCCTCCAAAAGAGTTAGCATTGGTAATTTTAAGATATCTCGCATATTCAACAGTAGCTAGAACTTCTGAGACCTGGATACCGTTTGAGAAACTTCCAGAGTCAAAGAAGTATCTAGAGATGTTTAGGAGAGCGGTAGTGAGACCGTTCTTGAGAACTTTCGGTAGTTATCCTGAAAAATACGAGCTGGCATGTAAAAGGATTGGTGGAAGAAGAGAGAAGCTTGGAGGAATAAGCTACTCATTCTATCTCTTACCCAAGGTTCAGTTATTAACTCAATTATGGAAGGCAGGCAGAGAAGATTACTCGCAACCTGCTGCAAACATATCTTACAACTACTCTGTGAGATATTATCTAAATGCTAGAGACCTTTTGCTAGGCGCCAAGCTATTGATAGATGCATTAGAAGCAGAGTCTAAGAAGATATAGGATAAAAGATAAGTTGATTACTGGAAGGTTGGTTTAATCTTAAATTTAGACCTTACAGATGGTTACTTGGAATGTTTGAGAATCTCAAGAAGGCTTTCTCAGGGATGTTGGAAAAAATTAAGATGTCTGAGCTATCGGAAAAAGACATAGAAAAGTTTATCGATGAATTCAGGTTACAGCTTATCTCCAGTGATGTGGCGGTAGAGGTAGCAGATAAACTATGTGAAAGATTGAGAGAAGAGCTTTCTAAATTCAAGTTTAAGAGATTTACCGATCCATCTAGTCAAGTTAGAGAGATTATGTCTAATATTGTTGGAGAAGTATTGCCTCCTGAGAGAAGTGTAGAGGAGGTTCTAGAGAGATTAGAAGAGAAGAAGAAAGGAGATCCATTCATTATCCTCTTTGTTGGACCGAATGGTGGAGGGAAGACTACAACAGTAGTCAAGGTCGCTAAATTCTTTAAAGATAGAGGGTATAGCTCAGTTATCGCTGCTTCAGATACTTTTAGAGCTGGAGCAATAGAACAGATTAAGAGGTTGGCAGAGTCGATTAAAGTTAGAGTTATTAGTCAGAGGTATGGAGCTGATCCAGCAGCGGTCGCTCTAGATGCTGTAATGAGCGCTCGTGCAGATAATATACCGCTGGTCTTGATAGATACAGCTGGTAGAACCGAGATAGATATAAATCTGCTGGAAGAGATGAAGAAGATCAAGAGGGTTGTAAAGCCCGACCTAGTGATATATGTCGGAGACGCACTCTTGGGTAACGTGGTCGTGGAACAAGCTAAGAGATTCAATGAATATGTTGGGATAGATTATGTTATCTTAGCCAAGCTTGACGCCGATGCTAGAGGTGGAGCGGCACTCTCTATAAGCTATACGATAGGACGACCCCTATTATTTGTTGGAGTAGGTCAGAGGCTTGAAGACCTTGAACCTTTTAACAAAAAATTATTCCAACAATTATTGATCCAGCATTAATTTCTCCGATAAAATCATGGCAGTAAGACTGGAAGATTCTTCCAACAGAGTTTCTTATCGCTTCTATTAGAGAGAAAAGAGAATTTTGAGAAATATCAGGAAAAATATTTTTAAGCTCTATGAGGATGATGATCATAGATCTAGTTGGGAAGTATTCACAAGATATTAGATGA
Source organism: Candidatus Caldarchaeales archaeon (assembly GCA_039630055.1). Taxonomy (GTDB): domain Archaea; phylum Thermoproteota; class Nitrososphaeria_A; order Caldarchaeales; family Wolframiiraptoraceae; genus Geocrenenecus. Next base: position 162,319 of record JBCNVN010000001.1, on the reverse strand, counting down.
ATTGGTAAAGGTCCGGCCTGGTCCATCACCATCATTTTCATCTACCCAGATGCTGACATTACTACTTTATCTAGGTAAAGAAGCTCCGGTTGGTAGGAAGAAGATAAGTAAAGATCTTCGATTAGGAGAGGGTGTAGTCAGAAATATGTTGAATAGGCTTGTAGAAGCTAAGATAGCTAAGATTACTAGTAAGGGCTGCAGTTTAACATCTAGAGGAATGAGCATATACAATCAAATAACTAGCATTATCAGAGAAGTAGGTCATGTTGATATTGAGCTTCCATGGAGTTATGCATCCAACTATGGTATAGTTGTGAGGGGCCGCTCACATCTAGTAAGAAGAGGATTGGAGCAGAGAGATGCAGCAATTAAAAGTGAGGCGGAAGCAGCTTTAATTATGATTTATGTGGATGGTAAGCTCCACATGCCTAACATCAGCGTATTATCTGATGAGAGACCAGAATTCTCAAAAAGGATTATTGAAAAGTTCAAACCTGAAGAAGGCGATGTAATCATAATAGCTGGTGCAAATGATCTTAACAAGGCTAGATATGGTTCGATAGCTGCTGCACAAACCTTGCTATGAGGTAGTAGATTATTGAAGGCCATAGTATTAAGAGAATTTCATTCTCCATTAAAGATAGAAGAAGTAGGAGTTGAGACTAAGCTTGGAGCTGATGAAGTACTCTTGAAGATTGAGATGACCGGGGTATGCTATAGGGATATTTTAACAGTTGATGGATATTTTCCCAAGACGAGGCTTCCAATAATTATCGGACATGAGATATGTGGACGCATAGTCGAGTTAGGTGAGAGAGTAGAAGGATTCAAGAGGGGAGATAAGGTTGCAGGATTGACCTATATTCCATGCAGTATGTGTAGTGAATGCATTCAGGGTCGGGAGAACATTTGTAGGAGGAGATTATGGTTCGGTGAGGATTTAGATGGCTCCTATGCAGAGTATCTTAAAACAGATTATAGAAGCTTAGTAAAAACTTCGGAAGAGGTCTCGGATGAGGCCGCAGCTATCGCTGCATGTGTAGTAGGAACGTTGATACATGCTTTGAAGATAAGAGGAGGATTATCTGAGGGTGAGAAGGTTTTGATCACTGGAGCTAGTGGAGGGGTTGGAGTACATGCAATCCAGCTAGCCAAGTCTTATGGGGCAGAGGTTATAGCAGTTACAGGAAGAGCTGAGTATTCGGATATATTGTATAAGATAGGTGCAGACCAAGTAGTTATCTCGAAGGATGGCATATTCTCAAATATAGTAAAAAATCTTACAAATGATGTTGGAGTAGACATGGTCTTAGACTGTGTAGGTGCAACGATTTTAGAGAGCTTGAAGTCTGTGAAATGGGGAGGTAGAATAATTCAAGTTGGAAATATTAAACCCCAGCCTATACCCTTCATGGCTGGACAGATAATCTTAAAAGAGGTCAGCATAGCTGGTTCAATATCATGTACTAAGAAGGAGCTGGTAGAGGCTTTAGATCTAATAGTCAGAGGATTCGTTAAACCTATCGTATCCGTACTTCCATTAGAACATGCTGAACAAGCACATAGGATCGTCAGAGAAAGAAAGCATTTTGGAAGAATATTGCTCAAACCTTAAAATTAGCCTCCTCCAGATACTTTCTCCACTTCTCCATATCGAATCTTTCCTTCATAATCTCCATCTCTTTGATGAATGCTTCCTCGAGGTCAACATTCATTCTATTAGCCAACTGGAGAAAGAGGATGAAAGCTTGTGCGAACTCTCTGGCAGCTTCGCCCTGAGCTACCTCATGTCCAAGTCCGCTGACTTTATATCCTTCTCTGGAAAGGATGTGTCTACCAATCTCAGATACTTCTTCTACTAGATGAGTGAATATCTGAGATTCTCTAAAGACTGTCCATCTCCTACTATTCTCAAAGTCTAGAATCATCTTCTGAGCATCTCTAATCTTCAAATATTATCTACCTCCAATCTCAAATAGTACTAGATTATATATATGTTAGTTTATTTGATTAATTTTTAGAGAGATAATAAGTTAAAAGCTTATAAGAACTTTTGTAAGATCTTCTAAAGGTGTAAAGGTTGTCCAGTTTAGAAGATCAACTTAATAGAGCTGTCGGAGAACTACAGCTTATAGAACAGTTGATAAATGAGGCGAGGACTAGGATCTCAGCTCTACAAGCTCTAGTAGCAGAGTATGAGGGAGCCTTAAACTTTATAGAAGAAATGTCTAAGAATACATCATCTATGAAGATACTTGTGCCTATAGGTGGTGGAAACTATGTACATGCAGAGATTACAGATAGTGGAAAGATTGAGGTAAGCATAGGTGCAGGTGTGATAGTTACGAAGACTCTTCAAGAAGGTAGGGAGATCGTGGAGAGGAGGAAGGAGAACATAGTGAAGCTAATCCAATCATATGAACAGAGGCTAGAACAATATGTAAGGAGAGAGAATGAGCTGAAAAATATTATTGATGCTCTTTCAGCTCAGATTAGAGAGAAAGAGTCTGGAAAAATAATGTAGCTATGTTCCCATATGCCAAGACTCTAAGTAAATTCTCTGTTCCTCGGTCATCTCTTCCAATTCCAGCCCCATCGAATCTAGTTTAAGTTTAGCAACCTTGAGATCTATCTCCCTCGGTACAGGCAGTACATCTCTAGGCAGTTTTCCAACGTTTCTTGCTATGTATTCGGCTGATAGCGCTTGGAGGCTGAAGGACATATCCATGACCGTGCTTGGATGGCCCTCGGCACATGCAAGGTTTACAAGCCTACCCTCTCCTAGTAGATGCAACCTTCTCCCATCCTTCATCACATACGTAGTTATATGATCAGATGGCTTCTCAACTTTTACACTTAAATCTTCCAGATCTTTTTTACATATCTCTACATCGAAATGTCCAGCATTCGCTAATATTGCACCATCCTTCATAACCTGGAAATGTTCTCTTCTGATTACGTTTATATTACCGGTGGCTGTTATGAATATATCTCCATGATTCGAGGCCTTAAGCATTGATTCTACATTGAATCCTTCCATAGCGGCTCTCAAAGCATTTATAGGGTCTACTTCTACAATCGTTACCCTCGCACCAAGCCCTCTAAATCTGTTAGCTATCCCAGAGCCAACCCTTCCATATCCTACTATTACGACATCTTTTCCAGCAATAAGTATATTCGTGGCCCTCATAACTCCGTCTAGAGTTGATTGTCCTGTACCGATCGGGTTATCAAAGAGGCTCTTGGAAAGAGCATCATTTACAGCTATGATAGGATAGAGAAGGGCACCTTCTCTCGCTAAAGATTTAAGACGGTATACTCCAGTAGTGGTTTCCTCGCATCCACCTATAATATTCTTCAAGATCATCTCAATTGATAGATCTCCTAAAACACTCTTAACAAAAGATGTTTCATCTGTTAGTTTACCATAGTATATTTTATGTATGGATGAGACGAGGTCTGCTCCATCATCTATAGTTATGTTTGGTCTACTCCTTAATACATATCCTATGGATTCATAGTATTCTCTCTGACCCATACCCCTCCATCCAAATACGTGAAATCCATCATCTACAAGGGCTGCAGCGACATCATCTTGAGTGCTCAACGGATTTGATGCACAAAGATAAACCTCTGCACCAGCATCCCTCAGCGTCTTAACAAGTACAGCTGTCTCTTTAGTTATGTGGAGGCAGGCGCCAATCCTTAGATTCTTTAAAGGCTCTTCAATAGAGAATCTTTTTCTAATCGATGCTAGGACAGGCATCTCCCGCTCAGCCCAGTATATCTTCTTCTTACCCAGACTACTAATACTCGGATCTTTTATCCAGTAGGGTCTTATCCCCACATTCACTCACTTGATCATATTAGGCTTCAGCTACTCATTAACATTCCTATTTCAAGTTATAGATAGATTCGTTCAACTGAAAGTTTAATTTACAGTCTCAGTATACCATTCACGGGTGTATGTAGAGCAATGGTTGAAGACTGGGGTAAATTCGCGAAGACAAGAGAAGGATATGAAAAGCTCTTAGATAATGTTATGGCCAATCTTCCACAAACTCTAGGTAAGATTGGTGATAGAATACTAGTAGTTAACCCCATCATAGTACATGAGACGAAGAGGACTATTATAACCAACTTTACACAGATATCTGACGTACTAAATAGAGAACCTTCACACCTTGCTAGATTCATCTTCAAAGAGTCTGGAAAACCTGGGACACTAGAAGGAGAGAGGCTCTTGATACAGGGGAAGATCTTGAATGAAGAATTGAGGAGGCTTTTAGAGCTTTATGTTAAAGAGTTTGTAAAATGTCCTGTTTGTGGAGGACTAGATACTAAGATAATTGCAGAGAAGAGGTTTAGGTTTATACTATGTGAAATCTGTGGTGCGAAAAACTCTGTTAGAAAGATTTAGTACAGTATCTTAAAGAGTTCTTGAGAAAACCTTGAGATTAGAAATGAAGTATCTGATCAAAATTAATATTATTGCCTTATGTTTTATAGTATGAGGATAAAGGTGTGAGGAGGATTCATAAACCTCCAATAGCGATACAGGTGGCTGACCTGATAAATCTAGCAAGATTAGGTATGTCGAGGACTGATATCCAGCCACTCTTCTGGGCTTTTCCAATAGGTGAAAGAAAGATAATCGGGCATCTCTCATCCATACCATACTGGCGAGGAAATCTACCAATATTTGCCTACACATATCTAGATGAAGAGCCTAAAGGATATGTAGCTTATACTAGTCTAGGTAAGGAAGAGGCATTCTTTACTACAAGCCCCGATGATACAAGATACTTCTATGGCCCAGTAGTTGAGACCGAGGAGGAGCCTGAACTCATAGCTAGGGCTATCAGTAGACGGAGACAGTTGATGGAGAAACCCTTAATGATCAAAGCTAGAGACCTCAATTCATTGATGAGAGTGCTCGTAATGATAAGTGATGCATCGGTCTCTCCTCCAGTGTGGCATCATGGTAAAGAAAATGATCATATCCTCGGCATTATTGTTCCATTCTTCGATTATTATGAGGCTAATGCTCTACCAGTCTTCTTCTACATAGAAAGTAGAGAACCACCAAAATATCCCTTCATAAGATATCTATCTTCGAACTCGGTAGAAGAGATCTCTTTTACACAGTATATTACAGATATGAAGTATTTTTATGGGAGGATAGTTACAGTAGTATCTATGCCCTTTATAGAAAGAAGTAGGGGAAGAGGTTAGTCTAGGTCTTTACTGCTTCCACAATTCTTTCTTAAGTAGGTCTCTAACAGCGGTCCTCATCAGCGAGCTTCTACTGGGATATACGCCTCGATTAACCAGTTCATCCATCCCTTCTATTAGGGCCTCCGGCATCTTTACAGAGATGAGTTTCATAAATTTATCCCTCCGAGTAGTCGAAAGTATCATTACCTATTCATAAAATTTTCTAACATAGTAAATTGGAAACCGATTAAAATATGATTAAAAAATAGTTTTCTAGTTTTGAGATCTTCATGTTTTGCTAACTATGAATATCAATATCCCACTATACTTGTGAAGATGATAAATAGAAATCTTAATATAAGAGGAGGACTGCATCTTTACTTCATCTCCTACCTAAATATATATTCCTAAATATATTATGATCTCTTGGGAATAGATTCAACCCAGATGCTGAAAGGGAAAAGTTCATCTTCCTCTAAGTAGATAGTCTCGAAGATATAAGCATCTCTAATCGTGAGGATATACATCTATAACTTTTCTATCATAAACACTTTCTATTATATCTAGACTATTTTGGAAAATACAGGAAAAGTTATTGATGAAACTATAGATAATGGTTAGACTATTTTGCATAATAGGGGTTTATTTAAGTTTAATAGACAAAGGCTTATAACATGGTTGAAGATGTATTTCTTACAGAGTAATGGGTTGAGGTGATTTTATGGCAGCACCTTCTGCAAGTGGAGGGGTACCTGTAATAGTTTTAAAAGAGGGGACAGCCAGATCAAGGGGTAGAGATGCCCAACTATCAAATATTATGGTGGCAAAAGTCATCGCTGAAACCATGAGGTCATCTCTCGGGCCTAGAGGCATGGATAAGATGCTGGTAGATAGCTTTGGAGATGTAGTAATAACAAATGATGGAGCTACAATTTTGAAAGAGATGGATGTAGAGCATCCTGTTGCAAAGATGCTTGTAGAAGTGGCTAAGGCACAGGATGCTGAAGTCGGAGACGGCACCACAACCTCAGTAGTACTTGCAGGAGAACTACTTGCAAAGGCTGAAGACTTGATCGAGAAAGAAGTCCATCCAAGCTTAATAATAGAAGGTTATAAGAAAGCAGCTGTTAAAGCATTGGAACTCTACGATAATATAGCGGTTCCAGTAAATCCGACGGATAGAGAGATACTCAAGAAAGTAGCTAAAACAGCGATGATCAGTAAACTCGTCGGTGAAGAAGCAGATTATCTTGCTCAGATTGCTGTGGAGGCAGTCTTGAAGGTGGCAGAACAGGTGGAAGGTAAATGGAGAGTAGATCTAGATGATGTAAAGATTGAGAAGAAGGAAGGAGGTTCACTGAGAGACACAACTCTAATTGAAGGTATAGTACTTGACAAGGAAGTAGTTCATCCTGGAATGCCGAAGATAGTTCGTAATGCTAAGATAGTTTTACTAGATGCTTCCCTAGAGATCGAGAAGACAGAGTTCGATGCTAAACTCAACATAGAGAGTCCGGAGCAGATGAGAGCCTTCATGAAGCAAGAAGAAGATATGCTTAGGGAGATGGTTGAGAAGATAGCAGCTACAGGAGCAAATGTAGTATTATGTCAAAAAGGCATAGATGATATAGCTCAACACTTCCTAGCGAGAAAGGGAATAATGGCTGTTAGAAGAATAAAGAAATCCGATATGGATAAATTGGCTAAGGCCGCTGGTGGAAGAGTTGTTACAAGAATCGAAGAGCTGACAGAGAAAGATCTTGGCAAGGCAAGTCTGGTTGAGGAGAGGAGGGTTGGCGAAGACAAGATGGTCTTTATCGAGGGGTGCGATAATCCGAAGTCTATCACAATATTAATAAGAGGTGGAACTAAGAGGATAGTCGATGAGGCTGAACGCTCTGTTAAGGATGCATTGAACGTTGTTAAAGATGTAGTCGTAGAGGGTAAGGTAGTTGCAGGTGGAGGATCTCCAGAGATAGAAGTAGCCTTAGGCTTGAGAGACTATTCTAAGACGTTAGCAGGTAAAGAGCAGCTGGCTGTAGAGAAGTTCGCTGACGCCTTAGAGATTGTTCCAAGCCAGTTGGCCGAGAGCTCAGGGATGGATTCTATCGAGACCATAGTAAACTTGAGAGCTAGACATAAGGAAGGCCATAAGTGGGATGGAGTAAACGTCTTCGCTGGAAAGATAGAAGATATGTGGAAGCTAGATGTGATTGAGCCAGTACTAGTTAAAAAGCAGGTAGTAAAGTCTGCGGTTGAAGCAGCCTCGATGATATTGAAGATCGATGATATTATAGCTGCATCTAAACTTGAAGAAAAGAAGCCTGGAAAGGAGAAAGAGAAGGAAGAAACCGAGCTTGGAGAAGATTGAAAACGAATACTATAGGAGACCTCTAACAAGATATGAGATTGCTAGGATCGTTGGAGGAAGAGCGCTTCAATTATCTCTAGGTGCCTTTCCACTCGTAAAAGTAGAGCCCGGAGACACTCCCATCGATATCGCTAAGAGAGAACTTGAGGCAGGCGTCCTGCCTATCATCATCCGTAGAAGAAAACCTGATGGAACTAGTGTTGATATACCCGTCAATGAAATAATTAAACCGAAACCGATCGAGCAGAAGGCTGAATAGCGGTGGATGAACAATTACTATCATGGATCCTAGCCTTCCTTGTGCTCTCCATATTAACCCTATTCTTAACAATGTACCAAGTCTTTGGGTCTCCTATAATACAACCTATCTTTCTATTTTTTGCTTTCCAGCTTCCCTCGATTATAAGTCTTGTAATAATTTTGTATTATGTTATTGTAAAGAGATATGTAAAAATTCAATATAAATCATGTCAAACACGTGATAATGACCCCGATAAATATCTTTAATTTTCTTCGAGAAATGTATTAGGATAAAGATGTAGTACCAGCGTATATTATCGAGCCTTCTAAAAAAGGAAGAGATTAATCTCTCCCACATTCTATAGATCATGGATGTATAGAAGTGGCTTAAGAGAACTAGAGATACATTATAGACCTCGGCCTAAATGGTATTTTAGAAGAGCTGAGAAGATCTTAACCGCTACAGTCGAATCATATATTAATCTATATGGTGTAAAGAGATTTCAGAGAAATCTTGCTTCACCAATATTTTTCGATGCTCTATCAGTAGCCTCATTCCTAGATGAGCTACAAGGAGGCGCAACCACGATAATAGCAACTATTCTAAAGAATACATTAAGACCTGTAGTGGGCTTGGCCATAGTGGGAGGAAAGAGGCTTGAAGGCTACAGGGTTCCCGCAGAGCTAGATAGTATTTCAGAAGCTTTTGCATTCGACCATGAAATCTTAGAGTATCTCAAATATGCAAGCCGCATGGTTGCTAAAGTTGACGATGTAGCGATTCAGGATGGCTTCCCCCTATACTTTCATCTAATGATAATATCGAAAGATGGAGAGTGGACTGTGATCCAGCAGGGCATAAGAAGTCTGGAGGGGCTTGTTAGAAGATACCACTGGTCATCCATTAAAGTTAAAAGCTTCGTAGAAGAACCGCATACCGGGATAATCTCAACACAGAGGGAGAGAGTAGTAGTAGACATGACTAGTACTAAAAGTAGAGACTGTCAGAAGACATGTTTAGAGTTGGTAACTTGTGATTTTAGGAAATTAAAGAAATTTTATGAGACCCGACTAGATGGAGGTCAGCTAACCTTAACAAATCTAGAAGAAGTTGAGGGAGAGGTTAGACTCGATATACCTAGGATCAAATGGAAGATTATACAGTCTCTGGCAGAGGTACAGCCTAGAAATTTTGAGGAATTATTATCATGGAGAGGGGTTGGTCTACAGACTCTAAGATTTCTAGTAGTTGCATCTATCCAGCTTTACGGAGTCTATCCCAGTTTCAGAGATCCAGCCATATCTTTTGAAGAAGCTTACAAGTCCATGGAAAATATTAACGATAAATATATATATGAGATTATGGATGCAGTGAAAGAATCATCTTTAGAGATGTTCTTAAAAAGAGTATGCTGTAACAGGTTAGATGAACTTCTCACCATGATTAATGCTAGCAATTAGCTGGTTTAAAAAATGTGAGATATGCAATCTTGTATTCAGGAATGCTGGAATTTTCTCATCTTTCTCTCTTACCTTGAATAAATTCTTCAACCATCTCTCTTGCAACTTCGTCTGGATACTGGATAGGAGGAGACTTCATGAAGTATGCTGAAGGGCTTATGAGGGGTCCTGATATACCTCTATCTAGACCGATCTTCGCACATCTGATTGCATCTATGACTACGCCTGCTGAATTCGGGCTATCCCATACTTCGAGCTTTGCTTCAATGCTTAATGGGGCTCCCCCAAAAGCTGATCCCTCAATCCTTATGTATGCCCATTTCCTATCTGTAAGCCATTGAACATAGTCGCTTGGACCTATATGGATATTCTCATCGGGAAGGTTATAGGGTATCAAGCTCTTCACAGCGTCCGTCTTAGAAATCTTCTTAGATGTAAGCCTCTCTCTTTCCAGCATGTTTAGAAAATCGGTATTTCCTCCAAAGTTCAATTGATAAGTTCTCTCTATTTTTACACCTCTATCCAGAAATAGTTTCACCAGATATCTATGAAGTATTGTGGCCCCAACCTGACTCTTAACATCATCTCCGATAATAGGTACACCTCTCTTAGTGAATATCTCTTGCCATCTCGGTTCCCTAGCTATAAAGACAGGAATACCATTAACGAATGCAGCTTTCGCATCAAGTACTTGTTCTACATACCACTTTGTTGCTGATTCACTTCCAACTGGGAGGAAGTTAACCACGACTTCAGCTCCACTACTCTTTAAGACATCTACAACATCTACCGTGGGAGATGGATGCTTCTCTATTACCTGTGATAGATATTTTCCGAGACTATCATGAGTCATCCCTCGAGATACATAGACCCCTAATTTTGGTACTTCTGAAAATTTTAACGTACAGTTTGGTGGAGAGAAGATCGCTTCAGAAATATCTTTACCAACCTTATTTTTATCGATGTCGAATGCAGCTACAAATTCTATATCTCCCACATGGTATGGTCCTAGTCTAACATGCATGAGTCCTGGTACAAAGGCGTCCTCATCTACATCTCTATAATAATAGACTCCTTGAACCAAGGCTGAGGCACAGTTACCTACACCTATAATAGCGACTTTTACTTTCGGCATATATTATCATATGTTGTTAGTGGGATATAAGTATTTCATGACCGTGAAATAGTATTATAAAATACCGGTCACGGGACTCTTCTTTTCTCAAATATGAGATATCAGATAGAGCTTAAAATCACTTTTAAGAATTTCTTAGCTCTCTCAAGTTCTCTCAAACCCTTATCAGTGATTGTATAGTATCTTCGAGGCGCGCCCCTACTTTTCTCATCTATTTCTTTAGATGAGATAAGACCTTCTCTCTCAAGTTTATAGAGTACGACATAACATGTTATTTTACCTGGTTTAAAGTTAAACTTTTTAAAGATCTTATCTCTTATCTCATAACCATATACTGGTTCTTCTTTCAATAAACTCAATACATATATCCAGAGGTTCTCGACCGTTATCTTTCTAATAAACCTGCTTACTGCCCTGCTCTCTCCATACTTCATAAAAACTCTTCTCCTAAAAACTCGGGTTCATCCTCTACACTTAGCCTAAACATGTAGTAAAAAAGATTACTCGTGAAGGGGCATAACTTTAAGTCTATAGATAAAAATGTCTCAATCTCTACATGGAGTTTTAGCTGGAATTTGTTTTCATAATATCGGATAAATAACCATGTTAATATTAAGAAATCTATGTTCTTGATGGGCACAGTCATTTCAATAACTATCATCAATGATAACATAGATTATGCTAAAAAAATGAATCGATGAAGCATTTAACGAATTTAAACACATCGAGAACATCATGAGTATATATGATGATAACAGGGAGGTTGGTAGATTAAGTAAACAGGGATTTCTAGAATCTGCTAGTATGGAGTTGATATCTGTTTTAAGAGAAGCTATAAGGATTAGCAAAATAACTAGAGGAGTGTATGATGTATCCATACTTCCACTTTTAGAATATGTTGATAAAAAGAGCGATTATTTAAATGAAGAAGAATTGGATAGTATTCTAGATCTAGTTGACTATTCATCCATTGAAATACATGGAGAAAACATAAAATTCCTAAAGAAAGGCATGAAGATAGTTTTGAATAGTATAGCAAAAGGATATGCTGTCGATTTAGTATCAGAGTATTTAGTAAAACAAAAGGTTAACCATGCGTTGATAATTGCAGGAGGAGATTTGAGAGCCATAGGTGGAAGAACAGATAAAGAATCTTGGAGAATAGTGATAAGAAATCCATTTAAGAAAGATAAAAGTATCTATCTCAAGATTAAAGATATTTAATTGTTCTATTGCGTCAAGTGGTAATTATGAACGCAAGATAGTAAAGGAATTTTTCCTCATATTTTGAATTCCCATATAAAGAAATTAGCAAGTAGTTAAGTAGTTAGTGCAACTGTAATTACAAAAAAGCCTCGGTAGCAGATGCTCTAGCTACAAGTCTATGTGCTATGGATCCAGTTGAGGGCATTCAATTAATTGAAGAGATAGGAGAAGCTATGATACAAAAACAGTAAGACTTGAAAGACCTGATAACGGTAGAGTTAAAGCTGTAATAGCTCAAACAAAAGATGAAAAATATGTAAGATTCAAAGCTAGAAGAAGTATAATACTTTCAACTGGAGATTATGGCGGCAATAGAGCGATGGTTGAATATTTTCTATCAGAAGAATTTGCTAAGCTACTAGATTTAAGGAACATTTTTGGAATGCCTACACCTATAGGTGACGGTCATCTAATGGCTTATTGGATAGGTGCACAAATTGAGCCTAGACCTCATTGTGTGATGGTTCATGCATGGCATGGGATAGGGACAGCACCATACCCGATTTTTCTAAAATGTTATTAGATATCATCTAAAAAATTCAATTCTATTAACTATCAAGAAGATGATCATGTTTCTATAGTGGAAAAATATTTTGTATTCTATCAGCAAATATCATATAGATAACGTCTTTATTTTCAAAAGTTGTATTAAATCTAGGGGGTTCGTGTGGAATCAACTCTATTAGAAAGAAAATCTTATCTTTAACATGTATTTACATTATTTACCTTTGAGATAAGAACATTATATATCACAAATCTTAAATTAAACATGAAACAATAAAGATACATGAGCGGAGAAGCTTCTGAGAAGAAAGCTAGTGTTTCTCGTAGAGTTTTCTTATCTGCAACTGCTGCAGGTGTTGCAGGACTAGTTGTTGGTGGAATAATTGGAAGTCAAGCATTTCCAAGAGAGATAAAAATTACTGAGACAAAGACTGAGACAACAACTTTAACTAAGCCAACAACTATAACTCAAATATCAACTACTACAACAACGGTTACAGCTGAGCCTGGGATACTCACTCCTCCACCACCAATACCAGATGAAAGGATAGCTGAAACAATTACTGCTGATGTTGTAATCGTAGGTGCTGGTCTAGCTGGATTGATGGCTGCATATTCAGCAGCTGAGGAGAAGGCTGCAACAGTCGTTATAGAGAAGCATAAAGGTCCTAATGTTAGAGGAGCACACATTAATCCTGGGCCAGCTGGCAAGCTCTTTAAAGAGGCAGGGATCACTGTGGATTACGAGAAGGCTGTCCGAGAGCAGGTTGATATAATATCAGGGAATAAGGTTGATGAATCTCTTGTTAGACTATGGTTGGCTAATTCTTCAAAAATTGTAGATTTTATTGCTGACCTTGCAAGAGCTAATGGTATCCCAGCTCAAGTACTTAGATCAAAGACATATCTTGAAGAGGCGTGGAAAGATTGGCCTAGACCAACATATAAATTTAGTGATGAAACAGATTTTGATGGTGTAGCTCAACTTGCACCACTACTGGAGAAGATAGCTAAAGATAAAGGAGCTAAATTCTATTACAATACAACGGCTGTTCAACTTGTTCGAGTGAAGGCCGGTAGAGTTACAGGAGTTATTGCACAAGATGCTAATGGAAGATATATAAAGTTTAACGCTAATAAAGCAGTAATCCTCTGTACAGGTGATTATTCATCGAACAAAGACCTCTTAAAGCTTTGGGCTCCGCCTGAAGTTGCAAGACTGGTAGATATGCCCAATAGGGTAATCTATCCAATGATCACTCCAACAAATACGGGAGATGGACAGTTAATGAGTTTGTGGGTGGGTGCCGCATTAGATGAACCACCACATTGCCCACTCTGCTACATAATGACAGGGGGTGATTTAGGATTCGCTATAAGCTCTCTAGCAGGCTTCGGTCCTGGCAAAGGATACATGCTGATATGCAATCCATTCCTATTCGTAAACATTTTAGGAGAGCGTTTTACAAATGAAGCTCTTCCTTGGATGTGGGTTATCAATCGAGTCTTACAACAGCCTAAAGCTATGTACTGGGCTATACTAGATTCTACTTGGGAGGAACAGGTTACCAGGCATGGAGGCGGTTATCGAAGAATAACCGACCCAGCACTTGGTAGAGAGTTTCTTGAAGGAGTATTACAGAATAAAGCAGCGGTGACAGCTAATACTATAGAAGAACTTGCACAAAAGATGGAAGTACCTGTAGAGACTTTCAAGAAAACGGTTGAGAGATACAATGAGTTATGTAGGAAGGGTGTCGATGAAGATTTTGGTAAGCCATCTAGATACATGTTACCTGTTGAAAAACCACCATTCTACGCTATTCAAGCTATCGTAGTATTATTGAACATGGTAGGTGGAGGATTAAAAGTAAATAATAAGCTACAAGTATTAGATAAAGAGGGTAAGCCTATACCAGGACTATATGCTGCGGGAAATGCTGCTGGAAGTTTCTATTCACAGTATTATTCCCTTGTTGTAATTCCAGGTCTAAGCCATAGTAGAGCTGTAACCTTCGGATACATTGCGGGGAAGAATGCGGTACGTAGCTAAAAATATTAAGAAAACGAATCATCTAATTTCTCAAATCTTTATATAATTCTCTTTTATTTCTTGAAAGAAGATTGATGCTATTTGCATATCTAATTAGAAGTTGATTAAGATTTTTTTAGAGACTATTTAATAACAGTAAAATTTAAGATTTAAGATTATGGCAAGGAAATAATAGAGAATTTATGAAGAAGTATGAGGCGATAATCTTAGATCTCGATGGCTGTGTATACATTGGAAATCAATTGATAAAGGGATCTAGAGAGGCTCTAGATCTTTTTAGAAGAAGAGGCTTAAAGATATTGTTTCTTACAAATAATTCAACGTTAACCTCTGAAGATTATGCTCTAAAACTTAAGCAGATGGGAATAGAATCTTCTCCAGAAGAGATCTTAACATCTGGTGAAGCAACTTCATTATACATACTCAGAGAGTCTGGGCCGAGTAAGATCTTACCTATAACTGAGAGAGGCTTCATAGAGTACTGTGGAAGAATGAAACATAGAGTTCTAAATATCGAGGAGTGGAGAGAGGCAGAATACGTTGTTGTAGGATTGGATAGAGAATTAACATATTTAAAATTGAAGGCGGCTGCGAGAGCAATAATGAATGGAGCTAGATTCTTAGCAACCAACATTGATCTAACGATACCTTCTGAAGATGGAATAGATCCAGGAGCTGGAGCGATAGCTATAGCGGTAAAGTATTCCGTGGGTATAGAGCCGATCGTTATCGGTAAACCTTCAAGGATCATTATGGATCTAGCTCTTGAGAGATTTGCAGCCAGTCCTGAGAGAACATTGGTTGTAGGTGATCGGCTTGAGACCGATGTAGCTTCAGGTAAGAGTATCGGAGCCGATACCGCACTAGTCTTATCAGGGGTTACGAGGAGAGAAGACTTGGAGAGAGCTCCCCCTCATGATAGACCCCAATATACATCTGAGAACTTAATGGAGCTATACAAACTACTTGATAGTAGAGGACTCATATAGGTTATTTTTACAAGACTCGGTTAGTGAGAAGTTTAAACCTATTGATTCATGATTCTGTCTAAGGGTAACACGTGTGATTCTTTAATGGTTCGTAATACTATCCTCGTGTCTGTGGCCACAACCCCATCCATGGTGCCAACTCTGTCAAGAAACTTTGCTAGAGACTCTCTATTGGATACCTTCAACTTTATCAAGCAGTAGTAATCTCCCGTTACATCATAGATCTCAGATATCTCAGACATCTGGGAGAGCTCTTTTAGAACGTTCTCATACTTGGTTGGTTGTGCTTTTATAGCGATTATTGCTGTAAGATTGAGCCCGATCTTCTCTGAGTCTAGTATCGCTTGAAATCCTTTTATGATCCCTTGCTTAATTAGTTTCTGTATCCTAGTATATACTGCAGCCTCGCTCAGCCCCAGCTTCCTCGCTATCTCTGAGTAAGATGCTCTACCATTCTCTTGAAGAATCTTTAGTATCTCTAGATCCTTCTCATCATATGTAGGCTTCATCTAACAATATGTTATTGATAGAGAAAAATATATGTTTACTCAATGTTTCTACCTTGAATCTCTATTTCCATAAAGATCTCCCTCTATAGCTATTACACATATCATTCTAATCTAAATCTTCCCATCTTATCTAATCAATCTTATATTTTTTCTTTAACCTACTGATTAAATGTAAAAGCTGACAAATATTCTAATGAGTGTAATAATGGTAGGATAAGATAAGATTTTATAAACGTATTTCCATGGTCTTTATTAGTAGATTAAACTATGTGTAGAGTTGGAGTAATTTTCGGTGAGAAGGCTTTTCTCTACTCCTTCCCAGACCCGCATCCATTCAGATATGATAGAGTTAAGCGATTCTATGAAGAAGTATTATCAGAATTCTTAAAGCTCTACCCTGATAAGCTTCTTACCGTTGATCTAGAATCGGCGAGTGAAGAAGATCTCTTACTACATCACGATCTCGATTACATAGACTTTGTGAAGAGAAAGTCTGAATCTGGATATGGATATCTAGACTATGGAGATACTCCTGCTTTCAAAGGATGTTATGATGCATCGGCATATATTGTTGGCTCGACGCTCAAGCTAGTGAAGATGATCCTCAAAGATGAAATAGACCATGGGTTCAACCCCGTAGGAGGACTACATCATGCTCGTAGAGATAGGGCTGCAGGATTCTGCATCTTCAATGATGCTTCAGTCGCGATAAGTTATCTGCTCAAGATAGTTAAGCTCGATCAAGTTCTTTACGTAGATATAGATGCACATCATGGAGATGGGGTCTTCTACGATTACTACTTCAATAAAAAACTGATAATGGTCGATATACATCAAGATGGTAGAACATTGTATCCGGGTACAGGCTTCGCTCATGAAAGAGGTGGAGGAGAAGCTGAGGGGACAAAGCTCAATATACCATTAATGCCTGGTTCATCGGATGAAGAGTTTCTAGAAGCTTGGAGGATGGCTGAAGAGTTTATCGATAGATTTAGCCCAGAGTTTATAATACTCCAGGCGGGAGCCGATGGACTTTCCGGAGACCCCTTAACGGGCTTAATGTATAGTGAGAAAGTACATGAACATGTGACTTCAAGATTGCATAAGATATCTGAAGAACGATGTAGTGGTAGACTCTTAGCTCTAGGTGGTGGAGGATATAATAGAGAGAATATTCTGAAAGCTTGGAGAATGGTTTTACAAAACCTTCTCAATCCTTAGAATAAGCTCTATCTTTGAAACTATGCATATCCATAGTTAGACGTTTATGAACCTATAGAATTTAAGTAACTTTGATCTTGAAACCTCTAATCTTCTTCTTTGCGTTTATCTCTAGAACACCTTCCTTATATCTTGCTTTAACAGACTCTGGCTCAATCTCTACAGGCAACCTTACATGTAAAAGATATCTTCCTTCCTTCACTCTTCTAGCTGGAGAACGACATGGTGCTTCTATCTTCAAATAGTCTTCACCAACCGTTAAGTCTATCTCATCTCTACTTGTTCCAGGTAGATCTGCGGTAACTATAAGTTCATCTCCTGACTCATAGACATTGTAGAGCGGGGTTATACATCCTCTCATCGATTCTAAACCTTTAATCTTCATAAAGAAATCTTCTTCAACATTTCTTAATTCCTGCTCAAGCCTCTTAAACTCATCTATCATTAGCTTCCAGATCGATCTTCTATACGTCATTCATCCTCCCTCCTACAAGTAGACCGCGGGCAACTCCAATTCACGAGATTTCTGAACATCTTGCATAGCTTGACTCGTCCTCCTCATCAAATCTCTAAGCCTTAGCTTTAACTCTTCCGCACTCTCAAGTAATGGTCTAACATCTATACTTATTGATAATAGTTTGGATAGATATTTTAATGTTTCTGCAGCAGACCCTGGATCTGGATAATTGAAGTGTGATTGGGACAGTATAAGCAAGGCGTTGAAATCTCTCTTAATGCTCTCTCTTAAGATCATTCCTTTTATTCCTGCAATATACCCATCTGTGAAGGCTTCTGCTCCCTCTATCTTTAATGCATCTTCAGAGACCTTCTGATTGCTTCCTAGAACGTAGACTTTCGGTACATCGATATCGATCCGGGCTGGCTCAGGCATCCCGGTTAAACTGATAATGATCTTGGCATTCTTTGAGATGGCCCACTCTACGATCTTCTGGCTTATAGGTCTAATAATAGGTGATGGAATAGGTATCTCGGAGACAATTACTATCAGATTGTTCTTTCTATACAATCTTACTAGGTCGAGAACCTTACCATTCTTCACAGATATTATAGGGGGTAGAGCATCAGATTCTATGTGTCCTATTTCTTTCATCTGAAGCCTATCAGCTAAGAATGATGCAGCAATGGTTCCGACAAGGCCGACATCTGGAAATCCTTCTACAATTATGAAACCCTCACCAATGGTTGGCTCAACCTCAACTATCTCTACTATCTCCCCCAATTCCTCTATCATTCCAAATCTTTAACCCTCTTAAAGTAATAGATAAACTTACCTTTAATTAAGCCACATCGTATCATTATCATCTTTAATCGAATAAAAAGCCTTAGTAAGAAAATTTTTTCCAGATTTTCTTACATATAAGACCAGATAGATAAGATATCTTGGTAGATAGGAGCTCTTTGTTCGAGGGGATACTGATTTTGATTATACGGGTGGAGAGCAGATAAACCCTTCCCTCATAATTAAGTGGACCATCTCTCGTGCGTTCCTGATAGTTCTGTATGCTAGTTCATAGAGCTCATCTCTACTCATCTTAATCCTTGCAACATTTTGTTCTATCGCTTTCATCCCTACCGCTACTGCTTCTCTCGGATAAACCTCCCAGTCCTCCATAGTTGGTATAATATAATCCTCGGATAGTCCTTTCTCTTCTGCCACTTTTGCGAGTTCGGTGGCAGCGGCTAGACACATCTCGTCCGTTATAGTCTTCGCTCTAACATCTAATGCACCTCTAAATATTCCTGGAAAGCCTAGAGAGTTATTGACTTGATTTGGGAAATCGGATCTTCCAGTAGCAACTATTCTTGCTCCAGCTTCTTTGGCTTCCCAGGGCCATATCTCAGGTATAGGGTTAGCACATGCAAACACTATGCTATCATCTGCCATATCTTTAATCCATTCTTTCTTGATAACTCCTGGTCCAGGTTGAGACATGCCTATAACTACGTCTGCTCCTTTCAATGATTCAGGGATGCCTCCAACAACTCTCTCGCGATTTGTTTTTATAGCCATTTCATACTTCCAAGGATCGCTAAACTGAAGTTTATCTACATCTTCTCTCTCAGAGTATAGGATCCCTTTACTATCAACCATTCTTATTTTGCCGGGATCCACCCCAGCAGCGATGATCAATCTTGCAATAGCTATATTCGCAGCACCTGCACCAATCATAGCTACTATCACGTCGTTGATCTTCTTATTAACTAATTTTAACGCATTTATGAGAGCTGCTGTGGTTACGGTTGCCGTTCCTTGCTGGTCATCATGCCAAACAGGTATGCTCATCTCCCTCCTCAAGGTCTCCAAGATGTAGAAACATTTAGGTTTCTCAATATCTTCTAAATTTATTCCACCGAAGCTTGGCTCTAGAGCTTTTACAACTTTAATTATCTCATCCGCATCTCTAACATTTAGAACTATTGGAACTGCATCAACCCCTCCAAGATACTTGAAGAGTAGAGCCTTACCCTCCATGACTGGTAGCCCCGCTTCAGGTCCTATATCACCTAATCCTAGTACTCTAGTTCCATCACTTATTACAGCGATCATGTTGGCTCTATTAGTATACTCGAAGACCAGATCTTTGTTATTTTTAATTGCTTTACATGGTTCTGCAACTCCTGGAGTATACCATATAGCGAAGTCGTCATAACTCCTGACTGGGGCCTTTAACGTGATCTGGATCTTCCCCCTATAGAATGGATGATATTTCATAGCGAGCTGAGAAGGAAGTTGAGCTTTCTTTAATAATTCTTCTTTAGCCAAGACATAAACCTCCAAAATATTAACTCTATTTATAGAATATGCAAGTCCCTTTTAAGGATTTTTACTATATAGTTACGTCAAGAGACATAATTATTTGAGAAATAGATAAAAGTGGAGATATATGGTACAACTCTGATAAAATGGTGAGGGACAGTTCTAGGATCCCCGGATTCTATAGATTACCAGTAGAGGAGAGATTGAGAATAGTCTCCGAGTATGCTAAACTGAACAGTGAGGAAATAGAGTTATTGAAGAGATATGGAGCTTTAGACTTAGATACTGCAAACAGGATGATAGAGAACGTTATCTCAACCTATCAATTACCTCTGGGCATAGCAGTCAACTTCCTGATAAATAATAGAGACTACTTAATCCCAATGGTTATCGAGGAACCATCAGTTGTAGCGGCAGCATCTAATGCTGCAAAGATGACGAGAGATGGAGGCGGAGTATACACTATGAGTACTGGTCCACTAATGATCGGTCAAGTACAGTTGGTGAAGGTTCCTCAACCTAGTTTTGCAAGACTTGAGATACTGAAGAAGAAGAACGAGATCATCGAATTGGCTAATCAATGTGATCCAGTACTCGTGAAATTAGGAGGAGGTGCGAGAGACCTTGAAGTTAGAATTGTAGAGACCAGCATCGGAACCATGTTGATAGTACACTTATTGGTTGATGTGAGAGATGCGATGGGGGCCAATGCTGTTAATACGATGGCTGAGGCGATCGCACCACGTTTAGCCTCATTATCTGGAGGAACTTTTAGATTGAGAATAATATCTAACCTTGCAGATAGGAGGATTGTAAGAGCTTGGACAAAGGTACCTGTAGAATCCGTAGGAGGTAGAGATGTTGCAGAGGGGATCGTAGAGGCTTGGGCTTTTGCAGATGCCGACCCTTACCGAGCTGCAACACATAATAAGGGGATTATGAATGGAGTAGATGCAGTTGTGATAGCTACTGGAAATGATTGGAGAGCGATAGAGGCGGGAGCACACTCATACGCTGCTCGAGATGGGAGATATCGACCCTTGAGTAGATGGGAGACGGATGGAAACTATCTATATGGGGTCTTGGAGATGCCATTAGCGGTCGGGATAGTTGGAGGAGCTACAAAGACTCATCCACTAGCTAGGATCTCATTAAAGATTCTAGGTGTCGAGACGGCTCAAGAACTATCAGAGGTAATAGGAGCGGTAGGGCTTGTACAGAATTTAGCTGCTCTCCGAGCATTAGCAGCAGAGGGTATACAGGCAGGCCACATGTCTCTTCATGCAAAGAATATAGCGGTGATGGCTGGAGCGGTAGGTGAAGAGATAGACAGGGTAGCGGAAGAGATGATAAGGGAGAGAACGGTAAGACTGGATAAGGCTCAAGAGATACTGGATAGGTTGAAAAAGTCTAAGAAACTTGGTCTCTAATCCAGATACATCCACTCATAATGTTTTCCGTCATAGAATTTTCCCAATCTTCCCATACACGAATCTTTAGAAAAGCGCTTACTAGTAGACTAGAGACTATGTTCTGTTTCTAGCCGATATAGTGGGTATGTCGTGAGACTAGCATAGTGTATAGATACCGATTTTGAAAAGAATTATATTATTATATTCTATTGTTATCTTGTAAAGATTTTTGGAGAGTGTTGTATTGAGTTATCCAAAGGGTAGGAGGTTCGAGTGGGAGGTTAAGAATCTTTTAGAGAAGAAGAGCTGGATCGTTATAAGGGCTGCTAGAAGTAAGCCTGTAGATCTCATCGCTCTAAAGAATGGGAGGATCCTGATGGTTGAGTGTAAGTATAGTTCTAGGATTCTAAAAGTAGATAAATCTAGATTATGTATGTTAGCCGATGCTGCAGGGGCTTTGCCGATACTTGCCTTGAAGAAGAAGTATGGTCGCAGAATCCAGTTTGTAAACTTGAAGACGGAGACTCAGTTAGAACTATAATAGTTCTCTAGAATATATTCTTAGCTAATAAATAATATATAATCTTGTTGAGATCTCTATTTGGAGGATTAACTGATTGAGGTTAAGCTTAGAGAAGAAAGCTATCAGGGTAATGGGTGTAGCTGAGAGTTTTAAGAAGGGCTTGAATCAAGATGCATTGCTTGTAGGGGTTGTGATGAGAAGCGACTTGGTTGTTGATGGAATAGTTCTAGGAAGATGTAAGGTGGGTGGAATGGATGCAACCGATTCGATTATTAAGATGTACCATAAACTTGAGAGGACAGATATATCTGCAATGATCTTAAACGGATGTATTATAAGCTGGTTTAACGTTATAGACTTAAAAAGAATGTATAAAGAAATAAACATACCACTGGTCTGCTTAACCTATCATCCATCAGCAGGCATAAGAGACTACTTCATCAAGTATTTTCCAGAAGATTGGATTGAGAGGGTTAGAGTCTATGAAGAGAATGGGCCAAGGATCGAGGTGGTTAATAAGAATCGATTCAAGATCTATCTAAGGGTCATTGGAGTAGATGTCGAGACAGCCCTCAACTTAATCAATAAGTATACATTATTCGGTAAGATACCTGAACCTCTTAGACTGGCGAGACTAATCGCTCATTCAGTATTTCAACATGGTTATACTTCATAGTACAACTATCTCTTTAGCACTGTTTTATCAGAGATGACTGTATGGGGAGTAACTACTAAAACATCTTCTCCCCCTTCGATATAGACTTCTTCTCCAACTTCTGTATACTCTCCCAAGATCGTATTTCTTATAATTGTTTTCGAGCCCACTTTACATCCTTCTAATAATATCGAATTCTCTATCATCGAGTTTGGACTTATCTCGACATCCTCCATAATGAATACATGTGGGCCAATAATAGAGTCTCCACCTATTTTCACATTCTCATTTATTAGTGATGGTGGTCTAATATGGATGGAGCTATCGACTTCTGATCCACAGACTATCTCATTACCGAATTCTTCTGTAAATACTACAATATTCGCTTTTAGATAATCTCTTGGACTCCCAATGTCAATCCACCAGCTTCTAGTAGGAATATCCTGATACGGGTTATAGTAACTATGTATAAGGATTTTGTAGCCTCTAGAAGCCAAGATATTCAAGATATCTGTTAGCTCATACTCACCTCTACTAGATGGCTTTATCTCTTTAGCTACGTCTAAAGCTTCCCTTGGAAGAATGTACAATCCAGAGTTTACCATTCCAGAACCTGAACTCGACTTCTCCTCGATCATCTCCAATAAACCATTCCTTGAGATTATTCTCCCAAATCTCGAAGTGTCATCTACCAGAACACCCTCAACCACTCCATCACATTTATTCTTACTAAAAAAGGTCAACATCTCTTTAACTACCTTATGGTTCAACGTTATATCTCCATAGGTTACTATGAAGTAGTCTTCATCTTTCAAGTATTCTTCACATACTTGTAGAGCTTGCCCAGTTCCTCTCGGCTCTTCTTGTATAATCCAATCTATCTTAATATCCAGGTTATAACTCGAAACATTGCTCATGATTAACTCCTTCATATATGATACTACGACACCTATCTCTCTTATATTATTTGATAATAGAGATTCAAGAACCCTCTTCAAGATAGGTTTACCAGCGATAGGTAGAAGATGCTTAGGTCTAGAGAGAGTTAGAGGTTTAAGCCTCTTACCTAGACCCGCAGCAAAGACAACTCCTTTCACATGAGAACATTTCTCTAATATAGAATTTAAATCTATAAACTATTGACGATTTAGATAGGAAGGTATAGAGATGGCTCTCTATCTACTTGGTTTAGGATTAGGGTCGGTAAGATATCTTACATTTGCTGTTGTTGAAGAAATAGAGAGATGCGATGAAGTATATCTCGATAGCTATACAGGCTTTATCTCGAGAGAGTTGATGAAACGATTAAAGAAATTAGTAGGCGATAGGTTGATAGTAGCGAGTAGGAGAGATCTTGAAGATAATCTGGAGGAGATAGTTGAGAGAGCGAGAGATAGAGAGGTTGCGATACTTGTCCAAGGAGACCCTCTAATCGCTACAACCCATATATCACTAATTGTAGAAGCTGTTAAGAGAGGTGTACAGTTCAAGATAGTGCATGGCGTCTCTGCACATTCTGCTGCTCCAAGTATTACTGGGCTCCAATCATATAGGTTTGGGAAGACTACAACTCTATCTCGAGAAGGTGATCCTAGAGAGGCTTATAGGATAATCCAAGATAATATTGAGAGAGGTCTACATACTCTAGTACTCCTAGATACATCAGAAGGTGGTCTAACTATAATTGAGGCACTTAAGAAACTTCTTGATGCTGAGGAAGATTTGGGGAGAGGCGTAGTACGTGAAGATACTTTAGCGGTAGCTTTAGCAGGAATCGGCATGGATGGAGAAATGGTAAAAGCAGGCTCTATAAGAGAACTAATCCAAACAGATTATCCTCCTCCACCTCATATGCTAGTATTTCCAGGAGAGCTCCATTTCATGGAGGCCGAAGCACTGATCAGATTATATAATGTAAGAGAAGAATTAATAAAACAACATAAGCTTCCAAGATTTGAGAAGGATAGAACACTAAGATATATTTTAAAGACTAGACAAGTACTGGAAAGTTTAAAAGTTGAGGATGTGAATGATGATGTTAAGAGAGTGATCGGTCTGGCTAGAAGCTATCTTGAAGATGCTAGCAGATTCTGGTCATCTGGAGAAATATATAATGCTTTAGGATCTATAGCTTATGCGGAAGGATTATTAGATTGTCTAAGGATTATTGGAAAGATAGATTTTGAATGGCCTTAAATCTCGATTTATAGTTACGGTGGTTGGAGAATGAGGAAAGGGAAAGTAGTATTAACATCTGGAGCATTTGATATAATACATCCAGGACATATCAAGATGCTTTGGGAGGCTAAGAAGATCGGTGGTAAGAACTCTAAACTGGTAGTTGTCCTCGCTACGGATAGGACTATAAGGATAAGGAAGAAGAGGGAACCACTATTCGATGAAAAGTCTAGAACCTTTATAATCTCTAATCTTAAACCTGTAGATGAAGTTATTGTAGGCTACAAGAAGTTCTCATTTGAGAAGGTGATAAAGAAGGTTAAGCCAGACATCGTTGTCTTCGGATACGATCAAGAAAACTTGATGAAGAATTTTAAGGAGTTCTTAAAAGAGAGGAATTTAAAGATTAAAATATATAGGGCTAGACGTTACAAGTTTGGAGACATAAACAGTACGAGTGATATAATAAAGAAGTTGA
The DNA here is from genome assembly GCA_039630055.1 of Candidatus Caldarchaeales archaeon. Taxonomy (GTDB): domain Archaea; phylum Thermoproteota; class Nitrososphaeria_A; order Caldarchaeales; family Wolframiiraptoraceae; genus Geocrenenecus. The sequence continues at coordinate 137,328 of JBCNVN010000001.1, read as the reverse complement.
AAAAGATGATGAGAGATTAGACTTCACTTTGCCTGGGCGGCGATCACTTTATCATTCTGAGAAGAGGTTTTCAGGATTACTTTTACGAATACTTTATCACCATCTCTTAAACCATATTTCCCTCGGAGATATACTGGTGCAATAACCTCTATGACATCTCTCCCATAATGAGTTCTCTCGGCAAATATTAATGCTGCTTCTTGTTCTCCATTAAATAATGCTTTTATACATTTTGCTCCACCATAAGTTCTTTGACCGTTACTGAACCCTTCGATAATTATGTCTGCATTCTTCTCAAGCAGCATTCGATTTTCTATCGAATCTTTAGATAGTAGCTGTATATTCAGTGTTCCAAGATAAGGTGTAAATCCTACACGTTCTTTTATCTGTTCAAAATATTGTGGTAGACTCATGTAGTAGAATCCTTCTCCCAATCCTGAGAAGACCCTTCCCTCTAAAACTATCTCCATAGGCTTCTCAAGAATATTCTTCAATACAATATATAGGTTTCTTAATTCATCAAGACCCCTATCAGTTAATCTTATCAGAGTTGTCTTTCCTACTATTACCTTCTCAATATATCCTTCTTGCTCTAGTTGTATAAGTATTCTAGAGACTGATTGTTGCGATGTTCCTAGATTCTGGGCGATCGCTGAAGTCGATATACTTAGACTTCTAGTATATGTTCCACTCTGTGCTAAAAATATTAACAACTTTTCCTTTAAATTTAATAGATTCATTACAGTGTTATATTCTTTAAAGTTATTTATAAATATTTTTCAACTACTAGTTAATGTACAAAATAAATTGAGGAAAGTTTTTATAGAGGAGAATAGTTATACAAGTTCTCAAATTTTAAAAGGAGGGGTTAACTTTAGTCTAACCCATCAGATTTGTATTGTTTCGGCCATCTTTATACCATTATTTGTAATTAGTAGAAAGTCTATCCCATTTCCACTTGCTGCATCTCTCGATATGGATGCTTTTATGGCTTTGATCGCTAAATCTCTAAGATCATTCTCATTTAGGTCTGGTCGATATGAGAGCTCTATGACCCCAATCGCTATCTCTGCGCCAGAACCTACTACTGCATAATCATCTTCAAGTATTGATCCGAGTGGGTCGAGTACCAGCACGTGGCCTCCCGTATCATCGAATCCTCCAACAATACTCTCAGCCAAGTATGGGAAAAACCTGCTGCTAAATAGATAATTCGATAAAACTTTAGCCACAGTCCTTACCTCAGGCTCTTTCTGATATGAGAATCTGTAGAGGTTTATCTCGGCTTGAGCACTCCTTACTAGATTCTGCATATCTCCAACAAAACCTGCACATGCTATCCCTATCTTTGGAGTAATCTGGAATACTTTCTTAACAGTCTTACTTACTACAAAATGTCCATATGTAAGCCTCTTCTCAGAAGCTAGAACTATTGCATCTCTACCTTTTAATCCGATAGTGGTTGCTCCAGGGTATGGGTATTGGAATGCCATTCAACCACCCTTCTCCATCCATCACTACTCTTTCCAATTCTTAAATATTTTTAACTAGTTTGACTTTAAGTCTATCTCCAGGTCTAAGACGGAGTTTTTCAGAGGCTCTTCCTTTATTGATGGAGATCTCTAAGTAGCCTGATCCTCCAATAGTTGTAAGCAGGGACCCTTCCTCCACTCTACTATAATATTGGACTAGAGGGCATCTTACGACAGTATCAGGCATGTATATCTCAACTATATCTCCGAACCCAACGTTTATCTCATTGTACTTGAGGTTTGTTATTATATTCCCGAACCTATCCACATGTAATACTGTAGACTCGATAAAGTCTTCTCTAAAGAGGGGTTTAGGGATCTCTATACGCTCATAGTCTGATATAAGCTTGCCGATCTTATCCAAGCTTAATCCGATAGAAAGCTTACCTGCAGCATGTGCGAAGACATCTCTCCCATGAAAGGTTTCACTAAATCTCTTCGGAAGCATAGACTGATCAATCTCATAGATATTCATGATGCCTAGACTCTCTGCGGCTGGGGCCATGATCCCTGTATCCGGACCTATAAAGCAGTCTCCCCTAACGGTTTTAATTATTATCGGTCTCCTCTCACCTCCGACTTTAGGGTCGACTATGCAGAGATGGATGGTCTCGGGAGGCATATATTTCACATAGGTTAATAGGAGAAATGCTGCTTCAAGCTCGTTGAAAGGTTCAACCTCATGGGTTACATCTACTATTATGACGTCTCTTCTATATGAGAGGATTACCCCTTTAAGCTGGGCCACGTATGTATCTTTAAGCCCATAGTCTGTAATTAAAGCAATTATCGGAGTTAAATTACTCATAGAGCTCCACTATATCGATCCTGATCACTTATATAACCTATAACTTGGAAATAGTCTTTTTATCTTAAGCTATTCTCTGCCTACACTAAATCTTGAATATATTAGGTAGATTCTACCGATACTATAAGGTGGAGAGCATTTTTCAGTATATGTAGAGGAAGGTTCTAGGTCATTTATTATTTACTTGTCTTTCTGAAAGATCATAAGGTATAGTATTTCAAGAGAGTCTAATTTAAAAATAGGCTTGATGATTCAGTCTCTAGAGATGCTGTTAGAGATCGATGGATCTATGGGTGAAGGTGGAGGCCAGATACTGAGAAATGCTGTAACATTATCTGCAGTCTTACTTAAACCTATAAAGATAAAGAATATTAGAGTTAAACGGAGTAATCCTGGTCTTAGACCTCAGCATCTAACGGCCGTGAAAGCCGTAGCTACGTTGGCTTCAGCTGAAGTATCAGGCCTATCAGTAGGCTCTCTAGAAATAACTTTTAAACCTATGAAGAGACTCCAGGGAGGTACTCACAGATTTGATGCAGGAACGGCTGGAAGTACTACTCTGATGCTCCAAAGCTTGATGCCTACAATGTGTTTTACTTCGGGTCCAGTCTTTATAGAGCTTAGGGGAGGAACAAATAATCCAATGGCCCCACCTGTAGAGTATTTACAACAAGTCTTACTGCCTGTTATAAGAGAGGCTGGTGGAAGATTTGAGATAGACCTAGTCAAGAGAGGCTTCTACCCTAGAGGTGGAGGAATAGTTAAGGTGGAGTCTAAGCCTGTAGATAGATTGAAACCTATAAGATTGGTAGATTTTAAAGGTGTTAAGAAGATAAGAGGGCTCAGCTACAGCTGTAGACTTCCAGGCCATATTGTAGAGAGGATGGCGAAGACTGTGGAGACGATCCTCGGAGACGAGGGATACGATGTAGATATTATAAGGGAAGCTCTACAACCGAATGATCCTAAATGCTCTCTCGACCCCGGATGCGGAATAGTACTATTCGCTGAATTGAATGATGGTCCAGTGATAGGTGTAGATAAACTAGGTGAGAAAGGTGTGCCTGCAGAGAAGATAGGTGAAGAAGCTTCCAGAGAACTGCTAGAAGAGATAGAGAGGAGTGCCCCAGTAGATAGACATCTGGGAGACCAGCTTGTTATCTGGGCATGTCTGGCAGATGGTGTATCTGAGTATAGAGTAACAAATCTAACTCAACATACATTGACAAGTCTCGAACTATGTAGAATATTCACCAATAAAGATGTAAAGGTGGATGGTGCTGAAGGTGAGCCTGCCAAGATAACTATAGAGGGAGTTGGTTTGAAGAGAGGCTAATACCTAAAATATCGGTGCAATGGTTTTTAGGCGGATGATCTTTGAAGCGGGGATTATTTATAGGTAGGTTTCAGCCACCACATATCGGTCATCTAAAAGCTATAAAAAAGATACTTGAAGAATGTGATGAGCTCATTATCGTTATCGGAAGTGCACAGTTTAGCTATACACTCATGAATCCATTTACAGCTGGGGAGAGAATAGAGATGATCAGGCTGATGCTTAAAGAGGAGGGCATTCCTTTGGAGAAGGTGATCCTAATACCGATACCAGACATCGGTGAGCATTCTCTATGGGTTTCAAGAGTAAGAACATTTACACCTAGATTCGATGTAGTCTACTCAAATAATCCGCTTGTACAGAAACTGTTCATGGATGAAGGCTACACCGTTAAGTCCATAGAACTCTATAGAAGAGATGAGTTGGTGGGAACATTGATTAGGAAGAAGATGATCGAGGGTGAAGACTGGAAGAGTTATACTTCAAGTTCTGTCGTAGAGTATATTAAGATGATAAATGGGGTTGAGAGGATGAGGCAGATCTCTAAAACTGATTATGGACAAGAAACGATATAAGATTGAAAAATATAGAGATAGATATCAACCATTTACTTACCGTTTTCTACATTACGATGAGAATATCATCTTGTAATTAGTCTTATTCTTCTCACCTCTTCCACATCTATCTTTAATGTATCAACTCCACCTTCTCTCTAATATTATCAAATGCTTTATACAACCATTTGGCTCTCCTCCCTCTACTTCTTCTATTCGACCGGATCCTCTCAATGATCCCGAGAGATACGAGATGTTCCAATATTGGTCTAACCTCTTTAAAGTCTTTGGGTGCCCATCCTCTCCTAACAAGTTCTGATGTTATATCTCCTGCAGTTCTCCAAGTATTCAAGAACCCGTCTAGTGCGAGTAGTATAACTCTTCCATGGAGCTCGCTACTTCTTATCTTTACATAGACCGGTTTCTTCTCTAATATCACCTTTGGAACTTCTAAGACTATCCTTATCTCGGGTATCTTTTTCAATATTGTATCAAGGGCTAATTCAAGCATCTCTACTCTATGTTTCAATTCTTCAACAGTCCTCTCAAGACGATTAAGGCCCATGTCTAGATAACTATGAACTTGGTAGGCTTTATCCATTAAAGAGACGCTTGAAGATAAAACCATGCTTATATAATGGGAGAAAAATAAGATTATATTCTAGAATTCATGCTATATATGCATATCTGTTTTTCAATTCATAGATCCAATCCATCGATTAAATATACTTTACCAATATCTCTGAACTACCCTCTTCCGATAACTTATCTCGAACATGGAGATTGGTCTAATATAGAATGCTTCAGAGGTTTTCCGAGACCTTTATGAGACTCCATATTTTTTCTTCTTTAACTTAGAGTAGAGTGAGATAATCTCAATGATACAAGTTAACTAAGTATATGATTATATTTTGGCGGGATTATCAATGGTTGAGGTGGACAATATCGGTATCTTAGATGATCCTGAGGCTTATTCTAGAGACTGGTATCAGAGAGCATTTAACATTACTAGAAGATACATAGACTCTTTTAATAGATATGTCGAGCTAGGTTTAGATCTTGGAAGAAGATATATTATGTTTAAACCTTCGAGCATAGTATATCTAGGTATAGGAGGTTCAGCTATAGCAGGAGACGTTGCATCATCCATCATCGAGGAGATTAAGATCCATGTCCATAGAGATTACACTCCAATAAAAATATCTTCAGATAAATTAATAATCGCTGTAAGCTATTCAGGGGATAGTGCAGAAGTGTTTCCAACTCTTCTACAAAACATAGATAGTAATCCCAACATAATAGTGGTTACATCAGGAGGTAGGTTGAAGAAGCTTGCTGAGAAGAAGAATCTTCCTATAGTATTACTTGAGCCAGGGATACCGCCTAGATACTCTTTTCCACATACCTTTGGAGCCATACTTGGCATCCTTGAGAGTTTAGATATCAAGGTTGAGAACCTACATGATTCTATAGGAGATGTAAGAAGATTCCATGAAAAGTTAGATTATAATATTCCAACTAGAGATAACTTGGCAAAGAATACTGCTACCCGAATATATGGCAGGACCCCTATAATATATGCTTATGGAAGAACTCTACCTATAGCATATAGGTTTAAATGTCAATTAAATGAAAATTCTAAAATCTTCGCCCATCTATCAGAGCTTCCAGAAGCTCTCCATAATGATATTGAAGCACTCGATGAAGATTCGATCTTGATAGCTCCCCGCATCTCCCATTATGATAATCATGTGGAGGGAGTCTACCGAGCATTATCAAGATATCTCGGAGATAGATATATCGAGCTGAAATTGGATGGAGGCGTCCTGATAGAGGAAGTATTGTCAATGCTGCTCCTTGTAGATTACATAAGTCTCTATTTAGCGGTCCTTAGAGATGTAGATCCTATGGTATTGTTGGCGATTCCAAAACTTAAGCAAGAGAACAAAGCATATGAAGAGATTTTGAGGAGTGTTGACGAGAAGCTTGATGCATGGTAATATTATCCAGAGTGGAGTTATAGAGGTTAAGAAGAGGATAGCATTAATCTTAATATTTACTGTTATACTGTTCTCAGTTCTATACTTTGCATCCATACTCGCCTTCTCTGACGAGGAGCTGAAAACTCTAATGAGAGAAGCTGAAGAGATCTTAAAGAGAAGATACACTGTATTAGACATATTTCTCAACAACTTCTTAATCTCTCTAATAATGTTTATCCCAGTTGCTGGACCTTTAGTAGGTGGATATATAATCTATGTAACAGGCAGAGTGATAGGCGTCGTGGCTAATTCTACTGGAGTACCATCTATCCTCTTGATCTCTCTAACCATATTAACCTTCTATGGGCTTCTTGAGTTTCTAGCATATGGTACCGCCTTCACCGAAAGCATACTACTTACTTATAGTATATTTAGGAGAAATGTTAGAAGAGAGTCTAGATGGATACTGATATCTCTTGGAGCTACAGCATTACTACTCTTACTAGCTGCCACTATAGAATATCTACTAATACAGTTTTTTGGACAAATCTATCCAGACCTTGAAGGATTTACATCAAGGATATAGTGTATTATTCTTTAAGAATAAATACTCGTCGGAGTCATGGTGATATAGGCCGGGGTACCTTAGTCAGGTAAAGGGTCGGCCTCGAGATCTAGGGAAGATGGTTAGAATGAACAGGGAAGCCGATGCCCCTTCGGGGCTCGTGGGTTCAAATCCCACCCCCGGCGATCGGATAGCCTTATAGATCAAGCACTTATCCTATCCAATAGATCTCCTTATCTTAGCTGCCTCTACAATCTCTTCTCTAGCTCTATCATGCTCTCCTTCGATAAGCGAGATTACAAAGTTTTCTATAGTATTCGCATATCTTCTATCGGACAATGTTCTAGGTCCTATTTTTATTCCGAGGATGTTAGATGCAGTTTCTAGATCTTCCAAGTATAATGGGATAAATTTTTTAAAGAATTCTGGTGGGATTTTTCTTGATAGCTCATCTCTATAATCTGAAAATAATGAGATCGATTCCCATACAACCCTTCTACCAGCTAGCTCTAGGTCTTCTCTTAACTTAGTATAAATCTCATTAAAGATATCTAGCTCCGTCTCGCTCAAATCTTTTAACATTCTTAAACCTATAAACTCTGGAGGAATACCTAACGAGTAGAATGCTCCAGTAAATGGTATTGCTCTTGGAAGAGACTTACCGAATGCTCTCCTAGAGTATCCGTAAAGACCTATATGAAGCTTCCTGCTTCTCCTGCTTGGAATATAAGTCGCCACATAGTTTATGGCATCTATACATAGCTCTAGAGATTCTTGATATCTTGATGTGAACTTCTGGACCAATCGATATATTTCTGGCTCAAGCTCTGATATATCCCTTGGTCTTCCGTATGGGAGCAAACTGTTAAATCTTCTTATAACTTCGACTACTTTTTCTTCTGGATAATCGTATCTAAAAGCCGACTGTATAGTAACCGTCCAGACCCCTCTATACTCTTCTAGAAATCCTTCAATGTTATCTGGAGAGTTATGACCTCTAAAAGGTAGGGATCCTGCTCCTATTATAGGGTATATCGGTATACCGAATCTCTCTTCAATCTTCGATAATTTAGATAGGGATAGTTTAGCTAGTAGTACAGCGGATACTATGCCATAGTTTAAGGCAGGATCTGACCTTGCGATAAAAACTCTTACATAGCTTGGTGAGGTCAATTCTATGTATCTAGATACTATCTGGTCGCATATCATCATCGTGGCCATGTCTTCTAGTAGAGGGATAACCTCTATATCTCTTGGATGGACTTCTCCAACAAGCTCCTTAAGCTTGAGACCATGATAATCGACCTGCTCATCTAAAGGTCTTACAATAGCCTTTCTATATGTTTCTTTAACTCTTATCAGATCATGATGACTAGCTGTAAATGGAAAGATTACTTCGAATACGTAGTCGGTTGAGGGTTCTCCATAGAAGACGCCGGCTACATCATTATGTTTAGGTATTGATTCAAGCGTCTCTATAAAGACCTTCTTCTCAGAAGTCTCTATCATTGGATTCGGCAATCTTAGCGTTAAAAACACATCTTCACCCAGCTTCTTCTTTCTAAAGTAGTCGCTGAAATTAGTTAAGAGTTTTCTCACAACCTGTGGATCTATATCTTTACCTTCTGCATCCCACATTACTTCTTGACAACCTAGCACAGAATAACAATAGTATGCTTCGTAAACTTCTTCTTCACCAGCTATTACTTCACTACGACTCCAGCTTGGTGTCCTAGCATTGTCCGGATGTTGAGAGGCCATGGTCCGAGGAATAAGCCTATCTCTCACCATTTATAGAACCTTTTACGAGCTCACTTATTATTATTCTTTTAAGAGTAACCTTATTCTACAATGGGTATACATGTGACCGTTGAATCCTCGATATTTTTGTTGTCTCACCGGATTATCTAGAATACTATTTAATAGTATCTCATCTTAGAGCTCTCGTAGATATATGTTGAGTGATGGAAAGCTTTTAAAGTAATGTTAAGATAAGATTCTAGATAGGTGTTAATAATTGAAGATACTTCAGCTTCATGTCGATTATGTAGAATACGAGCCTATAGAGAAAGAGAGTAGCATATATGAAGATGTAGAGAAGAGAACTTACAGGATCCACGATGCTCTTCTAGTTCTTGTAAGCGTCGAGAGAGATGATGAAGAAAGCTTAGCTCTAGAATTAGTTAGAGACGTTGCCGAATTCATGGATAAGATGAAGATTGAGAAGCTTGTAATATATCCCTATGCACATCTGAGTACAGATCTAGCATCACCTCAAAAAGCATTATCGATAATTAAGAAGATTAGAGAAGAAGCATCAAAGAATTTTGAAGTTCATAATGCTCCATTTGGATGGAATAAACGACTAGTAGTAGCGGTTAAGGGTCATCCTCTCGCTGAACAGCTTAGAAGCTATGGAGGTCTTACATCTAAGAGGGAGGAACCGGTCTCGAAAGCCCTCTTAATGGAGGAGAAGCTGAAGTCTTACTGGTTCATAATAAAACCCGAGGGTGAAATGATCCCTATCCAAGAATTCGATTTCAAAAATTATGGAAACTTGGAGAATCTAGCACGTTACGAGATCTCTAAGTCTAGAGCCGTCTTGGAGCAGCCACCCCATGTCCAATTGATGAGAAAGCTAGAGATAGCAGATTATGAGAGCGGTAGCGATCCTGGAAATATGCGTTGGCCGGGCAAAGGTAGGCTCATAAAATCTCTTCTAGAACAGTATGTTACAGAGAAAGTGGTCGAGTATGGTGGAATAGAGGTTGAGACACCTATAATGTACGATATGCATCATCCAAGCTTGGAGAGGTATCTGAATAGGTTCCCCGCAAGACAGTACATTATTAAGAGCGAAGATAAAGAATACTTCTTAAGGTTTGCAGCTTGCTTTGGACAGTTCTTGATGGCTAGTGATATGGTTATCTCTTACCGTCATCTACCATTATGGTTATATGAATTGACTAGATACAGTTTTAGGAGGGAGAAGAGTGGAGAGCTTGCAGGTCTAAAAAGACTTAGAGCTTTTACAATGCCTGATGTTCATGCATTCTGTAAAGATATTGAGCAGGCAAAAGTAGAGATGAAGAAGAGGCTTAGACTAAGCTTGGAAGTACTTGAAGGAATAGGGTTAACTAAAGATGACTTGGAGATGGCGATTAGATTTACAAAAGAATTCTATCATGAAAATAAAGAGTTCATACATGAGCTTGTAAGAGAGTTCGGTAAACCAGTTCTTGCAGAGATGTGGGAGGAGAAATTCTTCTACTTCATACTAAAGTGGGAGCTCAATTTTATAGATAGCCAGAAGAAGGCTGCCGCCCTATCAACGGACCAGATAGATATAGAAAACTCTAAACAATATGGAATAACATTCGTAGATGAAGACGGAGTTAAGAAGTATCCAATAATCTTACATTGCTCTCCAAGCGGTGCGATAGAAAGAGTTATCTATGCACTACTTGAAAAATCGTACATGATAATGCAGAGTGGTGGGAAACCCATGCTACCTGTATGGTTGTCGCCTACACAGGTGAGGATAATACCTGTTGCAGAGAGACATCTAGAAGATTCTCAAAAAATTCTTAAAATTCTGGAAGATGGAAGGATTAGAGTAGATATCGATGATAGGGAAGAGACTGTGGATAAGAAGATTAAAGATGCAGAAGTAGAGTGGATACCATACATAGTGGTCTTCGGTGATAAAGAAAGAGAGATGGGAAAACTCTCGGTAAGGATTAGGGAGACTGGAAGAATCGAGTACATGAATCTAGATGAGCTCATTATGAAATTGAAGAAAGATACGGAGGGAAAACCATTCAGACCGCTTACTTTACCCAAGCATCTTTCAAAGAGACCTAGCTTCAGGTAGAAAGAGATATATGGTCTAAAAGTTAAAATCTAGTGTAGAGAGATGGGTAGATCATCTATACTGAGGGAACGGGCTTCCAAGATATGGGAGAAGATAATTGAACATCCATTCGTTGTAGAGCTCTACTCTGGGGTTTTACCATACTCTAAGTTCAAGTACTATATCCTCCAAGACTACAACTATCTTACAAGTATCGTTAAGGTTTTAAGCATAGTTTCAGCTAAAGCGCCTGATATCAACCGTTCCAAGATAGCGTTAAAGTTAGCATATATGACTGTAGAGGGAGAGATGGCGAATTATGAAAAACTCCTCTCTGAGATGGGGCTCTCAATAAGAGATGCGGTAAACACGGTTCCAAACCCTACAAATATCGCCTACATGAATTATCTTATCTCTACAAGCTACTCAAAAGACTATTGGACTACTATCGCATCACTACTACCATGCTATTGGACATATCAAGAGATCGCGGAAAAGCATAGAGACAAGCTAGAATCAAATCCATCAGCCCTCTATAAGAAGTGGGCAACAGCCTATCTAACGAAAGAATATAGGGAGATAGTCGAGGTATTTAAGAGCGAGGTCGACTCTTCCAGCTTATCCATAGAAGAGATGTGGCCATATTTCGAGCTCTCTACAAAATATGAATACCTATTTTGGAGCGCAGCATATGGTGAAGAGGAATGGGTTACATAATAAATAAGCTGAGAGAAGAGTTGGAAGAACTGAACAAGAAGATACTTCAACATCCTTCTATTCGTGAACCAAGCAATGAGATACTTAGAAGATTTGTAGAGAATCAGCTATATATAATTCCACACGATCTGAAAGCTCTCTCACATATACTCTCTAAGGCTAGTAGGATGGATGAGCTCGAGTTCTTCAAACTCTTAGTTGATGGTGATTACGAAGCTCTAAGAGCACTATACATGCTCTCAGATGAGCTCAATATCAAATTAGACTATAGTAAGGTATCTCCCAAAGCAGTATCCTACACACACTTTCTTTCATGGCTAGCATTGAATGGTTCTCCAGGGGATGTGGCCATAGCTTTAATCGTAAACCTTCCCGTTTGGGGCGAGAACGTCAAGAATCTCGGAGAATACGTCAAGAGGATATCGATAAGATCTACAAAGATCTTTGAATTGTTTTCAGGTCCATATAACGTGTTAGATGAGAAGGCTGAGAAGATCGCTGAAAGGTATCTGGATTGGGATAGATATAGGTTTATTGCGAAGACTATCCAGCGGTATGAGTTGGATTTCTGGGATAGTTTAATACAAGATTGAATGATAGTTAGTTTGCTAACGTGTATACAGACAACTTAACCTAGTTGCTGAGAACACTCTCTAAAAGTTTTCTAGTATATTCTTCCATCTTTCTCAAGGCTTTATTTACAAAATTTCTTGGAGTATCTATGCCCAGCTCTGAGATGTGTTTCGAGATAAGTTCAAACTCAACCTTTTCGAATACTTGAAACTCCGTCTCTACATCTTCAAAAACATATTTCCATACCTCAGGCTTCCATATAGACCTAATATCTAACTTTAGACTCTCACCGATCACATACGAGGGTATAGACTCGTAGTTAGAAATCAATGTGGCTATTCTAGAGCCTGATCTATTTATTATTGAACCATCTATGAGAATAGCGTCACATCCTAGGAAGATGGCATCTGATGAATTTATGGCCTCATATATGGAGGAGTCTGGATAGAGGAAAGTTTTAACACCGACTGATCTCAATTCTCTTGAAGCCCTTAACCCATCTAAGAGAGGCCATCCAGCCACAATAGATACTTCTATATCTTTAATCTTTCTCAGAACCTTTAATACCTGTGAGCTATAACTTAAAGTAAAGATTCTTCTGTAACCCTCTAAAGCCTTCGCCCCATTCTCTGCCGACCATTCTAGATCTTGACTATAATATGAAAGGAGAGAGTCTATCAATCTCTTCACATTTGATCTCACATCTCTACTTATAGATGATTCGACAGCTTCTCTCAGTATATGTAGCATGTTTATCGGTAGGATTATGGAAGTCCTAGTTTCAGCAATACTCAATACTTCGTCAAATATCTCTCTAAGTTTGTATAGATCAACATTCTCTAAATTTCTTGATAGAAACCTCATTAAGTTTATAGCAATCTGGGTTGAACCATGAACTTTATCGTTTACAATCTCTCGAATTCCACTATAAAATTCTTCCATATAGGACCTCTCAGTAAATAAAGAATAGAGAATATATAAGGTATCATAGTCTTACAATCTATCCTGTAGTCTTTAGTAATTTTCCATAGGTAGAATATTCTTGAATTATCTTGAGATTCTCGAAATAATATCTTTTACAACAATGAGTACAAATTTTTTAGAGCGAATACTCTAATTCTATTCTTGGAGAAATATGGATAAGACTGCAAACGATGTCAATAATATCTTGGACGCTATCGCATCTCCTACAAGATCAGAGATCTTAAGGCTTCTATCTAAGAGAGAGATGGGTTACTCAGAGTTGATGGCTTCGCTTGGATTAGAGAAGAATAAAGATGCTGGAAAATTTTCATATCATTTAAAGAAGATGCTAAATGTGAGTTTAATTGAAGTTGATAAAGATTCTGGTAAATATAAATTGTCAAGGATTGGTCTGACGATGCTAGAAATTCTAGAAGAGCTTAGGAAAGCTTTAGGGTCTAGAGATTTAATGATTGTAAGGAGAAGTGATAATCTCGTAGAACCGTTTGACAAGTCTAAGATAGCTCGATCACTAGTGAGAGAAGCAAACATTAGTTTAAAATTGGCCTCGGAGATAGCTTCAATAGCTGAAGAGAAGTTAAAAGATCTGAAAATAGAGTATCTAACATCTTCTCTCATAAGAGAGCTTGTCAACAACATACTTTTAGATATGGGTTTGGAAAAGTATAGACATAGATTAACAAGGATTGGGATGCCGATATATGATGTTTCTAAAACTTTAAAAAATATCTCGAATACAGGAGATCTAAGAGAGTTCATTGAAAAATCTTCAGAATCGATTATGAAAGAATACTGTCTACAAAGCTTACTCCCAAGAAATATTGCAGAGATGCATCTTTCAGGAGAGATAGACCTATATCCTTTAGAGGGTTGGCTAACCTGTATCTTAGCTAGAAGCTATCATGCTCCAAGCGATGTAGAAGAATCTCTAGAGATCATCTCAGATATATCTAGCTATATTATTAATATTAAACATGAATTAAATATTAGAGTTGGTGGAAAAGAAGAATTTGAAAATACTTTTAAGATGATTAAGCATGTGTTCCATGCTGGTTTACTAAGGAGGAGATACTTCAGTATAACTATAAGCATTGAAGATCTACTGGAAAATTATGAAAAGATGATCGATTTTGTTAAGAGGATCGATGGATCAGAAGATAAGATAAAGTTTACCGTAGTCTTAGATAATCTAAAGCATCAAGACCTTCAGAAGCTCAGCGAAGTCTTTAAGAATTTTAACCACGAATATGCCGTCGCTAATTCACCTGATATACTATACTCTGGCTTCAAGCTTCCACCTAGAGAAAACCCTTCAGATATTCATGCAATCTTTACTATAAATGTACTATCTCTTGCTCTAGTATCAGGTAAAGACATTGAATACATCATGAGGAGAGTTAGAGAGTTAACCATGCACGGTCTCACTGCATTAAGTAGAAGAACGAAGTTCTTTAAACAGATATATGGTAGAAGATATCTTGGAGAGATCGCCTATACTTCATCTTTATATGGAGTCCTCGATGCTGCGAGAACCGTCTATGAAGCTGGGCCACAAGCTTCAAAAGAATCATACAATTTTATTAATGAGGTTTTAAGAATATTTAAAGACTCACTGAAGAAAGATTCAAGTCTAATTGGGAAAATATCCCTATCTTCTCGAACTGCTAGATCCTCAGCTAGAAGAATGCTTAAATCAACGTATCGTAGACTAGGATTAAAGGAGCCTAAAGATATCAGTGATTATAGTTTCCTAGTATATCCACCTATGGAAAAATTTAAGAATATTGAAGAGAGAGCGAGTCTAGAATCTGAGATAGCTTCTCAGATCGATGGAGGATATATCTCTATTGTTAAAAATCTTAGAAAGAGAAAGATCCTTGACGAAGCTATAGTACTTTTTAGATATCTTTCAGAGACTGGAAACCCATTCATTATAAGATTTGAAGATTGAGCCCGTCTAGGTTTTCCTAGACTTTAATAATAGTATCGCTTTGGCTAGATCTCCACGAGTCTCTACTAAGGCTTCCCTAGCTTCCTCCTCACTTACTCCAGCCTGGGCTGCCACGAGCATCAAATCCTCCTCAGATGGAGTGTAAGCCTCTTCAACCTCTCTACCAATAGTCGGTGAGACTTCTTCAACCTCTCCTCCTAGGATCTGGTACACTGTCTCATTCTCAATCTTCATGGACATGACTGTTGGATTCTTAATCTTCAACTCCTTGTCTTGGAGTCTGATAACCACTTCTTCAGCTATTCCCAACTCTTTTAGATCTAATCCAAGGTTTCCAAGCATGCGGGCCTGCATCCGTCTCAATTGCCGAGGGGAGAGCTTTTTCATACCCTTAACACCTATACTTGGCTTCTGTTAAGTCTTATGTTCTAGGTCGTATAATATTCTTTCCTATATTTTTTAAATAAAATAATATATTGCCTATCTCAATATCATGGAAGGAATAAGATATCAGGGTACAGGATCAGGTCTTATTTTCTCATCAACTTCTCTTATCTTTACGACCGTCCCACCGCTAACAGTGAGGATGGTTTTACCAGATGTAGTTACTCTCCCAACACCTATCAATCTTCTAGAAGAGTTGTAGACCAATACTTCTTCATTTGGAGCCAGGTTCTCATCTACATAAGATACCCAGTCTGCCTTTACAACCTTCATTTCTAAAACTTTATCTAGATGACTGTCTTTAACTATGATCCTACGTCTTGGCCATTCGATTATATGGGAAAGTCTCTCACCACCATATAATGTTAAAGCCAACATTCCATCACTACTCCTTACAGTTGCTAATAGTTTATCTCCAAGTAAGATGTATCTAGGTCTACCAGTCTTCTTAGATACTTGGATTTTAGACTCATTTGGAAAGAGTCTTGATCCTACTCTAAAGCCGAACTGGTAATCGGCTATAAGTCTAACAGCTTCTAGAAGATCTTGATCATTCAACTCTAAATCCTCCTTCGATAGATAATCTCTTCAACTTTTCCGCTAAATCCACAGTAGTCTCCACCTCTATCTTCACATGGCTATCATCGTATTCGATACTCATTACCTTTGACTTTCTATACAATTCTTTAACTATCTTCATATATCTTCTATCATGGGGGATTGTAGCTTTAACCTTGATAAAGCCTCTCAACATCTCTGATGCCGTCTTCTCCAGCTTATCGATATTAATGCCATTCTTTGCAGATATCACTACATGTTGATATGGTAGACCCAACCTCTCAATCTTTTTATTTAATTCAGATTCATCTACCAAGTCTATCTTGTTAAAGACAACTAAGACTGGGACACCATTGGCACCGATACTGTTTAACGCATCAATAGATGTTCCAAGCTTCTTCTCTACTATAGGTAGAGGTTCAGATATATCGACCATCAATAATATTAAGTCTGATAAAGCAATCTCTCGAAGAGTTGCATAGAATGCCTCTATCAGTAGCGTTGGAAGATTGCTGATGAATCCTACAGTATCTGATAAGAATACCGGTTTGCCTCCCAATCTCACGATCCTCGTGGTCGGCGTTAAAGTCGTGAAAAGCTGGGAATTTACTTCAACATCTTCTGATGCTAAGAGGTTGAATAGAGAAGATTTGCCAGCATTGGTATATCCAGATAGTGAGACTAGAGGTATACCTAGCTTCTTCCTCTCAAACCTTATCAGATCCATATGTTTTTTAATTGATTCAAGCTTTCTATTAATTGAAACTATCCTCTTATGGATCTCATCATAATACACGTCTGCTTCGTAGGCTCCTAGACCGTGAAATCCAGGCTGCTCTCCCTTCTTCGCCAGTCTAACTTTCTCCTTAGCTCTAGATAGCTCATACTTTAATTCTGCTAGTTTTATCTGGAGTTTAGCCTCGATACTGTTAGCATGTAGAGTAAATATCTCTAAGATGAGCTGAGTTCTACTAATTACCTGTACGCCTAGCTTCTTAGCAAGATTATATTCTTGAACAGGCTTCAACTCGTTCTCAAATATTACCTTCTCTATATCCAGCTCTTGAACAGCCTTTTTAAGCTCTTCCACCTTCCCTGGACCAATATTATATTCTGGATGTGGAGGTCTCTCTTGCCGTACCCTATACACTACTTCATAGTTAGCAGTATGACAAAGCTCGCTGAGTTCTTCTAGATTATCATTTTCTCCCGGGTTAACTCTATGAACGATTGCAACCTTCACTCTCTATGTACCTTCCATCCCTACTAATTCTAGAGCTTCTTTAAAACTCTTTACATAAATTTATACTATCTCTTAGATTTTTCATCAATCTTTTTAAAGAATAATCCTAAAGATACACTTTTCTGCTTCTCTCCTTTTTCTACATATTTTGAGATCTGTTCAAGATCTTCTTCGATCGATGGGACCAGTATCTTTATCTTAAGCAACCTCTCAATCTTCTTAGATAATTCGATCGATGGATTAAACTCACCAGCTTCAATCTTCTTGATAATAGTAACCTTCTCATTTAATTGTTTAGCAAATTCTTCCTGTGTTAAACCCATCCTCTCCCTAGCTTCACGGATAAGCCTCCCAAAATCTTCAACATATTCAAACTCTTCTACTGGTAGGTTAAACATCGAGCTTTTCCTATATTTAAAAACTCTGTTCATCTAGAAGATAATCTGATAGAGGGAATTATTAACATTTCTTAATTCTTTTAATTGGGTAATGGAATACATCAGATATTTATCTAATACATCATGTATTTGGATCAGCTTAGCAGACTGAAATGAGGAAGTAGGGTTTATGCCAGCATTGATCTCCATGATAAACATAATTTTGAAGTTCTTTCCTTTACTATAGCATGGTTTAATCTAAAAATTCTTCTTGGAGAAATGTACTAGCAGACCCTATCTCAGCTATAACAATGTTCACGTATATTTTAACGAAGATTGGAGGATAATGATGGTGGTGTCCGTTCTTATTTTAGACAACTTCATAATCTATAAACAGAGAGTTCATGTCTATACACTTATTACAGGTTAAATAAAACGAACCTCTAAAACTTTGACTATGATAAAATAAATAATATCTAAGAAGACCATACTTTGATAGACCTCAACTTAACATTTAGAGAAATCTAGAAGAGGCATAAAATATTATAAGATGTGAAGACTGGAAATTTTCCTAATATTAATGTGGAGGGGGCGTTAACTGTCTTTGAAGCCCCGGGCGGGATTTGAACCCGCGACCTGCGGCTTTCTTGACTTAGATTGATAC
The DNA here is from genome assembly GCA_039630055.1 of Candidatus Caldarchaeales archaeon. Classification (GTDB taxonomy): domain Archaea; phylum Thermoproteota; class Nitrososphaeria_A; order Caldarchaeales; family Wolframiiraptoraceae; genus Geocrenenecus. The sequence goes on along the minus strand of JBCNVN010000001.1, from coordinate 119,187 downwards.
GAGGCCGCCGCTCTACCCGCTGAGCTACCGGGGCTACACTTATCTTTTCTACGCCAGATTTAAGATTATCCTTATTATTTACCTCGAAAAAGAATATCAATCTTATTTTAGCTCTTTAATATTAGTGCATGTTCACATGGAGAGGGTACATACTTGATGGATAGATAGGTCTTTCAGGATATGATAATATATGGATTATTCGGAGCTACATGAGAATTTCAAATTAGCTTACATTTAAGAGGCAGGATTGGTATTTGGAAAGATAGATGGCCGAAATGTCTGAAGGCCTCGTTAAGGGACTTCACCATATAACCCTCGTCACCGATAATGAGCAGATTAACAGACGATTCTATACCGAAGTCCTCGGTCTTAGGCGTGTCAAACTATCTGTAAACCAGGATGACATCTTCCATAGACATATCTTCTATGGTGATGAGAGAGGATCGAGCGGCTCGGTGGTTACCTTCTTCGAGTGGCCCCATCTATATGAGGGGAGGGTGGGGTTAGGATTCCCCCATCATCTGGCTTACTCTGTTAGCCGGATCGAGGCATTACAGAAGTGGTCGGCTTGGCTTAAAGTTCATGGAGTACATGTATCTAGACCATACTTGTTTGAGGATAGGGTCTCAATATATTTTAGAGATCCGGATGGTGTCCTGCTCGAGTTAACATGTAAAGTAGAGAGTGGGATTGACTCAGCGTATCTAGTTGAGATGTTCTCTGAGGGGTTCTCAGCCAAGTCTATATCGTCTGACATGAACTTGAAGATCTTAGATCATGGCTCTCCTCTCGCCACCGATCCTAATCTACTAGAACGTTTTCTCTCTAAGATATTCGGCCTAAAGCTCTTGGCTCGATGGAGAAATCCTCACGACCCTTCAAGTTTAATTTTAAGCTTCGGCTTAGAAGAATATGGTTTTCTCAGATATATTGTTAAGTCAAATACTCCATCAGGATTCTTAGGTGTGGGAAGCATCCATCATATAGCGGTAAAGGTTGTAGATGAGGAAGAGCAGAGAGAGGTAATGAAGATTCTTGATAATATGGGCATAATACATTCGGGGATAATCGATAGGTTCTGGTTCAAGTCTCTTTATTTTAGAGACCCGTTCGGAAACCTTCTAGAAGTAGCTACCGAAAAGCCTGGATATACTATAGATGAGCCGCCTGAATCTTTAGGCTCGAAACTAATACTTCCACCATGGCTCGAGGCTGAGAGAAAGAGGATAGAAGATAATCTTAGACTTCTAGATAGTCGACGCTCAGTACAGTGGCCTCCAAAATATCCTACAACTCCAGAGATGCCTGAAAGGGTAGACCAATACCAGTAATCTTTTAGGGAAGAGCCGGATATAACCTATTACTATAGAATGGGTTAGATTATGAGTTATATTTGTTATCTTTTTAGAGTCTTAGGAAATATTATTCATGTATTCCAGTAGTGAATCAGAAGCTTAGTAGGGTTTATCATCAGAGTATCTCTGCCATCTTCTTCGAAATCTTTAGCCTCTAAATAGTTCTCACCTAAGCCTTACATGGAATCCTATCAATAATAAACATCTCTAGGCTTCTGAGAACCTTATCCTAGATAATTAATAGAGTTGACCAACCCTACACATACTACTAAATGATATGTAGTTGCAGAATCCTCTTTAGCAGCTTTAAGTTCTTGGAGGGGCGTGAATAAACCTAATAGATTAGCTAGAGAGCTCAGCCCTTATCTTCTCCAGCATGCATATAATCCAGTCGACTGGTATCCTTGGGGTGAAGAGGCAATAAAGAAGGCGAGAGAAGAGAATAAACCTATCTTCCTAAGCATAGGCTATGCATCATGTCACTGGTGCCATGTAATGGAGAAAGAATCATTCGAAGATGAGCATATTGCCAAGTTACTTAACGAATACTTTGTCCCCGTTAAGGTTGATAGAGAAGAGAGACCTGACATAGATGAAATCTACATGAAAGCAGTTATGTTGATTTCTGGTTCTGGAGGCTGGCCACTAAACGTTTTCTTGACACCTAGTCTTAAGCCATTTTTCGGAGGCACATACTTTCCACCTAGGAGGAGAGGTGGAATGGTAGGGTTAGATGAGATATTGACGTCAATCATAGAGATTTGGAGGAACAATCCTGAAGAGGTTGAGAAAAATGCAGAACAGATAGTATCGATTCTAAAACGCATGAATATTAAAGGATCTGTTGAGGATGAGATATCTTATGATGTAGTTTATCGAGGTTTCGAATCTCTTGTTTCAAATTTTGACAAGGTTTATGGAGGGTTTGGGACTGCACCTAAATTTCCGATGCCAAACTACATCGAGTTTCTACACATGTTCTATAAACTGGAGAATATCTCACTTGCGTTAAACATGGCTAGGATGACTTTAGAGAATATGGCGAAAGGAGGTATAAGAGAACAGCTGGGTGGCGGCTTCCACCGATACTCAACAGATAGATTCTGGACCATACCCCACTTCGAGAAAATGCTTTACGACAACGCCCTCTTATCCCGTGTATATCTACAATCATATCAAATATCCGGCAATCCCTTCATGAAGAGGGTTGCTATATCTACTCTAGACTGGATGATAAATGAAATGCTTAGTCCTGAAGGAGGATTCTACTCTGCAGTTGATGCAGATAGTTCTGAAGGTGAGGGAATATTCTATACCTGGACAAAGAAAGAGGTTCTAGATATTTTGGGACGGGAGCTTGGAGAGATCTTCTGTAAAGCCTTTGGAATAAGTGATGTTGGAAATTTCGAGCATGGCCGTTCAATACCTACTATAAGCATGGATACATCCAGTCTAGCCTCATACTTCTCTATGAAAATCGAGGATATTGAAGAAAAACTAGAACTATGTAGTCGAATCTTGTTGGATGCTAGAAGAAAGAGGCCGAAGCCTACAGTAGACGATAAGATAATCGCATCTTGGAATGGGCTGGCGATCTCAGCTCTAAGCTTAGGATACCAAGTCACCGGTGAAGAAAAATATCTTAGGACTGCTCAGAGAACAGCTGACTTTATCTACAGTAAGCTGTGGAGAGAGGGACGCATGTACAGATATTATAGAAGTGGAGTAGCTAGAGCAGAAGGCTGTCTAGAAGATTACTCTTACTTTGTCTTTGGGCTACTAGACCTTTTCGAGTCAACTTTTGATCCACAGTTGCTTAGTAGAGCTATCACGATAACTGACTCCATGATCGACAATTTCTGGGATAGGGAGGAAGATGGATTTTTCTTCAGCATTGAGGATGTTGGAGGAATATCGAGAATCAAGGATGCACACGATGGAGTAATGCCATCGGGAAACTCAGTGGCAGCTCATACGCTTCTAAGATTATATGAGATTACTGGATTAGATAAGTACTGGGAATTTTTTGAGAAGACTTTGAAAGCTTTCTATGGTGATATCTCTGAGAGTCCAGGAGATTATACATTTATGCTTCAGTGCCTGGCCGCTAACTTTAGAACAAGAAGAGAGATCGTTATCGTGGGAGAGATGATGGAAGTAAAACCCTTCCTCGACATTATATACAAGATATATATGCCTTTTAGAACGATAATCAGTATTGGAAGCTGGAATAGAGAAGAGCTTGAAGAGCTATCACAAGTTGTGGCTGGCAAGGTTGAGGTAGAGGGAAAGCCCACTGTCTATGTATGTGAGAACTATTCATGTAAGAAGCCTGTAACAACGCTAGAAGAGTTAGAGAAGATTATATGCTGACGAACATCTATCTCGGATCTGAGAGAAATTTTAACGTATTGAATCTTAGGAAGACTTTAATAAAAAATTGTTTAAGTCTGGTGGATTTCAAGTGAGCTGAGCCAACAGCGGACTTTCCAATTAAATTTTTACTTTGTTGAATCTCTTCTCTACATCATCCCAGTTTACCACTTGCCACCAACTATCAACATAGCTTGCTCTATCATTCTTATACTGTAGATAGTATGCATGCTCCCATACATCTAAAGTTAGAATCAGTGGCAAGTTTGGAGGATGCATAAAGTTCTGCTTCTCTACTTGGTATATCACCAAGGAGTCGATCTCTTGGTCGTATGTTAATACTGCCCACCCTACGGCTTCAACGTTCTTAGCCGCATCACTGAATTGTTTCTTGAATGAATCAAATCCTCCAAAGTCTGTCTCTATCTGGTCGGCTATCCGACCTCCAGGTTTCCCACCACCCTTTCCAGGAGAAGCCATGTTATGCCAGAATACAGTATGCAATTTATGTCCACTTAGATTAAAACTTAAGTCTCTTAGTATTCCTCTTATATTTTCAGGGTTCTCTCCTTTCCTATTTTTTTCCAATCTCTCTAGTGCAGTGTTGGCCCCCGTAACATATGCTTGATGATGCTTTGTGTGGTGAAGCCTCATTATCTCTTCTATTATTACTGGTTCTAATGCATTATAGCTATACGGAAGAGGTGGAAGCTCATATTTCTTTACCATATCTTTTCATTTTATGTTATAACGCCGTTTTAAAGAAAATACTCCAACATCAAAAAAATAGGATAAATACTAAAGATTAAAGCTTAAGATAACATCTTCTTAAAAAATTTGCTCAAGCTACTTAAACTAAATATATTGATGCAATTTTATTCTTGAAATTGTAAGTAGATGTTAATACACTCCACTGATCCGTATGAGACTATACCATCGGCGGCTAAATCATAATTTCACCTGCATTATGATATGGGAAAGAAGCTTCAACAACCATTAATAGAATATAAAATTTGACGTAATCCACTAAAAATACTGGTAAACTAGAAATAAATAAATTATTCATCGATTCTCGGAATAGTATGGTTAAGGAAGGTGATAAGGCTCCAGATTTCGAGCTCATATCACATAAGGGAGATCGTTTCAAGCTGTCATCGATGTTAGGGAGACCAGTTGTTCTCTTCTTCTACCCTAAAGATGATACTCCAGGTTGTACTCGTGAGAACTGTCTGATAAGAGATAACATTGAAGAGTTTGAGAAGAGAGGAGCAGTTGCTATAGGTATTAGCGTAGACGGGATAGATAGCCATAACCGATTTGCTGATAAGTATCGGTTAACCCATCTACTTCTCAGTGATACTGATGGCATGGTTTCGAAGAAATATGGTGCACTAGGTTTTGGAGGAAGATCTCAGCGGAAGACATTCGTCATAGATGAGAATGGGATCATAAGAAAGATTATATCAGGGGTTATGCCTGGAAAACACGTTAAAGAATCGCTTATAGCTCTGGATGAATTAAAGCGGATGCCTAAGGATTAGTGGGAGACGATACTAGAGACTTAGCCGTTTTCATTTTCCTTCCTAAGAACCATGCCTCCAGATAGAGATACAAGCCTCTATGAATCTTTTATATAGTGAGACCATACCGACTCTAGATAATTAGTTCCCCGTTCACATATAAGGATAATTACAATATAATGTTATTCTCCATATTATAATTGGAGAATCTAATCATGTGATAATTAAAATTTATAACCTAACTTGAGCTCAATCTAAGAAGGGGCCGTGGTCTAGCATGGTTATGATACGCGGCTCGGGCTATACAATCTACGGGAACCCGCGAGGTCCTGGGTTCAAATCCCAGCGGCCCCATAAATCTCAAAGAATACTATTCTACCAATTCTTGCCTCGATAGAACAAAAATATTCCAAGATAGTTATTCATGAGATTATTATTCTATTATGGGCCTGGGGGGACTTGAACCCCCGACCTTCGGCTCCGCAGGCTCACCTAAGCGTTAAAGCTTATCCGGCGCTCTATCCATGCTGAGCTACAGGCCCCTTCTATTTATCAATCTTTGAGATTATCATCACCTATTGTTCTCTCACATCTTGGAGTGTGTGCTCCTAATATTTAGAGGTTGATCTATAGATTACTTCATCAAGTTTATTTCTATATAACATGGAGTCTTCAACTTGAGCCGGGTCACGATATAGATAAAATATAATTCTATCTCAGTAGATTTAATCTTCACTGTTTTAGCCTATATTGTCTACTCCGAACCAGAGAGACCTGGTAAGTAATCAAAGTTACAACCCTCTTCTAGATCTAGAAGAAGATCCATCCCATAATACTCATAAAGCTAATTTCTAATTTTTCGAAGAAACTATTACTGGATTTCCTGATACTCGCCTCTTCCAGGGTTCACTATGAAACAGTATGAAGATTAAAGATTTGTTGAAACTATCTATATCTTACCAGATCCATCTATCTATACTTCTTCAAGTAATTTCTCAAGTAGTTTTAAGAACCTATTATTGTTTTCTGGTACAGAGACTGTTACTCTAAAATGTGATTGGAGGCCGGGGACATGATCTAAGTCTCTTATGATGATCCCTCTCTCCATCAATCTTCTATGAAGATTTTTCGGGTTACCTCTAACCAGCTTGAATAATATGAAGTTTGCTTCTGATGGGTAGACCTTCAATTTGGGAAGAGCTGATAGAAGCTCTCTAACCCTTTCCCTCTCCTTTACAATCTTTCTAGCATTTCTTATAACTGTCTCCGAGTCTTTTAATGCTATTATCGCCAATTCAATAGATGGGATGCTTAGACTATTAGGAGGTCTAACTTTACTTATCAATTTAGCAGTCTCTCTTGATGCGACTATGTATCCGATTCTCGCACCAGCTAGTCCGAAGGCTTTAGATAAGGTTCTAATAATTATGAGGTTATCATAGGAATCTGTAAGCTCGATAAAGGTTCTTCCAGAATACTCATAGTATGCTTCATCAACTATTACCGCTGTATCTGTAACTTCATCGAGGATCCTAACAATATCATTATACTCGATGGTGTTTCCGGTTGGATTGTTTGGACTACATAAGAATATGGCCCTAATCTTATCAGTGATCGATGAGATTATTCTATCTACGTCATCCTTGAAATCATTCTTTCTCTGTATATTTATTATCCTGCCACCTTGAAGCTCTACTGAGACTCTAAAATAGTCGTAAGTTGGAGATGACAATATTACTTCAGAGCCAGAGTCCACAAATGTCCTCACTATTATATCGATAGCTTCATCTGCACCATTGGTAGGTATTATCTTATCAGACCTCACTCCAACATAGTTTGATATCTCGTTTACAAGCTCTCGATAGGTAGCATCAGGATAACCATTTATCTTCATCATCTTAATCTTCGATTCTAGATTCTTCAACCATTTTTGAGGGAGGTATGGAGAAGTATTCAGATCCATTCTAATGATCTGGTCAAGCTTAAGATTATACTCTTCAGCTATCTTCCAGTCAGGTGTCTCCCATTCATATGGTTTAAAATAGCTAAATAATTCCCTAACCTTCATAAGCATATCATATACGAGCCGACTGTTAATCTTTTTGGCATAGCATATAATATTATTCAACAAAATGGTAGAGGTAAAAGAGAGTAGACGGATATATAGTGGTAGAGTGGTAAATTTGAGGGTTGATATAATTGAGGACGATGTAGTGAAGGTGAGAGAGGTTGTAGAACATCCTGGAGCCGTCGCGGTTCTTCCGATAATAAAAGACAATACAGTTATTCTTATCAGACAGTACAGATATCCTTTGGACAAGTGGATCATCGAGATCCCCGCTGGAACATTAAAAGAGAATGAATCTCCAGAGGAATGCGCTCTAAGAGAGCTAGAAGAGGAGACCGGATACAGAGCAAGAATATTAGAGAAGATCTTGACGATGACTCCAAGCCCTGGATACTCCACAGAATATATCCACCTATATTTAGCATCGGGGCTAGTGAAGATGTCGCAAAGGTTAGAGGAGGATGAAGAGATAATTTTAGTCGAGATGGATGTAGATGAAGCGATTAGAGAGTTGGTGAGAGGTGGGGAGGTCGATGGGAAAACCTTCCTCGCACTCTTATACTATAAATACCTCTATCTTGGTAGAGCTCGATCTGTAAAATGAGCATACCCTCTTCTAGGCAGTCTAATGTATTCATCGTTCCATAAGACCTCTACGATGTTTGGAGCATCTATCACATGGCCTATCTTGATGAGCCTTCCACCCAGATCTTCAATATCTTTACATGCTTTATCCCAATTCTCTGGACTAATAGTTACAACTAGCTCGTATTCTTCTCCCCCGAAGAAAACCAACTCCAGTAGGTCTACCCTACATTCTCTCGAATACTCTTCAGCAAGCGGATCTATAGGAGGATTATCTATTCTAAATCCCACGTTACTCGATTCACCTAATAAGAACAATGATTCAGCGAGACCATCACTTGAATCTATCGAGGATGTTGCTAACTTAGATAGAACCTCACCCTCTCTAACTCTTGCAACCGGTTTCAACATCTTATCGACAACCCTTCTAGAGACATCATTCTTCACCTTATTAATCAAAGCATGTAATCCTGCAGCTTCCACTCCGAAGAGACCTGTCACCGCAACTATATCTCCAGGCTTAGCACCACTTCTAGTAATTAACTTTCCTGGTACTTCTCCTATACAGATTACATCGATTAATACCTGGTCTCCTTCATTCGTATCTCCTCCAACCACGATCCCTCCATACTGCTCTACAGCTTCCAAGATTCCACTCCAAAGATCTTTAAAATCTTCTTCATCCATATTTGGTGGAAGCGCCATAGATATGAGATATGCTTTCGGTCTTCCCCCTTTTGCAGCTATATCGCTCGTAGTGCTTGTCACAGCCCTATATCCTACTACCCTCCAACCTACTCCTTCTGGAATATCCGTACTTTGGACCATCATATCTACCGAGACCAAAAATCTGCCTTGAATTAACATATCGACTGCATCATCACCTACAGGTAAAATAGATCCGGGAAACCTCTTCAGAGTCGAGTTAATGTATTTTATTAATGATCTCTCTCCCAGATCTCTAAGCTTCTTCATGAAAATATCCTCCCAAAAAGCTTCTTTATACACCATGAAGCGAATGAGATGATCTCGGACTTCCCGAGCTTCGATCTACCATGTAGCCTAGGTCTAAATATTAGTGGATACTCAGTTATCTTAGCTTCAACCTTATGGAGTAGGTATAGTAGCTCTACTTGGAATACGTATCCTGAGTGGAGCTCGGTAAGACTATCAACAACCTTCTTCAATGTGTTTAACCTTATCACTCTGTATCCAGATGTTATGTCTCTAACCTTCAAACCTGTAGAGACTCTTCCCAAAAAGTTTGCCCCCTTGCTAATCAACCTCCTAATAATAGTTCCCTCCCCCCATCTTCCACCCTCAATATATCTAGAGGCTATAACCACATCGTATCCCCCCTCCTCAGCTATCTCGAGCATGCTGGGCATAATCTCAGGGGGGTGGCTACCATCTGCATCCATCTCACATACATACTTTACAGAATCCATCTTCTCAATAACATACTTGAATCCATCTATGTAGGCAGAGCCTAAACCAAGCTTTCGAGGCCTCTTCAAGATCTTAACACCTTCAATCTTTTTTGAGATCTCTTCAACAACCTCAGCGGTACCATCTGGGCTTGAATCATCGACAACCAATACCATTGCTTTCCATCCAGCCTTCTCCAAAATATCTGCCAAGCTTGGAATAATCTTCTTAACATTCTCAGCCTCATTATATGTAGGAATAACGATTACGACCTCAAACATCTATAGAATAAGCCTAAAAACCATAATAAAACTATCTTAGTCGTCTAGAAACTCCCACTATGAGAGACCACTACACTCGATTCATCAACTTCTATAAATGATAACTCCAAAGAATCTTACAGATCTCTAATAACGATATAATTAATGGTTAACATAGACGGTTAACTAGAATGAGTAAAAACATATATCAAGGGATGTGTCAAATAAGGCTGGCCCCGGTAGCTCAGCGGGTAGAGCGGCGGCCTTGTAAATACAAGTCAAGAAAGCCGCAGGTCGCGGGTTCAAATCCCGCCCGGGGCTCTAAATTCTTACAAACTGTAATTCTTAAAATTCTTAAGAATTATAATTAGATTCGCATTTTGTTGGTCTGTACATAGTGATATTTGTAGGCTTGTTATAAAATCGCTTGCCTTGTTAAGATACATTGTCTCCTACCATGGTGATAAGATTGTAGGTCTGTCTCCCCATTTCTCTCACTATCCTCTGATCTTCACTAACACAATTCATTCTATCTATTCCCCATTATCTTTAATGTAGTCTTCAAGGCTTTTGATCTTCATATATTCTTCCTTACTATCTTCTTCATCTATGATGATCCGTCCATAGACTCCATCATACCCTGGCTTAATCTTAACCTTCTTCTCCCTCATAATCGAGATTATTCTGGCAAGCTTGATACCAGCAACCTTTCCTATCTCTTCTTCTGGGACTTTCAATAATATATTAAACTCGTTTCTGAATATCTTAACCAACTTCTCATATTCCCTCCATACTTTAACACTGTTAAGCTTGGACTCGTTTTCCACTTCTAGACCCATACTTAATGCTATCAACTCTTGTAGTGGTATAAGATGTACATAATTTATACGCTTATCCGGCATATGGTTTCTAGGTCTATCTGCAAGCTCTTCTACACGATCATCTACTCCTTTCGTAAGCTTCTTTCTACATACGGGACATACATAATTGAGTCTCCTAGCTTCTCTAGGTTCTACCGGTCCAAAGTTACAGTTTCTATGACCGCTCCAATGATATTTTCCATATTCTGGTGGAACTTCAATAGTCATCAGAATCTTTTCTGGATCTTTATTCTTTATAGCTTCAAATATCTCTCTATAACTTGGTTTAGATAGATTGAATACTACTGCTTCTCTCCCGATTCTATATGGGTAAGGACTGTGGGAGTCACTAAAGCTTAATAGAGTATAGTCATCAAGCCAGCTAACTCTCCAGTTCATAGGTGGGTCACTACTTAGACCAGTCTCTATAGCATAAATATACTTAACCATATCTCCATAACATTCTTTAATATTGTCTACACCACTGAATGCTCCAAGCATGCTCCACCATGGGGTCCAAGCATGAGCAGGAAAGACAATATTTGACCTCTCCAATTCTATCACTTTCTCTACCAGTTCAGCTGGTTCGATGTTTAAGATAGGTCGACCATCAGACTGATTGTCTCCATAGTTCTTCAAGACATCTGACAGCTGTATTGCTACTTCTAAACTGGGCATCAGTATTACATGATGTATCCGCCTTGATTTACCGTTGAACTTATGTATCGTAGCTACTTCAACTTGTGCTATAAAGTATACCTTACCGTTATTCGATGAATATAATCCATCACCGATGTAGTTTAGCTCTCTTGTAAGTTCTTTAACCCATTGAGGATGGAGTGCATCACCTGTACCTAGAATATTCAATCCCTTCATCTTGGCAAACTCTACCAACTCAGCAATATTCATCCTCTGAGAGGTAGCTCCTGAATATTTACTATGGATATGTAGATCTGCAATTAACTCTATACCTACCACCTCTATCTTTCAAGATTAGATAGGAGTTACTTTTAGATAATTTTAGATCTCCCACCGCCACCTCACTATCTCAGTAATCTTGTAAGGTGCTCTCGATATAATAGATGGATCAATACTCCTCCATTCTATTATCTTGTCTACTAGTTCTTTCTCCAGGATCTTAAAACCTTCAAGCCTTAATTTAAACTCTATAGATGAGGCAGCATCTTCTATTTCTTCCCTTGTCTTCAACCTGGTAATCCCTTTCTCACTTATTGCTCCGAAGAATAGTTCAACCTCTATCGTCTTACTATCCAGCTGTCTATACCTTATGTCCGATAGAGAGTAAGTATCTCTTATCTCTCTTATCAATGGGATAAGCTTTTCAAGGCTCCCACCGTTTATGTCAATCTTGAATCTCATAACAGGAACTTTCTCATTAACTATAAAGTATCCTAGATATACTTGGAGCCCTCCCTCGAAATCAGGCCTCCTTCTCCCTATACCATATATGATGAAGTCTTGCCCTTCTCTTAGAAGAAGTCTCTGGGAGAGTTCTGCTGGAATAGTTATGACAAGACTATTACCACTCCTCCTAATAGCCCCTCTAAATACAACACTATCTTCAACCCAATCCATTCTATTCCGAAACCTCTAAACTCTAGTAATATTACTCGAAAAAGATATATTTAACTTAAGAAATAAATCCTAGTCATGTTTATTGAGGAGACAAGTTTAAAATTTACTGTCTATCTTCATGTTCAGAGAGGAGATTAGTTTGCCTTCAGAGACCATAAGATTTAGTAGTGAAGATGAACTAGTCTGGCTTCTTAGACAGAGGACTAGGAGGAAGATCTTGTTGGCCATAGGGAACGCTGGAAAGATCAGTGCCACATCTCTAAGAGATGCTCTCAACATAAGTACAGGATCTCTCTATTACAATCTCAGGCAACTTAAAGATTTCGTAGCTCAAGACCAAGATAGAAACTATGTCTTAACAGAAGAGGGGGAAAGAGTATATAAGATATTGAAAGAGGGAGGGGTCATCTCTCCAGATATTTTTAGACCAAGAACTCCTAGCAAGATTACTACAATCATCAATGATGTTTTCTTTCCTATATGGTTATTTTCTCCAATATATCAAAGTACAGGTTTGAGAATAGTTGTTCCAACCCTCTCAGTCTTAGTAAGTTTAACCTTGATGATATATAGTAGAACATCTCCATTAATACTCCATATGTACAGTTCTCAGCCTAACATTATAGAGATCACTGGAAAATATTTCTTCAACATCCTTATACTATATTTATTGATAACGTTTATCTCTATAATATTCTCGGGTAGACTGTTTCATTTAAGAGAGGGGAAGGTTCTCGATAGGATTAGAGATGTTGCATGGAGTTCTCTTGAGGATGAAATAAAATTTATCTTGTCATTATTTATTGCAGTACTTCCCTTAGTATTCTATCCAGGCATCTTAGCTTTAGATAGATTTTTCCAGCTCAACTTGATCCCCAAGCCCAGTGAACCGGGATTCTACCAGATAAGAGATTTATACATGACGGTAGCTCAAGCAATATCTCTTCCATTCATCATAGCTCTAACGGCCTTCGGTAGAAGATTGAGCGGTACATCGGCTGCACTCGTAATACTAATAGTTTACTTTATTTCACACATCGTAAATCTGCTGATGCTGATCAGCATATAGCTTAACTATTCAATCCTTATCTTTTAATCATCAAAGTACTATAGAGAGTTAATGCAATTATTTCGATGATAATGATTAAAAAGATTATCAAATATATTGCTCTTATCTGGTATAGATATGAAAAAACTATTCCACTTAGAAACATCGATGCGCCATGTAGCATAGAGGATAAGCCATATGCTATAAGTCTTGAAGACTCTCTGGTTATATCGGCGACCGCCGCTCTCATAATCGTCTCAGCCCCACCCATAGAGGCTCCCCAAATAATAGACATAGCATACAGTCCCAACCGATCTGGATAGATAAATAACAATATTGGTATTGGGATTGCGGTTATGGGTACGAGGGATAAGGAAAAATACTTATACCTATCATAGATAATCCCTAAAGGTAAAGCAATTATCGCATCCGAGGCCATGGCTATAAGATAGAAGATCGGGATCTCAGATGAGAATATCTCACCGGTTCTTGCTAAGTCTTCAAGATAATAAGATACCAAACCCCAATGAATCAATCCAGCCATAGCTATAGATGAGCCGGCTAGGTATAACCAGTAGACTCTACCTAGATCTCTAACCTCCACGACTGATCTTCTAACATCAACAGCTCTAGGCACTGGATATCTACTGTAAACATATGTTAGAGTAATCAAGCTAAGCGCTGCTGGAACTCCAAGTATTATAAATGAGTATCTATATCCTAACGATACATTATCCCCAAAGTATGTAAGGGATAGTCCTATGATTGCAGGCCCAGCTATGGCTCCAACCTGGTCTACTACTTCATGGATTCCGAATCCCTTACCTCTGCCTATCCCCTCAGATATCTCTGCAACTAATACATCTCTAATAGGTGTTCTTAGACCTTTTCCCATCCTCTCCACGAAATATAGGATTAATGCTAGGAACCAATAATTTGTGAATGCTAGTAGAGGGATAGCGAATAGATTTACTGCATAACCGATATAGATGAGGCTCCAGAATGTTTTTGCTGAGTAAGTCTTCTGAGCGATCAGTCCACTGAGAAATCTTATCAAGTAGCTTAAGAACTCTCCAGCGGCCAGTAATCCCGCTGCTATCGCTGGTGCAGCTAAAAAGTTTAAGTATGCTCCCGAGATCGATCTGGCACCTTCATATGTTATATCTGCCAGTAGGGAAACTATGCCTAAAGCGATGAATACATATACTAATCTTCTATCCAATAATTCAAGGTATCTTCAAGATTTCATAATTTGAGTTTTTCGTGAAGGTTTAAAGGCTTTCCCCTCTCTTGATAGAGGTCTTTGAGATTATCCCACCCTTAGTCAACCTTAACGGATCTATTACATCCTTCAAATCATCGACTGAATATCCTTCCTCTATCAATGCTTGTGTTATAGTCTTCTTCTCATCTACGATTTTTTTAGCTATCAATGCTCCTCTATCATATCCGATGATAGGAGTCAATGCTGTTACTAGAGCTGGGCTAACCTCTGCATAGTAACGGCATCTCTCAACGTTTGCCCTCAATCCATTGATACACTTGACAGCTAAATTCTTAGACATGTTAGATAGTAGTCGGATCGATTCGAGCAATTCATATGCGATTAGAGGCATACCCATATTGAGTTCAAGCTCTCCAAGCTGGTTCGAGAGTGCGATCGTCAGATCACTTCCAAAGATCTTTACACATACAAGCATAGAACTCTCAAGTATTACAGGGTTAACTTTTCCAGGCATTATAGATGAGCCTGGCTGTGTGGCCGGTACTTCTATCTCTCCAAGCCCGGTATTCGGTCCAGAGCTGAGAAGTCTCAAATCTCTAATAATCTTCAATATGCTTCCAGCTATTGTTCTCAAGCATCCACTTATTGAAACACAAGAATCTCTAAGCTGGAGTTGTTCAAATCTATTTTCAGAGACCTTGAACATAATGTTGGTGATATTGCTAATCTCTTCTACAACCATTCTTCCAAAATCTGGATGAGCATTTAAGCCTGTTCCAACCGCTGTTCCACCTATAGGTAGCTCTAATATCTCTTCCATATTCCTCTCCAGCCTCTGGATCCCATGTCTAATCATAGATGCGTAACCACTGAACTCTTGTCCAAGCGTTATCGGGACAGCATCCTGTAGATGGGTTCTACCACATTTTACAATCGATTCGAACTCCGAAGCCTTCATCCTTAAAGATTCTTCCAAAATCTTCAAGCTGGGTAGCAGCATCTTGATAATACTTTCAGCTACCGAGATGTGGATAGCGGTGGGAAACACATCGTTTGTCGATTGACACATATTTACATGGTCATTTGGATGTATTAGCTTCTTATCTCCCTTTTTTCCACCCAACAACTCTGCAGCTCGATTAGCTATAACCTCGTTTGCATTCATATTTGTCGATGTACCTGAACCTGTTTGGAATATGTCAACGACAAACTGATCATCGTATCTTCCATCCACAACCTCGAGAGCTGCTCTCATTATTGCTTCAGCTCTATCTCTATCCAATAGTCCTAGCTTTAGATTGACCTTAGCAGCGGAATACTTTATCAATCCTAAAGCTCTTATGAAAGCTCTAGGAAATCTCAATCCAGATATTGGAAAATTCTCTATTGCTCTGACAGTGCTAGTATCATAGTATGCTTCTACAGGTATCAGGACCTCTCCAAATAAATCTCTCTCAACCCTATAGCCTTCCCGATCCATGCCAATCTATAGACTAGGTCCAGTTTATATACGATATTACTATTCAATATTCACAAAAATTTGAGGGCTAACTATTCTCGATTAAATAGAGATGTATAAAATGGTGGTCTGGATAATCTTTAAATGCAGGCTAACCTAGACTATGTTAGACTAGAGATGGAGTACATATATACAGTCTTACTTCTCCACAAGGCTGGTAAGCCGATTAATGAAGAGAATGTGAAGAGGGTCCTATCAGCCGCCGGGATCACTCCAGATGAAGTTAGGATTAAATCTCTAGTAGCAGCAGTTTCAGAGATCAATATTGAAGAAGTCTTGAAGTCGGCTTCAGCTACTCCTATAATATCGGCAGGTCCGAGCTCTGCGGCCCAGGCTCCTGCTCCAGAAGTAAAACCAGCTGAAAAGAAAGAAGAGAAGAAAGAAGAGAGAGAAGAAGAGGCTTTAGCAGGATTAAGCGCTCTCTTTGGTTAGAGGATTATTTTTATCTATAAGTAGTTGTCACTAGATGGATGGTATGAGGTTCAGCGAAGAAGTTTATAGTCTAGAATTCTTTAAAGAGAGAGGTTACGTCAGAAGAAGATGTAAGTATTGTGGAGAATATTTTTGGACAGTCGATCTAGATAGAGAAGTCTGTGGAGAGTCACCTTGTGAAGAATACAAATTTATCGGTAGAAGTCTAGCAAAGAAGAAGGTTGACGTTAAAGGTTCTAGAGAGACCTTTCTCAGATTCTTCGAGAAGAGAGGTCATACAGTGATAAAGCCATATCCAGTCGTTGCTAGATGGAGGACCGACATGTTCTTAACCGATGCTAGCATCGTAGACTTCCAACCCTTCGTGACTTCTGGAATAGCCCCACCCCCAGCCAACCCCCTAGTAATTAGTCAGCCATGTATAAGACTGGTAGACATAGACAAGGTTGGATTAACTTTCGGAAGACATCTAACGATATTCGAGATGGGTGGAGCCCATGCATTCAACTATCCAGACAAGGAGATCTACTGGAAAGAGGATACAGTAAGATATTATCATGAATATGTTATGGAGGAATTCGGCATACCTGAAGATCAGATAGTCTACAAAGAGTCTGTTTGGAGTGGTGGCGGAAATGCTGGACCATGCTTTGAAACCATCTCTTATGGACTAGAGTTAGCAACACTCGTCTTTATGCAGTATAAGACACTTGATAGCGAGTTGATAGAGCTACCGATAAGAACTGTAGATACAGGTTATGGCATCGAGAGGTTTGCATGGTTCAGCCAAGGAACACCCAGCTGCTTCGATGCAGTATATGGTGAGCTCTATCCGAGGATTGAGAAGATCCTACCATTCCCTAAGCCTGATAGAAAGCTTCTCGAGAGATACTCACCATATACGGCTCTCGTCATCCCAAAGTCTGGACAAACGATCTCTGAAGTGAGGAGACTAATATCAGAAAAATCTGAGATCCCCCTCAGGTTTATAGAGGAGGAGATAGCAGCACTGGAGAAAGTCTATGCACTACTTGATTACACAAAGTCTATAGCATTTATAATAAGTGAGGGGGTTGTACCATCAAATGTAAAGGTAGGCTATCTAGCAAGGTTACTGATTAGGAAGGCATACAGACTGATAGACTCCATATCTTCATCTGATAAACTGCTCGAGCTGGTAGATCTACAGCTAAACTTCTGGGGAAAGGATTTTCCACATCTCATAGAGATGAGGGATGAAGCTCTCGAGATAATAGAGTCTGAGATAAAGAAGTTTAAAGAGACAATCTTCCGTGGAGCTACTTATGTTGAGAGAGAGATCAAGCGGTTGAAGGATAGTCATGGAGAGGTTCCAGTAGATTTCTTGGTTAGAATGTATGATGAGAGAGGGCTCACCCCCGATTTTGTAAGACAGATCGCTGAAAGAGAAGATGTAAAAATATCGGTCCCCGAGAACTTCTATGAGCTTGTAGCATCACGACATCTCAGATCCATTGAACCTCCAATCCATGATGAGCTCAAAATTCTAGAGGAAAGAGTGAAAAACTATCCTCCAACGAGGAAGCTGTACTATGAGCAACCTTTTGAGTTCAAGTTCAGGGCAAAGGTCATAGGCGTTCTAGATAATTATGTAATTCTCGATCAGACATTGTTTTATCCTACTGGAGGAGGTCAAGCCACCGATATAGGTTTCATAAGATGGGGTCAAAATAATCAAGCAAGAGTTGTCGAGACCAGTCTATTGAGTGGTGGTGTAATTCTCCATAAGATCGAGGGTCCTACACCAGAGGTAGGAACCATAGTAGATGCAGAGTTAGACAGAGAGAGGAGGCTTACATTGATGAGACACCATACTGCCACACATATAATTCTGGGATCTGCGAGAAGGGTCTTAGGTAAGCATGCTTGGCAAGCCGGTGCAGAGAAGGAACCAGATAAAGCTAGATTAGACATATACCATCATAAGAGGTTGACCAGAGAAGATATTGAGAAGATAGAGAGGGAAGCGAATAGGATCGTTATGAGTAGGATACCGGTCGTCATCAAGTGGATGGATAGAAATGAGGCGGAGAGGATTTATGGATTCACCCTATATCAAGGAGGCGAGGTACCCTCTGCTACGATTAGAGTTGTAGGGATATTAGGTTGGGATGTAGAAGCATGTGGTGGAATGCACTGTGAAAACACTGAAGACGTAGGATTGATAAAGATATTGAAGACGGAGAGAATACAAGATGGTGTGGAAAGACTCATCTTCGCTGCAGGTCCATCAGCTTTACCATACCTCCAAGAAAACGATAGAATAATAAATGAGGCATCTATACTTCTTAAATCATCTCCAGTAGATATCTTAGAGAAGTTAAAGGAAGAATTGGATCAGGTTAAAGAACTGAGGAGGAAGATCAACTCGCTTGAAAGAATGGTTGCAAAATATAGAGCTCAAGAATTATTCGATAGACGGTCTATAATCGGGGGGATCGAAGTATTTGTAGCCAGGGAAGTAGAGGGTGATAGGGATTATGCATTCATGATCTCGGATATATTGATGGAGAAAAAGGGTCCGAAATGCGTCGTGATAGCATTCGATGTGGGGAAACCAAAATTGCTTATAGTATCTAGTGAAGAGGCTCAGGATCTAGGAATTCATGCTGGACGACTAGCCGATGCGATATCATCAAAGCTTGGTGGAAAGGGTGGTGGACAATCTAGGCTTGGTCAGGGAAACTTGGGAAGAGATGTCGATGAAGAAGATTTAAGAAAAACTGTCAACGATCTAATCATCCAGATATTGGCCAAGTGATCAATAGAGGGTTAGGTCCTCTTAGCCTCTATCAACTCTTCCAGCCTTCTAGCTATTACTTCAGCCTTGATAATCATCTCTCCTATCACTTCTTTATCTGGGAACCCTGATTCAATTGCGAGAGACCTAGCCTCTCTATATGCTTTGATTATTAGAGGCTGTATAGTCTCTCTTGTTACATATCCTATCTCTAACGCTAACTTCATGGCTGTGCTACTGGCCTCTATAATGTTATTCTTGAACATCTCTAGATCTAATTCAAGGTCTTTTCCAGATAATATCACTCCATCTTCATAGCCTTTATCGATCGTTATCCCTTTCATCACCGCTTTTATATCAAGCCTTGATAGAAGTGAGGCCAGAGGAGCTGATATTTCATCACCTTTCTTAGCTACTAGAGTATCTTTAGCGATCCATATCTGACCTCCCTCGATCCTCGTAGGTATCTTTAACTTTCCGAAATCGCTCAAGATAGGTCCCGGAGGAAGTCCAGTATTCATCTCAGGCACTATTACATCTATATCTGATCTCTCTCCTGCTTTAGCATGCATGAGTACCTTATTCTTATCCAGCAGCATTTTAAGCTTGAATATGTTAAGATCTGAGAATATGAACCCAACGCTTTCTTTAATATCTTCTACAAGCTTAGCCAGATCTTTTCTACCCGCCCGCTCTACGGCCTTGATAAAGAGGGTCTTTTTTGCAACTCTTATAGTGCAGAAGCCTCTAAGCTTCTTCCGAATCTCATGTATTAGGTTTGTTCTCAAGCCGGATAAACTAAAGACAGCGATTACTCGATGCTTTCCGATTAAACTTGCCAATTCCTCGACTTCTTCAATCTTCCATCTCTGCACCCTCGAGATCACGGTCTGTCCATTCAAGTCTAAACCAACACTCCTTTAAACTCTACTAACTCAGTCTGTCTATACTTTCACCTAGTTAAAAAACTTAAAGTGTTGTAGGATAGGACTCTAAAGATCTTAAATATTCATCTCTTAACTTTCAGAGTTACTTTATAGTAACTAGTCTAAATATAACTGAAAAATATGAAGTTTGAGGGTTAGATATCTTAAAAGAGTATCTTTAGTAGGTTGCCAAGCTTTACCGTTCTAATGATATTTACAAGGAAGATTATGAAGGCCGTTGCCATCATCAAAGCTCCTATGATCGCTATGTTCATATATGGTTCGAAAGGTCCTAATCCCATCGGGTAGAGAGTTCTCCTCAACATCCCCTGTGTTCCAGCCAACCCCATGCTTAATCCCATCACCAGTCCACCAACAGTCCAGAGTATCAAATGAACATTTCCCAATCTTTCACTAAGCGACTTACCTGTAAGTAATGGGAAGAGAGCATAAACCGCTGCAAACAGAGTTGAAGATAACCCTACAAGCAGTTGTATATGTCCATGGATCCCTATAACCCACTGAGTATTATGGAAGAATCTGTTTGATGCATAGTTCGCTTGTATTATTCCAGCTAAACCACCTACAGCATATCCTACAATAGATACGAGAATAAACTTCAAGGGCATAGAATATTTTACAGGTCTCGCATACCATATCGTTGCTAGAACAGCGAACATTGTCAACCCCATCGTCAGCAGCTCTCCCCAAGTGAATATCTGACCTTGTATCTGTAGAGCTAAGGGCTGAGGAGTATCTGCCAGCATATGGTGATTCCAGACGAAGAGAGAGATTACAAGGTCTGCAAGGATAACAGTTCTCACAACACTCTCTCCGTATAAAGTCCTATTGAGTAGTAGTGGTACGAGAAGATACCATGTTCCAGCGGTGAAGATGAGGACGTTCCCATCAGCTATAAGGTCTAGCCCCCACCAGAAGATATTCTTGTATATTAATGGATCTAGTATAGTATGGGATATAGAAAGATTCGGGATCACGTTTCCTATAGCAAACACTATCAAGAGTACTCCTACACCTCCTATAACAAACGCGTTTAATGTCGTATCTACACATCCTCTAAAAACGGCTACAACAAAGACTGGATAACTGAAGGCCTTCGAAGTATATTGCGGTAGTCTTAGTATATTTGCCCTAACCTTATCTAGATTGAATGCTGTTATAATTAGTTCTTTGATTATGTACCATGGGCTGGCAGATCCTCCATCTGTCTGCCGCTGAGATAGGAATATTGTAGCAAACATGTTCCCAAAGAATGTGAGTACACCTCCTAAGATCAATGCGACACCTAAACCAAAAGAGAGTATAGAGTATATGTTCCATCCAATTATATCGTATGCCACCGGTATAGGCCAGTAGAGAGTGTAGAGGGGTGCATAATGAGTTAAAAATGTAGTTGTCCAGACAGTTGCCAAACCTATAATCATCAGCCAGAAACTCAAGTATGCAGCCTTCTTACTGTAGATATCTTTCTTGAGAATATAGGGTACGAGAAAGTAGAATGCACCCATAACAGCCATATAAGCCCATCCATATACTCCGATAAATGGGTGGGCTGTCATCATAGAGTAGAAATGCTTTTCATCAAAGAGTTCTACAAGAGTATTTACTATTCTAAACCTCATCAGTATTCCTTCAATCCCAGCTAATGCTAAGAAGATCAATGAGATCACTACAAACCTTATCGAGAGAACCTTCCTCTCTTCTTCATTCATACATTCTCATCCTCCCACTACTTTTATTGCATCGGGAACATACATGTAGGGATGCTTAGGACCACTATATTCTGTAGACCTTATATCATAGTACCCAGGCTCATCGAATACCCATACTATTCGATTTTCATATGGTTTAGGAACCACCTGCATCTGGAATACCATGAGCCCATCCTTTCTGAATACCCCGAAACCATATACTAGGTCTTGAGATACTACTATAAACTCTACTGGAGTACCTGCTGGGATAGTTATAGGCTTTTCAGGAAGTATAAATTCATAGTTTATCACTTCTATTTTTATCGTTAATTTTGGTTTTTCTTCTAACCATAAAGTGTATCTCGTAGATGGGAGAAGTGGAGACAGCATCACCATATTTCCGATCAAAGCTATTATGAATAAGAAGACCAGCCATCGTTTCTCTCCTTTCTCCATACCCTTCTTTATCCCATGCTCTTCACCACTTGAATTCTGACCTCTACTCTTACCTCTCTGAGTCAATATGTAGAAGACTATAATGAACCCTATGACTATCGATATTATTACAAGATAGACTACTTCTATAATTATCTGGGGTGCCATCAATTAATGTTTATTCATGATTAAAGATAATATTTTCATACAAAATGTTGTATGATATACTAATAAATATGTTCTTCATCTAAAGTTCTTTTTATTATCTTTTTGATGCCGTCTCTAATAATCCGTGAGACTGTAGAGGGATCTGAGCCTATAAAGGATGCTATGTCTTTCAGCTTTGCGCTTCTCCTACTTCCTAGATATCCTAACTTTAAGGCCGTTATGAGAACCTCCATCTGTCTTTCAGTCAACTCATAATCTTCATATTCTCTGATCGAGATTGATTCTACTTCTAGACCAGAATTCTCTAAGCACTCTATAAGCTGTCTATGAAATAATCTCCCTGGAACTATTAATCTTACGATAATGCCTGAGGATTTAGCATATGATATAGATCTCATTATTACAGGTAGTTTTGAGAAGGTTCTACATGCTGTACAGCTTTCTGTATTTATCCAGAGATAGTTGCCTGGCAAGACCATGTATGAACCATGGATATCCATCTGTTTGTCAAACTCTATCGGTTTGGGAAATCTTAATAGATGTGTAGAAGTATTCTCACTTATCTTAACAATCTTAAATTCTGCTTCAACCCCTTTACTCTCCAACCACCTTACAACTCTACAATCACTATTACGTATCAAGATCTTTGAGATCTTTAATCCCAACTTCTGCTTCAAGTTCTAGATCTACATCAACATGTAAGTTGATAAACTTTCTCTAACTATACTCTGAGAGATGATTTTTATCTTTAAAGTGTTATCTTGATAGGCTTACCCATACTCTTCTTAACATATATTGATTTTATATTCTTGAAATGCTTCTCTAATCTATCTGAGACTTTAGAGATTACCGCTAGAGCATTTTCTACGAGGGCTCTAGTCTCCATACTTTCAGTACCTATCGCGCACATAGCTTGAGGATTCTTCCTAACACTTACCGTAACCATCCGACTATACTTCTTAACGAGTTCGCTTATACTTGATCCTGGAGGTATAGGGACAGGCTTCTTACCTCTTCCTCCTAGAGCAGCTCCAAGAGCCTTAGCCGTTAAACCCATCAGAGGTGGATCAACTAGAAAGTAATCATACTGTGAGGCGACCTTCTTCGCTATCCTCTTGTTACCGATAAGCGATTCCAGCTCATCTCTCTCTATAACTCTACTAACCTCTCCTATCTTCCTAGATTCAGAGGCTAGCGCACCTCCAGCTATTACACAGATCTTTCTTCCACCTATTGGACTGTTCGGAAGCTCTATATCTTCCACGAACCTATTCTCAGCCTTCTTCAAATCTAACCCTTTTATATTTATAATCAACTCTATACTCTGCTCAAATTTTCTAGGCTTTCCATTCTTCTTAGCTTCTTCGATAGCTGTTGCCAAGTCTGCTTCTAAACTCTTAAGCATAACCTCTCTAAAGGTTGAGGGCTAGAGGATTAATTTAAACATACCTTGAAGTATTCCAACCTATATTCCGGATCTATCCCTCATGGTTCAATTTCGCATAAGCTACTTCAATCTTTCATCGTGAAGACCGGAGTCGATCTCTCTCAAGACTTCTTTCGGACTTTTACCATCTACCAATATCCCCATACTTAAACATGTTCCTAGAACTTGCTTTACAGCAGTCTTCAAGCTCTTAGCACGCATATCATCCATCTTCATCCTAGCTATTTTTATAACCTGCTCGAGACTGACTTGACCTACAGTCTCTCTTCCAGGCATCTTAGCACCTTTCTCTATCTTTGCATCTTTCACTATCAAGGCTGTAGTTGTAGGTATACCCACAGTAACTTTGAAATCTTTTGTACCTGTATCCACTGTTACCTCTACTGGAACCCTCATCCCTTTAAACTCTGAAGTAACCCGGTTTATTTCTTCAACGATCTGGAGAACATTTACACCTAGTGGACCGAGTGAAGGCCCGATCGGTGGGCCTGCTGTTGCTTCACCTCCTTGAACTATGAATCTAACAGTCTTCTGAGGCATTAGGTCACCTCCTTTCCGATTGTTGAGCTATCCTTACTTGGTCTGCAGGGATAGAGATAGGTAGGGGGAAGGCAGCATCTGTAGGCTCTATCGTTACCTCATTCTTTGGTTTATCGATCCTTAAGACTTTGCCGTATATTCCTCTTAGAGGCCCTGAAACGATCTCTACCATATCTCCAATAGAGATCATCTCGATCATCGGCTTCTCTATAAGATGTTGCATTATCTCTTCTTTCTTTACCAATATAGCGGGTCTAGATTTTACATGTCTTATCCCTTGAGTTATTAGTGAGACCTTCTCTCTACTATCAGCTTCTATGAATATGTAGCCTTTAATGTTTGGCAATGCAATAATAGAGTATATGCCTTCAACTATCCTCTCAACCTTGACGGTTTTACCATCCTCCACAACCTCTCTGATAACTTTGCTTTCAACGATCTTTGCCACGTTTCTTTCTTGCCCTACCGTTACTTTTACGGCAAAATATCTTGGAGTACCCGAAGACATCTCGATCCCCCTAAACTCCTTGGATAGCAAGAGCTACAAACCTTATAATAAATGCTATGACCCCAATGATGCCTACTCCGAGTAGGGTTATCCTTAAGGCGAGGAGAAATTCATTCCTCGCAGGCTTTCTAGCTAGTTTAAAGAGTGTTAGCGAATCCTTAATAAATTCTCTTATGCCCAAAGACGATCCTCACAAGAAAATCTTAAGATTCTTCTTAATAACTTCTCTCATTAGGATGGCTTTATATTGAGGAAACATTTAGAAGACTTTATGAGTAAGAAGACGGTAGTCTGCAGTTCATGTAATAAGCCTGTTGCACCTGGTGAGCCTGCAGTAAATTTTCCATGTCCTAACTGTGGCAGAGTCCGGATATGGAGATGTAGACTGTGTAGAGAGCTTTCTAGACCTTATTCATGTCCATCATGTGGCTTCGAGGGGCCATGAGGTATGGGCAAGGTAGCAGTAATAGTCAAGATAATGCCGGTGGATGAGAAGGTAGATACAGACGACTTAATCTCAAGGATAAGAACAGACCTTCCTGAGAGGATAGAAATGGTATCGGTGAGGGTGGAGCCTTTCGTCTACGGGCTCAAAATAATAAACGCCATGTTTACCATGCCTGATGAAGAAGGATACCCTTCAAAGTTAGAAGAATATCTAAAGAAGTTTGAAGAAGTGGGAGAGATAGATATATCAGGAATTAGCAGACTATGATATAGAATTACGATCCCCGTAAAGAGTATTGAAACTTCATATTTGTTTAAGACACTCGTTTAAATAGAGGATTTAATGTTCTAGATCTTGGATGAGCCCTAGGGAACTTAGGCTAAGAGTCGCTGAAGCTAGACAGAGAGATGTAGGCTATGGTATAGCTAGAATAGATAGAGAAGTAGGTTCGAATGCCGGCTTCCAGACAGGGGATATGGTGGAGATTAGAGGTAAGAAGCTTGCGGCTGCAACTCTTTGGCTAGGCTATCTCGAAGATGAGAAAGATGTTATCAGGATCGATGGATATATTCGGAGTAATGCGGGAGTAGCATTAAATGACTGGGTCACTATCCGTAAAGCAGATGTAAAAGAAGCTCAATTAGTAGTGCTTGCACCTGTAAATACTACTATTAAATCCGATGAGAATTTTACCAGGCTTATCAAGAGTCGCCTTATAGAATATCCACTAGTACAGAAAAATGTGGTTCCAGTACTATTCTTCGGGAACCTATTCACCTTCGCCGTGATCCAGACAAGACCTGCTGGGGTTGTAAAAATAACCCCTAAGACAAAGCTTGTAATACATAGTAAGGTAATCCAAGAGAAGACCTTCAGAACGAGTGTAACTTATGAGGATATAGGTGGTCTACAAGAACAGATACAGAGGATAAGAGAAATGATAGAGCTACCACTCAGATATCCTGAACTATTCCAGAAGCTCGGTATCGAGCCACCTAAAGGGGTACTATTATATGGTCCTCCAGGATGTGGTAAAACACTATTAGCAAAGGCTGTTGCAACAGAGGCGGAGGCAAACTTCATCTTGATAAATGGTCCAGAGATCATGAATAAGTATTATGGGGAGACCGAGGCGAGGCTGAGAGAGATATTTAGAAAAGCTGAGGAAGAAGCTCCAAGCATCATCTTCATCGATGAGATCGATGCTATCGCTCCTAAGAGGAGTGAGGTTACAGGAGAGGTTGAGAAGAGGGTTGTCTCTCAGCTTCTAACATTAATGGACGGGCTCGAGACTAGAGGACAAGTAATAGTTATAGGTGCAACGAATAGGCCTAATGCACTAGACCCGGCATTAAGGAGGCCTGGAAGATTTGATAGAGAGATAGAGATAGGTATACCTGATAAGAATAGTAGGAGAGAGATACTCCAGATACATACTCGTGGTATGCCTCTATCTGAGGATGTGAGGATAGATAAGCTGGCAGAGATGACTAGAGGATATACGGGAGCCGACCTAGCGGCTCTATGTAGAGAAGCTGCTATGAAAGCTATTAGAAGGATACTTCCCAGCATAGATTTTAATGAAGAAAGGATATCTCCTGAAATCCTTGACAGCTTGATGGTTACTATGAGAGATTTCTTAGATGCATTCAAAGAGATAACGCCGACGGCGTTGAGGGAGGTAGAGATAGAGGTTCCAAATGTTAGATGGGAGGATATAGGTGGATTAGAAGAATTGAAGCAGAGGCTCGTCGAGACGGTTGAGTGGCCGTTAAAATATCCTGAAAAATTTGAGAAGTTTGATATAAAGCCTCCTAGAGGCATACTACTCTATGGCCCTCCAGGATGTGGTAAGACTCTACTGGCTAAG
This sequence comes from Candidatus Caldarchaeales archaeon, assembly GCA_039630055.1. Taxonomy (GTDB): domain Archaea; phylum Thermoproteota; class Nitrososphaeria_A; order Caldarchaeales; family Wolframiiraptoraceae; genus Geocrenenecus. The sequence continues at coordinate 92,085 of JBCNVN010000001.1, read as the reverse complement.
GCTGTGGCCACAGAGTCTGAAGCTAACTTCATCTCTGTTAAAGGTCCAGAGATATTCAGTAAATGGGTAGGAGAATCTGAGAAAGCTGTGAGAGAGATATTTAGAAAAGCCAAGCAAGCATCTCCATGTATAATATTCTTCGATGAGATCGAATCAATTATACCTAGGAAAGATCTGTTAGATGATTCTTCAGGTGTAACGAACAGGGTCTCAAGCCAGCTTCTATCAGAGATGGATGGAGTAGAAGAACTAGCAGATGTAATAGTTATAGGAGCGACAAACAGGCCTAACCTGATAGATCCAGCAGTTCTTAGACCTGGAAGACTAGATAGGCTAATATACGTCCCGCCACCAGATGAAAAGGCCAGATTCTCTATATTCAAGATATATACTAGAAGGATGCCCTTGGCCAATGATGTAAACTTGAGAGAGCTGGCTGCTAGAACAGAAGGATACTCAGGTGCAGACCTTGAATCCGTATGTAGAGAAGCAGCTCTAAGCGCTCTCAGAAAGAATATTGAGGCTGAGTATGTTTCTAAAGAAGATTTTGAAGAAGCATTGAGAACTGTTAAGCCTAGTTTATCTCCACAGATGATAAGAGAGTATGAACGGATGAGAGAAGTATTAAAGTATACGGAGAAACAGTTGACAATGATAGGTTGAGAGTTGGAGACGTTTGAGTCGGAGACACATAGTTCTTAGGAGCGAGATATATGCAAGGGTTATGGAGATACTTCAAAAAATGGGTGGAAAAGCGTTAGAAGAGAACCTTCTAGAAGAGTTAAGGAAGAAAGGGATTGATATTACTCTGACAAATTTGAGAAGCATATTGATGAAGTTGGAGATACATGATAAGATAAGAGTTTTCAGTCTAGATGAAGAGAGGAAGCTGATCGAGCTGATCCAGAAAGAACAGAGAGAATCATGAGCGTATAACTTCTATCTAGATCAAAAGATTACTTCTCTATTCTCTAAAATTAAGGATTAGGAAATTATCGTAAGCTTTTATCAAAACTATACTAGAAAAGCAGGGAGAGACCTAGCAGGTCTAGTAAAGATGATTTGAGAGGCTGATGACCGTTTATTATAGGTAAATGATTCTAAAGCCATGTATCTAGACTTGTCTTTCTCCTTTCTTCTTCAACAGTAATTCTAAGCTCATCCAATGCTTTCCTAATCCTCGATAGAGAAAAATCATGTTCTCCATGTAACATCTCCTCAATACCTTCATAGTCTGGATCTTTCCATTCTAATGAATATGATTCTAAAACCTTCGGCTTCAAGAATATTTCTCTAATCCTATCAATGTCTACCTCGAGTTCTATATTCAAGTATCTTAAAGAACCCTCTATCGATCCATACTCTCTAATAAGTTTAAGAGCTTTCTTTGGACCTATACCTTTAACCCCTTCGAAATAGTCTGTCCCAACAAGTATGGCCACATCGATTAGTTGCTCTCTAGAGATCTTCAATGAATCGAGTAGCGTATCTAGACATATTATCTCTGGCTCGACTTCTACATACTCTTTTCTTCCTGGAAGCTTTCTCCTCCCAACTATTGAAAGATTCCTTACTAGACGTGGTGAGCCGAATAGGAGTGAATCCATATCTTGTGAGGCTGAGGCATATGCATCTCCCCTTCTAGCTAGGTAGGCTGCTTGAGCCTCTCCCTCGCTTAAAGCTTGGATGATAGGTAACCCCAACAATCTTATCAGCTTCTTAGAACTCTCAACTATATACTCATCTAGTACCGCTGACTGTTGTGCATACTTTCTAGCTTCTTCAACTCTTCCTTCTTCTAAAGCTTGACGATATAGTCGGGCGGCCTCAGCCTTCCTCTCCATCCTCTTCTCAAGGGTTTGCTGCTTAAGTTCCGGTGGTCTTCCATCATATACGAATATTGGTTTAACTCCTATTTTCAGAAAATTTATAGTTCTAAAGAATAAACCGCTTAGATGGCTTGTTATCCTATTCTGTCTATCCATTAGGGGTCTACCATCTAGACCTCTTATTATCGTTATGAATTGGTAGAGCATATTGTATGCATCAAAGGCGATAGGTTTTCCTCTAAGATCTTCTAGAGAGACCTTCTGGACTACATTTTCAGGGATTATATCTCCAAGTTTTACACCCATAGACCATTATCTCCAGATGATATATTATATCAAGAGACGTATAAGGGTTCACTCTCTTCTAAGAAGGTCTAGAGCTATGATGAATCTTCTCGGAGCTACCTCAAGTACTCGACGAGAATAAGCCACCTCTAATCGTATATTCATCTTTTCCGCTATCCTAACAGTCTTTACAGATGCTTTATCTATAGCATTCTCTCCCTCCTCAACATGGTATAGGTGGATTATCCCATACTTCTTAACATTATTTAACGCTAAGTCTAAGAACTCTAAGGCTCTAAATGGAAGATCCATTATAACTCTATCAAAGACTCCGCCATGAGCTCTCAAAACTTCTCTTACATCTCCTCTAACAGCCTCTACCCTCTCAGAGACCTTATTCAGATAGATATTCTCTACTAGGTATCTGTATGCTTCAGGGTTCAGCTCAACCGCGACAACTCTTGCTGAAGGATTCTTCTTAGCGATCAAGATTGAGAATGGACCGATCCCGGCAAACATATCCAGGACGTATTCTCCATCTTTGACCTCTAATGCTATTCTAAGCCTCTCTCCACTCATTCTAGGATTGAAGAAGACTTTACCTAAGTCTAGCTTATAGATACATCCATGTTCTCTGTAGATCGTCTCAGTTATCGGTGAACCTGCAATCATATTAAACGATCTTATCCTATAATCTCCGATAGTTCCTCCTTCCTTTGATAAGACTGTCTTTACATGTGGATAGACCATCATTACTGCCCTACCCACTTCTCCACTATAATCCTTTAGTGGATCAGGGATATCTATCAATGCAATATGTCCTATCAAGTCTATAGATGAGGGGATGTAATGGTGGAGGTCTCTGGGCAGAGTCTTCTCCAATGCCTCCCTCAAGCTTCTAGGTTTCTTCCCACGTCTCTCAAACCTCTCTCTAACGACTTCGAATACATATTCATCTGAGATGAGGTCTAAAAACTCTCTAGATTTTATTGGGAAATAGACATATCCATCTATAAACCTCGGTTTGAAATCTTCATCTATTATATTAAGAGCCTTCAATCTTCTCCTCAGAACTTCAGCCTTGGACTTTTCAATCTTGACGGCTATCTTATCCTCCAAACCATTTTTAAACATACTGGAGGAAAACTTAAAAGTATCCATCATTCTATGTTCCCCAAAGATGTCGAATCTAAGAGATGTCATAGTAAAGACAATCCAAGAATTTAACAAGTATAGAAGATCTGTAGCAGAGGCTGAGTTGATAGAGATAAAGGATGATGAAGTTGTATTGAAGATCTCTGGATCTCTATGCCATACATGTGGCTTCATAGATTATCTGGAAGACTTCATTTACGAGATGGAGAGATTGACAGATGATTATAGAGTTAATTTAACAGGTTATCAAGTCTTGGGAGATGATGAATTCTTGGTAAAGTACAGAGTTGAGGAGAAGAAGGTTGAACGGAAGTAAGTTATACTAAACAAGTAAATTTAGCATAACTATTACAATCTAGATTTAGATATACTAACTTATTAGGTGGCTCATAGAATTCTAGTGTAGGTATAGTTGGTAGAAACGCTCATGGTGGAGCTAGCGTTAGTAGACCTATCTGCAATACAGCTCAAGTTGGTATCCCATCTAGTAGGGAAAGGATTACTCAAGGGTAGACTGATAATTCACCGGCTACTACTATCAGAGATAGAGAAGTACGCCGTCGGTGGGGATACTCTAGCCATGGATGGATTAGAAGAGCTTGAAAGAATATGTAAGATGAAAAATGTAGAAATAAGCTATATTGGAGAGGTGGATGAGGGATCTGAAAATAATAGGCTCAAACTCATAGAAGAAGCTAGAAAACTAAAAGCAACATTAATCACATGTGATCCTATAACCGCTAAATTAGCTCAAGCAGTAGGTGTCGAGGTACTATATGATCTACCTCCACCACCGTTCAACATGGAAACATTATTCACTGAAGATGTTATGAGCCTACATCTAAAAGAGGGACTTCCACCTAGAGTTAAAAGAGGTATTCCAGGCAAGTGGAAGTTAGAAGAGGTCTCAGATAAGCCTGTTAATCGTGAAGGGTTAGAGCTGCTTATAGCTCATTTAATGAGAGAAGCATATTCTTCTTTTGGTGTCGATTCTTTTCTAGAGGTGGATAGGTCAGATGTTAAGATATTCCAGTTAAGAGATTATAGGATAGTTGTTACTAGACCTCCATTCTCAGATGGGTTCGAGGTAACGGTTGTTAGACCGATCCTAAAGAAAAGCTTACGAGATTACAATCTGCCGAGAGAGGTAGTCGATAGGCTTGAAGGCCATGCTGAGGGAATTCTTATAGCTGGTCCTCCAGGAATGGGTAAATCAACCTTTGCCCAGGCTTTAGCAGAACACTATAGACAGATGAACAAGATCGTTAAAACTATTGAGAGTCCGAGAGATCTGCATGTCTCACCTGAGATAACCCAATACTCTAAATCTACATCTAAAGATAACGAGCTTCATGATGTCCTTCTACTTAGCAGACCAGACTATACCATATTCGATGAGATTAGGGGATCGGAAGATTTCAGCCTATTCATCGATTTGAGGTATGCAGGTATAGGTATGGTTGGAGTGATACATGCGACCTCTCCTATAGATGCAATCCAGCGTATAGCGAATAAAGTAGATGTAGGAACTCTTCCATCGATAATAGATACAGTAATATTCATGGATAAAGGTATGATTACAGAGATCTATACTTTAGAGATGGTTGTAAAGGTTCCAACCGGTCTTAAAAAAGCAGATCTAGCAAGGCCGACCGTCATAGTAAAAGACTTTCTAACTGGTGAGCCAAAATATGAGCTTTACGTATTTGGTGAGAGAAACTTCGTAGTCCCTGTAGGTGGAAGTAGAGAAGACTCAAGTCACCCTGTCAAACAGATTAGTAGTTTACTCGGTAAATATATACCAGAGTACGAGGTAGAGGAACATGAAGACACGATCAGAATCTATATACCTGATAGATTTTATAGGATCTATCTTAAGAAATGTCAGAACAAGCTCTTGAAGATGGCTAGAAAACTTGAAGTAAGATTAGAAGCATATCCAAGATAAGACAGCATACTGATAGGGGAATTTCATCGTTTTTGAAGAGGTATGGGGTCGATCTTAAGGTTAGAAGAGGTTTGAGAAACTCTTCATAGGATTCTATCTTCTCAATTTAAAAGCAATCTTCTCCAGCTTACTTACAACATCTAGAGCATCCACACCGAATATGAGGATCATGGGCTCCTTACCCCAGTCTCCTAGATGATAGATTAAGTCTACAGGTCTCCATCCCGTTTTCTCTAGAGCGGTCTTTATACCCCAGGGAATCGTACCACCCTCAGTCCTCTTTACCTCTATGGGCTCCTCTCTCCTATCATAACTACTTATCGAGAATCCGAGCTCGCCGGCAGCCTTCACCAATTCTTCACTATACTTGATATTTATGGCAGATCTAATCTGAGGAAAATACTTCATGATGGTGAGTACAGCACTGGCCACGTGTCTAGAAGATTGGAACCATGGGCAAGAAGAGATCTTTACCCTCTCACCAACTCTAACAATCCTACCGGGTACACCTACTACATCATCTAATGTCTCCGCATCCTCTACAGCCATTACTAGATTGCTCTGAGATTCTGGGATAAGATCCGCCATCCAGCTAGACTCCTCAATAGTTTTCAAGGCTTCTCTAATCTTCTCTAGTACCCTGTATCTTTCCGAGTCTCTCACTAGTTTTCCAGTCGGGTTCACAGGGCCGTGACCGCCTCCAATATCCAACCCATATAGGATTGCATTTGTTACAAATTCTTTTGCAGCCTTTACGGCTTCCACGATCTCGTAGCCTTTCGCTAGATACCCTGCTATCGCTGATGCAAATGTACATCCTGTCCCATGAGTGTTCCTAGTATCGACCCTAGTTCTACTATACTCTCTAAACTCTCCCTGATAATATAGAATATCAATTACTTCTTCACCATCTATATGTCCTCCCTTTACAACTACTGCTTTTGGACCTAGCCTCGATATCCTCTCAGCCGCCATCCTCTGATCTTCAATACTATTTATCTTGAGACCGCTCAACACTTCAGCTTCTCTAGCATTCGGAGTAGTTACGGTAGCGATAGGCAAGATTTTCTTGATCAGATTCTCTACAGCATCTTCTCTCAGTAGCCTCGCACCACTCTTCGCAATCATGACAGGATCAACTACGATAGGAGCATCGATATTCTCAAGCTCCTCAGCGACCGCAGAGATTATCTCCGATGTGTGGAGCATTCCCGTTTTTACCGCATCTACCCCGATATCTTCAACCACCACTCTTATCTGCTCCTTGATAATCTCTACAGGTACGTCATGTACCTTTGTTACAGTTTTAGTATTCTGAGCGGTGATAGATGTAATCGCTGACATGCCATGGACTCCTAGAGCAGCAAAGGTCTTCAGGTCGGCCTGTATCCCAGCTCCACCACCTGAATCGGAGCCGGCGATCGTTAATGCTCTTGGAACCTTCATACTCAAGACCTTATTCTCAGACGGTTTAATAAATTTAGACATTAATATCTTATATTGCTGGTTTAGAATTTTAAAACATTATCCATTTTCTTCTTTAATATGTTGAGGAGTCTTCTCTCCCTCTCTGTTATCCCTGAACCTTTATCATCTTCTAATCTAACCCCCTCGTATGCAGTAGCCATAAAAGTTTTTGGAACATCTATTAGTTTTAAGATCTTCTCGATATCTCCTGCATGGAGGTAGATGGTTAAATCGTTTACAAGAAGTATACTGGTTGGATTAGATAGATATTCATCTATAAGAGGGGTGAGGCTTTTCATATTCTCTTCAGAGTATTTTAAGACTTCTAGCCTATCTTTACCCAGTAGTCTAGGGGGCCATATATTCTCTGGTTTAAGATATCTTGTATTCGAGACTATGTCCGTATATTCTCTCATAGAACCTCCAATCCCATAGATCTTTGAGGGGGCCATATCGATAACAGTAGTATCCTTTCCATAACCATTATCTACTAGGAATTTGAGAAAGTTTACTATAAATTTTGTCTTTCCTGACCCAGCTTCTCCAGATAAAAGCGTCTTCTTATCTAGGAATTCTCTCAACCATCCTTCAACCCCTCAATATTCCAGAATTCTTTAATACATCTTCAAGGTCTGGCTTAGATATCTCTTCAAGCTCATATCTTACTTTCAAACATGGTTTATCAAGATTCATTAATCTTCCCAGATTTATCGGTGTTCCAAGGATGATAAGATCACAATCGATTCTTCTAATAGTCTCTCGGAGTTCTTCTATCTGTTCTCTACTATATCCTAGAGCTGGAAGGACGGGGCCGATATGAGTGTATATACTATAAACCTCCTTAATTGATCCGACCGCATAATCTCTCGGATCTATTATTTCTCTAGCACCATACATTTTGGCGGCGAGCATTCCGATAGAATAGCTCATCCCCCCATGGGTAACGGTTGGACCATCTTCTACTACAAGAACCCTTCTCCCTTCAATAATTTTAGGATCTGGAACATAGAGCCTCGAGGATGCTTTTATGATTATCGCTCTCTCATTCAATCTCATTATATTTTCTTCTATAGTCTTAACGCTGTCTGGATCTGCTGCATTCACTTTATTTATTACTACTACGTCGGCCATTCTAATATTTACTTCTCCTGGATATGCTGAGACTTCCTGACCTGGTCTAAGAGCATCTGCAACCGATATCATTAAAGAAGGTCTAAAGAATGGGAAGTCGTTATTTCCACCATCCCAGACCAGGACGTCTACACCTATCGAGGCTTCTCTTAAAACTTCTCTATAATCTACCCCTGCATAAACTGTATTTCCCATCTCTAGGTGAGGTTCATACTCTTCTCTCTCTTCTATTGTACACTCGTATCTATCTAAGTCTTCAAACGAGCTAAATCTCTGTACACGATGTCTGAGTATCCTACTATAAGGCATCGGATGTCTAACTATGTTAAATCTAATATTCCACTTCTTCAATATAGAGGCGATCTTTCTTACAACCGTGCTTTTTCCAGCACCAGTTCGGACGGCCGTAACCGCGATGGTTGGTAGGGTGGGCTCTAGCATAGTATTCTTCGGACCTAGAAGCATGAAATCTGCTCCTGCAGCTATTACTTGAGAAGCTTTATGCATAACATCTTCATGGGTTAGATCGCTATATGATAAGACCACTAGATCAATATTGTATTTTTTGATCAATTCTACCAACATTTCTTCAGGGTATATGGGTATGCCTTCAGGATAGTTTGGACCAGCCAGCTCAGGTGGATAAGATCTATAACTCAGCCCAGGTATCTGGGAGAATGTGAATGCGATGACCTCATAATCTTGATTATCCTTAAAATACATGTTGAAGTTATGGAAATCTCTCCCAGCTGCACCCATGATTATTACTTTCTTCTTAGCCATACCATCAATAATAATTCTTTCACCAATGTAAGAATATTGCGATGTGTATCGAAGATTTCATCGGTACTCTAGCATGGATGATGTATCTTAGAATCTTCAATTATCACGAACTATAGTCTCCCATTTTCTTAACATACTTTTAATAGAAATATAAGATGCTTATACTATCATTTATAAAGATCTTTAAGAGTTAGAATAGAATTAGTGGTTTAAGTGCAGACTAAGAAGATTGCTTTATTAGCTGTCTTCACAGCTCTCGGCGTCTCATTAGCACCATTCTTCTGGTTCCAATTTATTACGACTAAAGCTTATCCAACACAGCATTTTATAAATGTGATGAGCGGTATAACTATCGGGCCATGGTGGGCTGCCATGGCAGCAATATTCATCGGCTCTATAAGAAATATGCTAGGGATAGGAACGCTATACGCTTTTCCAGGAGGGATACCGGGTGGAATACTCGTGGGACTTGGATATCTCTTTACGAGAAAGTCGAGAAATAGATTTGTAAAATATTCTGCAGCATTCTTAGAACCTGTTGGAACGGTCTTGATAGGTGGAACCTTCTCATTACTAATCTTAGCTCCATTGATAGGAGATGTAAGACTTCTTGGATTGATGGAGAGGGAGGGCGTCCTAAATCTTCTACCAGTCTTCTGGGCTGGTTGGGCTGCTAGCTCAATACCAGGCTCGGTAATAGGCTATATCATAGCGTTAACGTTAGATAAGCTTGGAGTAATGGCTACTTTGAGCGTTTCTATCGAGAAGGTACATCTACCTTCTAAAGTTTCCGCTCTGACCATACATAAACATCACTAGTGTAAAAATTTACCAATACTCCTACTCCTATAGCGAAAAAGTATGCTAAGACATCATTCATTTTAAATATATCTACTAATATGAAGAATATGCTGAGGGTTGCAAACATACCGATAAGACGTGAAGCATGGAATAACCCGGCTCTAACCCAAAGATTCATCCTTTTATTCCTATTTCTGAAAGTCCATAAATCATTCAATACAAAATTATTGATTATTGCGATCTCTGTCGATAAGGCTCCAGAGAGCATGTAGTGTATGTGTAGAAGATCGTTCAGCAGTACATATGAGAACATATTTACAGCTATCCCGACCCCTCCAACTATATTAAACTTTAAGAACTCTGGTGAGAAAAGCTTCTTCCATATCTTGATAAATAATTTGTTAGGATTCTTCATCTCTTACACATCGATTATAGATAGAGTTCTCTACATTTAGCAAGGTTTGATGCAAAATTTCCTCTAGAGTCTACGGGTGTCTCAAGGATCAGTGGAAGTTCTCTAATATGCTTGTTGTGGAAGAGTTCTCTAAAACCTTGTTCTCCAATCTTTCCCAAACCTATATGTTCATGTCTATCTAGATGGCTTCCAAGATCTCCTTTAGAATCATTTATATGCAATACCTTCAATAGTTCTAAACCTATTATCTCATCGAAATCTCTCAGAGTATTCTCTATAGCTTCTCTAGTCCTTAAATCGTATCCAGCAGCATATGCGTGACATGTATCGATGCATACTCCAACCCTGTCTGGATATTCTATCAAGTTGAGTATTCTCTTTATATCTTCAAATCTGGATCCTACACTATTCTTCTGTCCAGCCATATTCTCTAATAGTACCATCACATCATTATCTACTTTACCCAGAGCTATATTGACGGATTCAGCCGCCTTCCTAATACCTGAATCGAGACCTTTCCCCAGATGGCTGCCGATATGAACGACCAGATACTTGAGCCCAAGTTCACCTGTTCTCTCCAATTCTTCTATGAGAGAAGATAGAGATTTCTTGTATGTCTGTTGGAGAGGTGATGAGATGTTTGGAAGATATGGCATATGTGAGACCGCCATAGAGTAGTTATATTCTTTCATCTTTCTCTTAAATTCTTCAATCTCTTCATCTTGTAACTTCTTCGCTTTCCATCCTCTAGGATTTCTAGTAAATATCTGGAATGTAGTACATTTTAACTCGTGGGCTCTTTCTACAGCCTTATCGATCGTTCCAGATATGGAGACGTGTGCTCCTAATAGCATATTAACTCTAGCTAGAAGATAGCTAGTAGCATGATATATCTTTTTACGTCTCGATGGATGTGTGGTAAAACATTCATACTACTCTTTATGATGATTCTAATCCCTCTTAGAGGAGATCTAACTAGTTTCAAAATATGGAATTCTATTGGAGTAATCTAACCTTCCTTCTGAGGGTTCAAAGGCTCCAGTCTAGCTTCAACTTCTTCTGAAGATATTCTTGGATCTAGCAGTAATCTTGCTTCAATCTCTTCTGCAAACTCTCTCGCTGTATCCTTCTCGATAGATATCATTTCATCGACTAGATCTATAGGGAAGGGTATTCCAGTCACCTTGTTAGCAGAGGTAAGAGCATAGGCTAAAACAGTATCAACATCTAATCCTTCCCCTAATTCTAGACAGATGGGTGCAGCATACTGAGATAACCTAGCATATAGTCTAGGTCGACTAGTTATCTCTTCAAGCAGTTCTTTACCGAGCCTATCGGATGTATTACTATCTAGATCGGGTGGAGATAGGTCTGTCCTAATCTGTGTCTTCAGCTTCTTTTCAACATACTCCATTGCCTCTGAGAGATTATCTTTTAAACCACTGTCTACTTTTATCTTTCTTCTACTTATCATTTCACTATACCATGTAACTAGACTATTATAATGTAGATAACTCCATTTATCTCCTATTAAGTCTCTATAGTCAAAGTATTTCCTATAAGGTAGAAGCGTGCATAGAACAGACCTATCATTCCTATTTAACATATCCTCCAACCTCCATCTTCTAGATAATAGCCATCCATCTATAGCACAAGTTCTCAGCCTCTTTATTACCCCGACAGCCTTACCGGTCTTGATGAGTTCTCTTGTAAGCTCTAATACATGTCTTATCAGGTCCCATCCTGTCCTGTAGCCTTTCAACCCCATATCCGTAAGACTAATCTTCTTAACCTCACTACATCTCGTTCTAAAACCATAGAAAGATCCATCTACTAGCAGTAGATCTACATTATACTTTTCCAGACATCTCAATGCCATCTCCCTCTCCTTGGCCGTCATTAAAAGTGATAAGATCTTCTTAGTCTGTAAGATGCTGCCCACCTGGTTGACCATTATGTATCCACACTCCATGTTCTCACCATCTTTATCCGAGATTATCTCTCCACCATCGAAAACCATGTAACATGCAGCGTACACTCCTATCCTATAGCCTAGCCTGTCACTAAATGCGGGTGATGATGAGCCGTCTACAGCTGCTACCCTAAGGTCTTTCCCCAAGATCTCGGCGATATCTCTAAACTTAAACATGCTCTTAATCTTAAGTATTCTATCTCTCTCTAAGATAACCTCTCTGATAGTCTTATTAGCTGCTTCTGCGGCATACTCGAAGAAGTCTTCTTGAAGTTTAGGTGGAAGCCTGCTAAGTGATGAACGTTTCTCCTCCTCGAATATCTCTACCAACCCGAAGATATCGTGGATATGCCCTCATTTAAGTATGCATGTCAATCAAAATCAGATTCACGCTTTCCATCTTGAAAATATCTTCTTATCAATAAATGTTTCATATATCTTATTCAAATCTCTCCATATTCGACCAAGATACCTAATCTATAAAATTTTATAGATTAGGATGATGATTCATATTTCAGCTGGATTCTTTTCTTTGGAACTTATCTGGAAGCTGATCAGTATTGGTATTGGAGATGGATTCATCCTTCCTAAGAAGTAGAAGTGTCCTTCAGGTAATGTTAAAAGGGTTTCAGGTGAGATGTAATATGAGGCTGCAAGCTTCTGTGCTTCTTCAATATCCAATGGATGTATCCTTCCTATGAACTGTGTATTCAGATTCCTTCTTACTGCAGAGTTTAAACCTATCTCTCCAGCCATTCCTTGAGATAGTATAACTATAGATAGTCCATAGCTTCTTCCAAGTGCGCATAAATCTATGATGATGTCGGTTGTATCTCTCTCCATGCCTCTAGGCTGCCATGGAGCATATTGAGGACCCTCATCTATCACTAAAGCAATATTCAGTACTTGTTTTCTCTCCATAAGCTTCTTCAAATGTTTTGATACAGCTGTAAAAACTGCAAGCTTCTGTTCTTTCATCCCTCTACTCATATCTATTACTATTATACCCTTCTCTCTCACCATACCAACTATCTCCCAAGGCTCAACAATCCCTAGAAATCTCTCAAACTCTTCTTCTGTTATCTGCTCAAACGATGCATCAAGCCTGTTTAACTGTAAGTTTCTAGTATCTTCTCTCACACCGGGAGTCGACATAAGTATCGCTCTAGCTCTCTGATATACTTGGTTTCGACTCGTATACGGATCCTTCCCTCTCCAATCTACTTGTCTTAAAGCTGTCTCGACCGCAGCGGCTACAGGGTTCTCTTCTCTCTCATAGTATCCAAAATTTCTCGTTATAGATCCGAAATATTTTACGACAGTCTGATTGTCTATTTTTATCTTGTCAAGGGTTATGGTTGACTCAAAGTATGGTGAGTAATCGCTACCCTTCCAATCCATTATTATTACATCATATCCAGCTCTTCTAAGTAGCGGTATTATCTCATATCTTGTTAGATAGCTTTTGCCTGAGCCTGTTACGCCGAAGACCCCTATATGATAGTTTACGTATTCCTTTAGGGCGGGAACTTTCCAGCCGGGCTTCCCCCAATAATGTCCTATCGTCAACTCGCTCTTTCCAAGATATCGCATAGGGTTATCATCTTCATCAAACATCTCAACTTGAGATGTTGGAGCAATTATCATCCTGTTCTGAGAGATTGTTCCTTCATCGGTGATCTCTCCGATGACTTGAAGGTTGAATAAAAAGTATTCTTTCACGCTGCTAGGTACCCTCCTACTTTTTGCATATGCTAATCCTGGAGTAAATGCTCCTGCCCTTAAACTATCATTCATCCCCTTACCACCTCTACAAACCGCTAAAACCCTTCCACCATTCTTGTTCTTTATTATGACTAGGCTCTCATTCTCAACCTTCTTCTCCATCTCTTCATAAAGTATGACTACTGCATTAGATTCAGTTGCACCACTACCTATAATACCGATAGGTATAGGCATCTCAAGATTATTCTTATCAGACCTTCATAAAATTCTTTCTACTGGTAGATCAGGTCACTTTATAGCAGAATTCAATCTATTTGGCTAGTTGGTTGGAAATGTGGTAAGATTATAAATAAGTGACAAGATCGGATGTATCGATATAGAAGGGCTCAGAGCATTTCTAGAGAGTGAATATATCTTCTACCGCCCATAATAGGATTTGAAATCTTAATTAGAAAAACATTGCCTCAGCAGCATCTTCAATAACTATATCGTATTCGGAGTCTGGCCAAACACCATCTTCAAAGAGCTCAAGAGAATAAACTTAAAAATAAACCTGTTCATTTAAGTGTTGAGGCTTGAAGTATAGATGACGGTGGAAAGCTTCATAGATTTACTTTATAACTCTCTATTCTGGCTATCCCTACTTACCCTTCTCCTAATAATAGGGTATATCATGTATAAGGAACTTACAAAAGAATAAGTTTTACTTGATATCGATATCTTCATAGTGTAGAGATGGTCTTTCTTACTTCAGCTGATTCAAGATTCGTAGAATCAGTGTTTAGAAGATATTACCGTGAGAATGTTGAAGACGTCTTCATTCCAGAAAGGATTAATGAGAGAGAATTTGGCTACTTCTCCTTCGAAGAAAAGACGATGATAAGGCATATCCATGTAGAGTCTGCGAAAAACCTTAGAGAATTCTTAAAAAAGAATGTTCCTTTACATATATATCATTCAGCCGCTTTCTATAAGTATCCTAGTGCACCTATGGAGGAGAAGGGGTGGATAGGTGCAGAGCTAATATTCGATATCGATGCAGATCATCTCAGGACGTCATGTGGAAAAACCCATGACTTCAAGGTATGTTCAAGATGCTTCTTAGCCTATCCCAAGAATATGGGTGAATGCAATGTATGCCATGGGCCACTAATAGATGTAGAGTGGATCTGCAACATCTGTCTAGAAGAAGCTAAACTAGAAGTGGAGAAGCTCTTGAACTTCCTGGAGGAAGACCTAGGATTCAAGAAGATTAGACTGTCTTTCTCGGGAAATAGAGGCTACCATGCTATTGTTATGGATGAAAATGTAATCGAGTTAGACCAACAGGAGAGGAAAGAGATAGTAGACTACATAACTGGAACTGGAATATCTCTTAGTTCGATTAATCTCGTTGAAGATCTTAGAAGAGATAGGATGGTGAGAGAAAGTGGACCTGAGGTTACAGAGAAAGGTTGGAGGAAGAGAATAGCAAGATCAGCAATTTTTCTAGCATTGAGAGCTGATTTGGAAGAATTATGTGAGCTATCGGGTGAGCCTCGGCTAGTTAGAAAGCATTCTGAACTGTTGAAAAAGTATTCAGAAGAGGGAGAGATTCCTTCATGGAATATTCTACCAAGTGGTCTTGCTAAGATCTTGGGAAAGGCGGCTGTCGCACATGCCTCGGCAAAAATAGACGTTGTAGTTACATCTGATATCCATAGACTGATTAGACTTGGGAATACTCTTAATGGTAAATCGGGTCTACTTGCAAAAACGATCAACTTAGAAGATCTTGACAACTTCGACCCATTCTCTCATGCTGTACCATTTCATGGAGATGAAGAAGTTGAAGTACTAGTTTTAAAAGCTCCTAAGTTTACTTTAGATGGTAGAGAATTTGGACCATACGAGAACTCGAGAGTGGTTCTTCCCCTCCCAGCGGCCGTACTGCTAGTGGCGAAGAGTGCCGCGACAATTTCAAGATCTTCGGACTATTCTTCCTAGATCTTTTTACATCAATTTTATTATCTGCCTTCTACATAGCTTATTGTAGATGTCGAGTGAGGTATCTTTATATGAACTCGTCTACGAGTATTGGAAGATAGAGAATTCTACAAGAGAGTTGGCCAAGTTGCCGGAAGGATTCGAAGATAAGCTTAGAGAATATTTCTCTAAAACTAGAGGTTATCTTAGAGTTGCCGATAAGAAGATGCTATCCACTAGCTTGAAAGAGGCTGAGATAGATTCTATCGCTAAGATAATCCAATCTTTATTTGAGATTAGATTAGGGAAGATCCTTAGAGCTCTTGAATCTGGAACCTATCCTGAGAACATGTACGGATTTGAGAAAAACACGTATATATCTCTACATAGAATCTTAAATGACCATAAAAAACATGTAGAATCGATCATGATGGCCGCCGCATACAACAGGTGGAAGATAATTGAGTCGAACTATGATGTTGTTTGTTTCCAGCAGGATTTTCCCCAGATAGTTGGAGAAGACTTGAGAACTTATGGACCCTTCAAAATGGGAGATATAGCTGTCTTACCCAAGTCCAATGCTCAGACTCTCATCGTCAAAGGCATAGCATACAAGTTGATTATCATGACTCCAGAGATTGAGGGCGAGTAGAATAGAGCTCGGAACCATCTACTGAGACTATGAGACTTGTTAAAACTATCTTTTTAATCTGAGAACGGAAAGGAGTGTATACTTTTATCAGATTTCTTCTAGGATCGAATGCGGTTACCAATCCTATTCCAGAAAATCTATAATCCAAGTCGTATACGTATGAAAGTATCCCAGATTTATACACCTTACCCAGTTCATCTAGACCATTCTCTATTATGATTTTCCTATCTTCAGAGAATAACATAATAAGTCTATTGATGATCGACGTTATCTTCTGGACTCCGCCTTCTCCTGATATATATCTTACATCTATCCAGGAAAGTGGGATTGTCCTGAGTAGAGACTTTCTCAAGAACTTTTCATACATCATCTCTCTCAACTTCTTCCGTGCTTCAGGGCTTCTCTTTCTTACGAAGGTTGGTGGGGGCAGTCTTCTCACCACTATTGAGCTCTCACTACAGATATCTTCCATTTCTCGAGATAGTTCGCCAATGATGAGCAGGTGGGAGACATTTAGAATCTTCATCAATTCTCTCTTATGTTGAGCTGCACCTTCACCGCTTATCCATCCATCTACATCTATTACTATCGGCCGGTCTGCGTACTTACTCTTTATCATACTGTAAAGTTTACGGATAGATTCAATATGTTTGTCTATCACGTATGATGGAGAGGAATATCCTGCTACTTCAATACTTTCAGCTCTAAGATGGGATATGTCTGGAACAGGGTTCTTCAAACATGTGTATCCAACGGTGGTTGGAGGACAGATATTGGATTGACCTATGTCTAAGTCTAGAAGTATGCATTCCCTACCCGTATTCAGGATCATATTGGCTGAGAAGGTTGCTAGAGAGGTTTTACCCGAGTCCGGAGATCCGATAACCATCAAGGTTAGCTTTTCTTCATCTAAGAGGTCTTCGATGGTCTCAGTCCACTCTCTTGGGATTGTGTTCCCCTCAACCTCCTCTATAGTGCCAGATTCTCCAAAAGTATACTCTATCTTTGAGTCCTCATGTGCGTATACCGGTCTAGATCTCCAGCTCTTAATCACTATCTGCTTCTTATGGATGAGGGGGCAAGCTAAGATTGATGCTCTCCCCTCCAAGAGTCTTATAGATGCAGGACCATTAACTATTAGCGTCTTACCCGCTTTAAGAGTATGGATAGACATTAGACCCCGCCCTCTTCACCTTCAACCTATTTCTCAGAGATAAGAGTATAGCGGAGTATTCATCTCTGCTCACACTCTTCTCTTTAGGGACTAACCCCTTCCTAGTTCTCGATTCATCTATAATCTCAATTCTTAAATCATTGAATCTTTCAAGATTCTTTCTAATACTCTCTACAAGCTTCAAGGACGATTCTACATCTGTAGTAGAACCGATTACTATAGTCTTTTCACCTGCTGTTTTATGTCTCTCTAAGAAGTTCTTTAGATCCTCCATCATCTTCTCCTCATAAACATATCTAGAAGTTTTTATTATCTTATCATTTACCAGATAAGCGACCCCAATAGTCTTTCCAGGATCTATAGCTACCAGGACATTTCTATAAGCTTCTATTCCAAGCAGCGTCTCCAACACTTTCTCCAAGATCTCTTCGATACTTCCATAGTCTCCAGCATAGATTATAGTCCTATCACCACTATTCTTTGTGATATTCTTTTCTGTTGTAACTACTATTCTTATAGAGAGTGGAAGTTCATCTATTTCGAGGACATGGATCACTTTTAATCCTAGATTGGAGGCAGCTTCTTTAAACATGCTTGCAAACTTCATTTCTAGTGTAACTAATCCTACACCACCCTTCATATCTCCCGATCATACCTAAGATTACTCTTTAATAATATTCACTTTCTCTTACTCTGAGATGATAGACCAGTATCTACGTATAATCTTAAAATTCTTTTTCTCGAAACTTTCTATCCACAACTATTTAACAAGATGATAGAATAATTCTAGATGAACCATAAGTCTGCAAAATTTATCTTGTAGTGTCTTCTATTGACTACCAGTGGTTGAGGTGGGGCGTAGAAGAAGAAAGATCATTAAGAAGAGGCCGGTAAGACCTCTTCCAAAGATATTTGTATGTCCATTATGTAATGTTGAGGCGGTGACCGTTCACCGTCTGAAAGATGAAGAATATGCGGATGTAGCATGCTCTAACTGTAAAACCAGGGTAAGGGTCAGATGGCATCCATCATATTCTGAAGTAGATGCCTATACAGAATTCTATGATATCGTTACTGGAGCTAAGAAAGTTGAAGTAGTTGCTGAGAGCAGTGAAGATGAAAAAGTACTAGATACTTTAAGCGGCGATATTGGAACCTTTGAGGAGGGTAGGGTAACTGAGAAGAGCAATGATGAAATAAGTAATGCGATGTAGAAATAGTTAGATATGAGATTGATAATTTGTTGATGAAGAGGGGGCGATGTTTGGACAAGTTTTTAAGATCATTAAAAATCAGATCAACTGAAAGCTACTTACTAAGTAAGCTGGAGAATGGTCCTATACATATGACTTTATTAGATCCTGAGAATATATCTATAGATCGGGCAATTCAGATTGCAAAGATCGTTGAATCTGAGGGCTGCGCAGCTATAATGGTTGGAGGATCTACAGTTTCATCGCAGAGTGAGATGGATGAATTTATTATAAGTCTAAAGAAGAATGTCAAGATACCTATTATAATATTCCCAAACAATGTTCAAGCATTATCAAAGTATGCTGATGCAGTCTGGTACATGTCTCTACTAAATTCTCTAGATTGGTATTATATAGTTGGAGCACAGATGCAGGCTGCACCATTCATCAAAAAGCACAACATCGAGACCATCCCACTAGCTTACATCGTCTTTAGAGCAGATACAGCTGTATCCGCTATTGGAAGAGTCTTACCAATACCTGAAAATCATCCAGAGGTTGTAGTAGCTTACGCTCTTGCAGCCCAGTACCTAGGGTTTAGGTTCGTATATTTAGAGGCGGGTTCAGGAGCGTCTCATCCCATATCATCAAATATCTTGAAGACTATAAAATCATCGATAGATATACCATTGATAGTTGGTGGAGGTATAAGGACTGTTGAGCAGGTTGTCGCGATACTAGATTCCGGTGTGGATATAATAGTTACTGGAACACTTGCAGAAGAAGATGTAGACAGGCTGAGGAAGCTCATAAATACTATCAATAGCTATAGAACAGACTAACTCTAAACACTTGTAAACCTCCATCTAGATATCTAGAGCGCTCATTATAATTAGCAACCGTTTATATTGTAGGAGCTAACTATGAATATTCGAAAAGAGTTGGCAGAAGTATATGATAGAGTATCTACCGGCATACCTAAGCTTGACCAGATGCTTGGAGGCGGGCTGCTAAAGGGTAGGACCTACCTTGTAACAGGCGAGACAGGGGTAGGAAAGACTATCCTAAGCTTACAATTTCTCTTGGAGGGTTTAAAGAGGAATGAGAATGGAATATATGTATCGCTAGATGAAAGAATAGATGGGGTTCTTAATGGTGCATTATCACTCGGATGGAACTTCTGGGAGTATATCCATCAGGGAACATTCTATCCTTTCGAGTTTAGATTATTTACCTCTGACCTAAAGAGGTTTGGAAAAGAGAGTAGAGCATTCGTTGAGGCCATAGAGAAGGTGGCACGTGGCCGGCCTATAAGTAGAATAGTCCTAGATCCAATATCTGCATTAGCTCTAGGTGCGGGAGAAGAATTCATTGTGAGAGAATATCTTCGAGAGGTTATAAACATGCTCGAGGAGAGGATGAGGGCTACAACTCTTCTAACATGTGATATACCATCGGCCTCGAAAAAGCTTAGTAGATTTGGTTTTGAAGAGTTTCTTTCTTCTGGGGTGATCGTTCTCGGAGTCTCACGTTTTAAAGGTAAGCTTCTGAAGACGATCTATGTGAGAAAGATGCGTTGGTCTATAACTGATTCATCTGTATACATATTTGAGATAGAGCCTGGAGAGGGGATAGTCATTAAAGAACCACTATCTGAGCGTCTGGACAAGGTCGCTCTTGAAGAATTGTAGGTAACATACAGATAAATCCTAGCTTTAATGAGTTTATAAATGAGATGGGTGGGAAGCTCTCAGCTATAGAGAAGGAGATAATGAATTCAAAAGTGGTTGAGGCTTTGAAGAACGTTTATGACCCTGAGATCCCTGTAAACGTTTACGACCTAGGGCTAGTCTATAAAATAGATATCGATGATGAGGGGAGAGTAAATGTAGATATGACGTTAACCGCTCCAGGATGCCCGATAGCCACCATGATATTAATGACAGCAGAAAATTCTATAAGAGAGAAGATTCCAGAAGCTAAAGAGGTCAATGTAAATCTAGTTTTTGAGCCTCCATGGACACCGCTGAAAGTTACACCTGAAGGACGAGAAGCTTTAAAGAAGCTGTTAGGATACGATCTTGTAGAAGAGTGGATGAAGTATAAGGGTTAAGACAGTCGTCTTCTCTCACATCTTAATAGACCTTATACTAAGTTATAGCTAAACATTCTTACAGCTTTGGATCCATCTACCATCTATATACAATCATAAGATAATAGATGATTGAGTGTCCGATAAATATAGATTAATCCTTCCCTCACGATGTAGAACTATTCGGACCATGTTAAAGACATGGCCAAAGCTAATTCTTTCCCAATCTTCTTCTAGAACATCATCACAATAAAAATATAAGATAAAACTATACATAATAACATCCAGAGATATTCTTCTACTAGATGATTGGTGAGACCCCCAAAGAGTTACAAGGATACTATGGTTCACTAATTGAAAAGATAAATCATGCTAAGAAGATAGCTGTTGAAGCTAGGAAGAGGATATCATCTCCAACACCATACATCGAGGTAATGTTTGCACGAGACTTAGCAGAGAGGGTTGAGCTTCTAGTTGGACCGAAAGGTATTGCAGAGAAGATTAGAAAACTGTTTAGCAAGACTACTATAGAGAAGCTGGCACTAAGATTGGCGGAGGACATCATCTTAGAACATGGTACAGGAGGAGATGATGAAAAGATCATACTTCAAGCTATAAGGACATCTTTAGCAGTGATGACCCCTCCATGTATAACCGCTGCCCCTACAGAAGGCATAGTTAAAGTGAAGATTAAGAAGAATCTAGATGGTACGAGATATCTCGCCGTATATTTTGCAGGACCCATCAGGTCTGCAGGAGGAACAGAACTAGCTGCAGTCGTAGTCTTAGCAGATTACGTTAGAAGGCTAATGGGATTAGATAAGTATATTCCCACTTATGAGGAGATAGTAAGGTTCATAGAGGAACTGAGAGTCTATAAGAAGATGGTCTCGAGATTCCAATACAATGTTCCAGATAACATAATTGAGTATGTTTTGAAGAATCTTCCAGTAGAAGTAACAGGTATCCCGACAGATAGGATACTTGTATCTTCATTCCGGAACCTGCCGAGGATTGAGACAAACTATCTTAGAGGAGGAGCTCTCAGAGTTGTAAACGATGGTATAGCGGGTAGAGCCAAGAAAGTTCTAAAACTCGTTGAAAAGGTAGGATTAGATGGCTGGGATTGGATAAAAGAAGTAATCAAGATGATGGAGCAAGTGAAGAATGAAGATGAGAGATACTTTGATGAAGTTGTTGGTGGAAGACCCATACTCTCTCTCCCAGATAGGTTCGGTGGTTTGAGGATTAGATATGGAAGGGCTCCATCAACAGGCTTAGCATCTATAGGTCTCCACCCATTAACCTTGGAAGTCTTGAATTGGTATATTGTCTCTGGAACTCAGCTAAAGTTGGACTATCCAGGGAAAGGAGGGGTCGTGGCCGTAGTAGATACTATCGAGCCACCACATGTATTGACGGAGGATGGTGAGCTCCTAAGACTAGATGATCATTCAAAGTATATGAGGATAAAAGAGAAGATTGCTAAAATACTGTTTCTTGGAGATATACTGATATCGGTAGGAGACCTGATAGAGAACAATGTTATACTTTATCCACCGGGATTTTGTGAAGAGTGGTGGGCGGAAGAGCTTAGGATGGCCTTGGTCAATTCTCTCGATAAAGTTGATAGAAAACTTTTAGAGAGGATCGATTCTCTAATCACTGACCCCTTCCATGAGATTCCTTCCGTAGATGAGGCTATCATTATAAGTTTTAGGACCGGTGCTCCTCTCCACCCTCGATACACTGCTTTCTGGACAAACATAACGGTAGAGGAGTCAGAGATGATTAGAAGATGGATTAGAAATGGTATAAGGCCGCTCATTCATAAAGATGAAGAAATACATCTACCTAGATCTGATGATATTAGAGAGCTTCTAATTAGGATACTTGTAGAGCATAGAGTTGAGTCTGATAGGATAGTTATCCCCAAATCATGGTTCAAAGCTCTCATCGCAACGCTTCAACCATTTAGAGAAGAACGGTTAGTTGATGGCCCCATACTTGAGCATTTATCCAGATTATCAGGGTTGAAGATTAAGGATAAGACTGGAACTTTTATAAGCGCTAGAATGGGTAGGCCTGAAAAAGCTGCCCAGAGAGAGACGACCCCTCCCGTAAACATCCTCTTCCCGATAGGGTTGAGTGGAGGGCCTTCAAGAGACATCGTACAAGCTTCAAACAATAACGAGAGAGTGGCCGTTGAATTGGTTAGGAGAATTTGTCCGAATTGCAGAATGAAGACGTGGAAGCATAGATGTCCTAAATGTGGAATTATAACAGATATTATAGGATTATGTGAATCATGTGGATCAGAGAAGAAGTATGATGGGGAGAGCACTTGCGTGAAGTGTGGAGGTACCGTTCACTATTTTGAGAAGTTCGTGGTGAATGTAGCGGAAGAAGTTTATGAGGCTTTGAGAAGGATTGGTGAAGCACCCCCATCAAAGATTAAAGGTGTTAAAAGATTGACTAGTCTAACCAGAACCCCTGAAGAGCTCTCTAAAGGTATAATGAGAGCAAAACATGGACTTTTCATATACAAGGATGGCACGATGAGATTTGATGTAACGAATGCTCCTCTAACCCACTTTACTCCAAGACAGATAGGGACGAAGGTAGAGAAGCTTAGAGAGCTTGGATATACACATGATATCTATGGTAATCTATTGACATCTCCAGACCAGTATCTTGAGCTGAGAATACAAGACATAATCATCCCGAGAGAAGCTGCTGAACACTTATTCAAGGTCTCAAAAGTGATTGATGATGAGTTAGTGAAGCTTGCAGGAATGAATCCATACTATAATTTCAATAGTCCTGAAGATGTTATAGGAGAACTCGTAGTAGTCTTATCACCTCACACATATGCAGCCTCCGTATCGAGAGTGATCGGCATAGTGGATGCTCTTGTATGTTTCGCTCACCCGGTCCTTCATGCAGCAAAGAGAAGAGACTGTGATGGAGATGAGGATAGCATAATGCTTCTATTAGACCCTCTAATAAACTTCTCTAAACTATATCTCCCAGATAGAATTGGTGGAAGAATGGATACACCTCTCTTGATAACCTCTATAGTTTATCCAGAAGAGGTAGATGAACAAGCACATAATCTCGATGTTGCAGATAGATATCCTTTAGAATTTTATAGGAGGGCAGAGGATAGAGAACACATATCTAAAGTATCTGGAATTATATTAACTGTAAAGAATTTCCTTGGAGAAGCTGGATCTTACACGTCTACAAGGTTCACACATCCACAAACTTCTCTAACCACGCCTGTTAAAGAGTCAGCATACAAAAAACACTCTTCAATGCTAGATAAGATAGTTGGACAGCTGGATATTGCTAATAAGTTAGCAGGAATCGACGTTACCCTAGTAGTTGAGAAGATAATGCAGACCCACATTTTACCGGATATAGTTGGAAATGCTAGAGCATTCTTTACACAAGAATTTAGATGTAAGAGATGTGGTTTAAAGTATAGGAGGCTACCGATCACCACCAAGTGCTCTAGATGCGGTGGAGAGCTTATGCAGACCGTGTTCAGAGGGGCGGTGGAGAAATATGTCGAGCTCGCAAGAAAACTTTTATCAAGATATGTAAAAACACCATATCTTAAAGAGTACGGTTATATGTCTATAGAGAATATTGAAAGAATGTTGTCAAGACAGAGAATGGTCGGGGGGAAAGTTGGCAGGCAAGCCTCTCTAGAAAGTTTCTCCAGCTAGCTCCATAAAGGGTAAATAGATATCTAGAAGATGTAAAGATCCTATAATTGATGTCTAAGGTCAACCCTAGAGCATACTTATCTAGGATCAAGAATGTTAAGAGGGGGATAGATACCAGGTCTAGAATCCTCGAGATTATATCTTCTAAACCCTCAACTCTAAAGAATATAGCAGAAGAAGTCAAGAGAAGTAATTCTTCAGTTAGGAGACATCTAAAGAATATGGAGGCAGAAGGGATAGTTAAGTCTTATAAGTATAAAAGGAGAGTAATTTGGACGCAGACTGGTATGGGTCAGACAGAACTAGACTTGTTTTAATAAAGTTGTAGAAGTTTGATCGTATGTGAAAGAGATGATAAAGCATGTTGTTTGACTATGAAGCTTCTTGATAGTTTTGTTTGTTAATATAAGTATCTAGGGGAAGAATTGAATCATAAATAGATAGTTTAGTTCATTTCAGAATTTTACAAGAGGAACATTTAGAAGAATAGATTTGCGATGATGACCGTGGCGATCATGACCGCTGCAAGTATGAGGATGAGCTCAGCTCTAATCTTAATACCTTTTATCTCCTCTTCAAAGAATCTTAATAGACCTGCAGCAGACTGGGGCATCGGGGCCTCTCTCCGTCTTCTCCTAGCACTCATAAGCTACACTACCATGATGCTCATCCTGGTTACTAATAAAGATCTCATACTTCTACTTCAAAGATCTTAAGAAACTCACTATATTACCCACTTAAATCCTCTTAATCTATACTTCACTAATCTCAGTGAGAGGTTTAGAGCTTATACCTTTACGTGTAAGATGCTGTGAGAATGTCTTGGCGTATCCATGGAATGTGTAAACCTGTTTCGGACAGCTCTCCTCAACATATTTTATTAATCCATCATAGTCTGAATGACCACTAAGTGGAAAAGCCATATCATAGCTATTATATCTATATCTTAAGGCCCATCCTGTGGCAACGGCCCATCGAATATTCCTTTTGGTTGGAAGATCCTCTCTTGAGCTAGAGACATAGACGCAATCACCATGCTTTAATAATTCTAATCCTTCAAGGCTATTGATGATGATGTACTCTAGAGGGATTCCATATTCTCTATATCTTTCAGATATTCTTGCAACTGGCCAACTTACCACGACGGGAAGATCTAGATAAGTATTGATTAACTGTATTATCTCCTGGCTCTTACCTAGAGAGTATACTTTGAATGCAGGTATCCCGCCTGAGTTCGTAGTTTCCAGTATCCATCTAATTATGTTTGCGTATATCTTCTCTCTACTAGGAAATCTGTATGATGGTTCACCATAAGTAGACTCTATTATTAGTATGTCCGACTCTATGGGGTTCGCTCCTCTATGTACTAGGCTATCGTAGATGTTTAAGTCGCCTGTATACACCAATCTATTTCCATCTAGATCTATTATAAACTGAGCTGATCCTAAAACGTGGCCTGAAGGCTCTGCAGATATCTTTACATCATCCAATATTGTTAATCCTCTTCCATATTCTATCTTAGTCCATTCACCTCTCCTACCTATAGATTCAAGTATCGAGTGGGTCTCTCTGGTCATTATAACATTTACTGGAGAAAGAGTTTGAACATGGTCAAGGTGAGCGTGTGAGATAAGTTGAATACTCTTTCCGTGAGGACTACTATCGAATACAAGCTTAACACCTCTAACATCTATAGCTGGTCCATAACCTCTAAGAACCTTAACCCTACTCAATCTACAAATCTCAACATATTAGATATTCTTAACGCTTTCTCAACATAAAAAATATCTATATCTAGTGCTGTAACGATTGGTTAATATAATTCGTGGTAGAGAATCTCCATGAAAAATTTGAAGTTGAGAAACCATACAACGAGATTGGCCTCTCTCTATCCATACATTAAGGGGCTTCCAGGTAAAGGTAGCCTGGTAACCATAACGATAACGTCCGCTACTATAACGGTATTTCTAGTCTCTCTGATCGCTTATCCAATCATATTATTATCAGCAGTATCCTTCTACTCTATAATCTTAGTCAACTACATCTTCTCCAGGAATCGGAGAGAACTAGTTAATTTTAGAAGGCTAAACGGAATTACATTGATAGAATTGTCCATGGCCAGTATTGGATTAGCAACCATCTATTTAGCACATATCTTAAGATTTCCGATAATCTTAGCTTTATCCATCCTCTCATCACTTGTAGCTTTAGCAACCATGCTTAGAGGATTAATAATTAGAGTTCTAAGTGGAGACAGCTTAACCTATACACTCAAGTATTCAACCACAGTCTCCCTACTTCAAGTTCTTCCTTTCCTACTTTCTAATCTAGAAGATGTTAAGATTACTATGATTATCGGTCAACTCGTTGGAAGTATAGCATACATAGGTTATTCTTCAACGATCGATGTCTTATTGAAGATTAGGGGGTTGAAGCCGTTAGAACTCTTATCAGCGATGTTGGCAATATTCCTTGATGGTGTGAGAGAGAATCTAGAGAGACTGGCTGAAAAACTTGAAAGTAAATCGGATATAAAGATAGAGTTGATAGCGTTCAGAGAGGTTTCATCCCGTAAGGTTGACATAGCTCTAATAGTCCCAGGTTTTCATCCCGGTCCATTCAAAGATTTTGGAAGCACCATACTACCGTATCTAATCGATGAGAAGCTTTCTAGACATAACATCAGATCAGTTATCGTTAAAGGATTATCAGACCATTCTAAGAACATCATCTCGAGAATAGATTGCGAGTTTATATCTGATGAGATTGAGAGAAAGATATTAAACCATGACTCGGATTACTCTAGTCTACTGGGTTCTACGAAGATATTAAACTCTGGTTCTGTAACTACAACTCTTATACCCATAGGAAAAACAATCCTTACTCTAGTAACTCTACATCCAGAAGGGATGGAAGACATACCTCTTGAGGTTATGGATGATATAAGGAATGATGAACTAGTGGTTGTTGATGCTCATAATAGTTTCTCTGAAGATGTTAGAGAGCTAAATGATAGACTGGAAGATGTTAAGCGAGCTCTAAAGAATGCATCTAGAGTATCGGTTGATAGATGTTCTGAAATATTTCTTGGATATGGTGAGACAGACATCGATGGTTATGGCTTAGAAGATGGTATAGGGCCACTAGGCATCAGAACAATTTTATTAAAGAATAACGATAAGTTTTCAGCTCTCACAGTTATCGATAGTAATAATGCGGTTCCACAGGTTAGAGATAAGATCTTAGAAGAAGTCAAAAGGATCGGAATAGATTATTGCGAAGTATTAACAACAGATACCCATATTGTTAATGGGGTCAAGCTTGGAGGTAGAGGATACCATCCACTGGGAGAGGTGATTCCCATAGAAGAGATAGTCGAGTCTGTTTTGAGAACTGTGAGAAAGGCTAAGAACAATATCAAGAAGATGGAGGCGGCGAGGATCTCATTCATTTTCAACAATATAAAGGTAATGTCTAACGACTTCCTTGAAGAGGCTGCAGACAAGACGCAGAAATCCCTAAGACTACTCTTCTTAACAATTTTCTCGACGATTGTCATCTCAGGCTTATTAACCTTCACAATATTATACTTACTATTCTAGAAACAAAGATATATTCCTCGTGAACCATCTATAGGGTAAGAAGAGATTTGAGGAAGGCGATGGTAATAGTAGGGAAGAAATCTAAGATGAGGTATGTTACAGCATGTATAACCTTATTTAACAAGGGGGAGAGAGAAGTTTTGCTTAGAGCTCGGGGAAGGAGTATCAGTAACTGTATAGATGTGGCCCTACTTCTCAAGAAGAGCTTCTACTCAAATCTCAAGATAAAGAATATTGAGCTAGGATATGATGAGGCAGAGCTGGATGGGGGTAGGAAGAGGTACGTAAGCTTTATCGAGATCCTCATCACGATTCACTAACCATATTCTTTTCAGAGATGATCTTTCTTGAACCTAACTTTATGACAGTGTTTAGAGATTTTTAACGGCTAATCTCTAGCTTCTTTAATCTTATACCCTCTCTGTGGATAGTATAACTGCATTCTTTACAGATTAGTTTTAGAGTCTGCTTCTGGGTTGTCTTCGACTTCTTACGTTGTAAAGGATACTTCTGACCTCCATAACCATGTAGCTCTCTCTCATGTCTTCTAGCTCCTGCAGCGAGAGACCTTTCTTTACCCTTCTTATAAAGAGCTACCTTATGCTCGGTATACCTTCGACATCTCGGACAATATGTATTGATGTTCTCAGGGATCTTCATTCTCAGAGTACTCTATATACGCTGATTATTAAGTTTCTCCATCTCTAACTATGTTAAAGATTGTATAACTTCTTCCGAATAACATATAGACACCGATATGGGTATGTGAGGTCCTGATGGTCTGTAGCCGGATTAAAATTTAAATGTTGTCAAACTACCTAGAACCATTTACAGATACTGTAGAATAATTTGCTACAATATAATAGGAGGTCTGATAGAATTAATATATCATCGATGCATACAGTCTTGGGAGGGTCTTCGATGCTGATTGTTGAAAGGATCTTGGTCGGACCTTTAATGAGTAATTCTTACCTAGTCTTTGACCCAGTATATAGAGAGGGTGTTTTGGTGGATGCTGGAGACGAGGCTGAGAAGATTTTGAAGAGTATTGATAGGAACCGTATAGAGGTTAAAGCTATATACGCTACACATGGACATTTCGATCACGTTATGGCTGTAAGAGAGCTCAAAGAATATTTAGGATGTAAATTCTATATCCATAGAGATGATGTACCTATACTTAATAGAAGTGTAATCGACTATAAGGAGATAGTTGGAGGAGAGGTCGATGAGCCTCCTAGACCAGATGGATATGTGGAGGATGGATATATGATAAATATTGGTTCTAATAAGATCAAGACACTGCACACACCTGGACACACTGCTGGAAGCGTATCCTATGTTCTAGACGAAGCAGTATTTACAGGAGATACATTATTTGCTGGAGGGATAGGTAGACATGATCTTCCAGGTGGAAGTCTAGAGATCTTATTGAAGTCCTTGAGAGAGAAGATTCTTACATTACCAGATGATTATAGCGTCTATCCAGGTCATGGTCCATCCACAACTATAGGGGTTGAGAAGCTCTACAATCCATTCATAGGAGCTCGTGGACTATACAGAGAAGATATATAAGCTTGGTTTCCATGGCTGGGTTCAGATCGAATTTAACGAGTTATCAGAGTAGAAAAGTTAATTTATATAATAATCAGATGCTGAATGGATAGATGAGAAGACCTTTGAAGTTTGTAAAGACCTATATAGGGTTGATGTTGATAATAGTAGGGTTATCTACGGGATGGCCGCTTATATCAGATTATCTAACGATAGCTTTAGCAGGAATTATAACCTTATTCATATATGAGGTTCTAAGATAATGTAAAGATAATTCTATAGAGAGATATAATGGAAGCATGATTTTATCCTGATGCAAATCTTCTAGCCCATTCCAAGATCTTCTTTAATGATTCTGCCTCGATACTTGGCTTGTTCTTCTTTATAATCTCATAAAAATCATTCATACTAATCTTTCTCGGTCTATCTCCTCTACCTTTCTCAAAGAACTCGCTTACAACCTTTAACTGCGCCTCCATAGAGATATTATATATGTCTGCTCCACTATATCCTTCTGTAATCCTTGCCAATTCTTCAAAATCTACATCATCTTCAAGTTCAAGCCTCTTTGTATAGTGTTTAAACATGTTGAGCCTTGACTCATAGCTTGGTAGAGAGATATAGATCCTCTTCTGGAATCTACGGATGAATGGCTCATCAAGTAGCCAGGGCTTATTCGTTGCAGCTATCACATATATTCTAGGTATCCTACCCTTATCTTGTAGACCATCCATCTCTTTTAGAAGCTGGTTCCTAGCTCTAGCCTCTCCACCTACCTCATTCTCCCTATAAGTTGTCAATGAATCTACTTCATCTACCAAGATTATTACAGGTTTCCCCTCCCTCTCATATCTTCTAGCATCCTCAAAGATGGATGCAATATTCTTCTCTGATTCTCCAAGCCACTTAGACATAATCATAGAAGCATCAACCTGCATGAAGACTGCGTCTATCTCGTTAGCGGCAGCGGCCGCCAGCATAGTCTTTCCGCATCCCGGAGGACCGAAGAAGAGTATCCCTCGGGGCCATCCCAAAGGAAACAACTCAGGTCTTAGAGATGGATATACTATGCTCTCTCTAAGAGCCTTCTTAGCTTCTTCTAAACCTATTATGTCTTCCCATTTAATCGGTGGAGGATCAACTATTAGATAGTTCTCCCGATCTCTAGTTTTTGAAGATGCTGATGATGATTCGGTACTCTTCTCTAATAGAACCTCCAATCTCTCACTATACTGTTTAATCTTCTCTTCATACACTTTCTTCATCACGGGGTCATCCACGAACTTTATAAGCTTCAACAAGAGTTGAACTGCCTCTCTATAATTAACCAGCGCATCTTCCTTCATACCTAGCTTATCATATTTTACAGCTTCACGTGCACGTTCTGCAGCCAATCTCTCCAGTTCTCTCATAGTCTAAAATCTAAATCGAACACCATATTAAAACTTCTAAGCATAGCAAATACTCGGATCCAATACCTCAATATTTTTAGATACATACTTGAACATTATAGATATCTTGAACTCATGGTCTAGAGTATCTGTAAAAAATAGATAGGTGAACTATAGTGGTCGGAGTAGAACGATTCTTAAAGGATAACTCTTTAATCTAATCTTAACTCTTTCAGAAGATTCTCCACGGTTTCTTCTATCTCTTTCTTGAATCTTGGTGCGTTCTCTAGCTTCTCTTTTATAGTTCTAAAATTCTCCACCTCGGGATGATAGGACAACGTAGAAAGTATCTTCAATTCGAGCCTCGCTCTTATCTCATCGATCTCATACTCTCTAAATATGTTAAACATATTTACTATGACTCCTATAATGCTTATTTCTTCAGTCTTCAAATATTTAACAAGCTTCTCGACCACGTTTAAACTCATCTCTGAGCTTAAAGTTACAGGGACAATGTTAATCTTATCTCTAAAAATTCTCTGAGTATATGTTAGTTCATCCCCTAATCCGGGGGGAAGATCTATTACCATTAAGTCAATCTCTCCAAATTTTACGGCTGAGAAGAGATCTAGTAGATAATCTATCTTATCCTTCCCCATCAATGGGAAGGGATTATCAGCTAGAAAATATCCTGTAGACATGACTTTAACGCCGGCTGAGATAGGTAATTCGATACCTTCTTTACATGCTTTTATCTGTCCATCTATTGAAAAGAGTAGGGGTCCAGCATATCCGTAGAAATCTAGATCGAGATAGGCTACTCTATATCCTTTAAGGGATAAGATATACGATGTGGCTGATGAGATTAAGCTCTTTCCAACCCCACCCTTCCCACTTGCAAAGGCCACGATTCTTTCAACTTTCTCAAAATTTCTCTCTACCAATTTTACCCTTGGGTCGAGCATTCTTCCACCTTAACACTATAGATCTCAATTTCTCTTCCAGATCTTACATCTATATCCATCCTTCCACAGCTAGGACACTTCTGAAATCCAACTATCAAGCTTGGAATAAAGTGGGTTGGAGGCTCTAGCTCATCTTCTTCAAGAATATATCCTTCCCTGGTCATCAATCCTTCCATTATCTTGAGAGCTTCACTCATGCCCCATTCTTCTCCACAGCTTAAACATTTGAAAACTGCTCTAGATACAGTGATGTTAAACTTAGTATTCTTTAATTTTGTTTCCTCTGAGAGTATTCTCAATGATTCTCTAAGGGCCTCGATATTTAGGTCCCTCAACTCACCTATTCTTATATCGACTTCCAAGATTTTCTCATATTTAACCGACTCTACTATAGTTGTGATTATGCTCTCAGCGATACTCCACTCATGCATCTCAATATATCACATGACTCTAGAATTTAGCTATATTCCCGGTCTATGATAATGATCAAGTATGGCCCATAGGGGAAATACGTCATCTAGCGTTGATAGAATAAATTAATCTTCTCGAATTAAAGATTATTATACGTTGAGGGCAGTAAGAATACTGGTTGTTGGGATAGTTCAAGGAGTTGGTTTTAGACCATTCATCTATAGGATAGCTTCAAAGTCTAGGGTTAATGGATATGTAAAGAATATTGGTGGTAGTGCGGTGGAGATACATGTTGAAGGTGAAGAGGAGGATATTAGAAAATTCTTGAAAGCATTTGATGAAGATAGACCCTCTGCAGCTTATGTAGAAAGCTTTCAACTAGTTGAAGTTACACCTCTAGGATATAGTGGTTTCAAGATCTTTGAGAGCGATCCACAAGTTCATAGAAGTTCGATGATTCCCCCTGATACGTCTATATGTGAAGATTGTCTAAGAGAAGTATTAGATCCATCTAGCAGATTCTACCTATATCCATTCCACTCATGTGCATACTGTGGTCCAAGATACTCGATGATAGAAAACATACCCTATGATAGAAAGAATACAAGCATGAAAGACTTCCCACTATGCTCTCGATGCTATTCTGAGTATACAGATCCAGATGATCGACGTAGATTTCATGCTCAAGGTATTAGTTGTCCAGAATGTGGCCCACTCGTAAAACTCTACACGAGAAACTATGAATATATTGATGAAGGATATGATGCGATAAAATCTTCAGCGAAACTTATAGATGAAGGATACATCATAGCTGTCAAGGGCTTGGGTGGATATCATATAGCTGCGTCAGCTACTTTGGAGGATGTTGTAACACGTCTTAGAATTAGGAAGAAGAGACCGAGCAAGCCATTCGCAGTCATGGTTCTAGACATAGAGACAGCTTCTAAGATAGTTCACTTAACGGATGATGCGATAAGCCTTCTCCTGTCTAAGGAGAAGCCTATAGTCTTACTAGATATTATAAAAGATTCGAAGGTGTCAGGTTTAGTTGCTCCTGGACTTAGACAGCTTGGAATCTTCCTCCCATATACTGCGCTTCACTATCTACTTCTAAAAAACACTTTAGATAAATTTGCTATTATGACTAGCGGTAACCCTAAAGATGAACCCATGTGTACCGATGAAGACTGTGCAAGGAGAAAGCTCTCTGAATATGTAGACTATTTTCTCATACATAATAGAAGAATAATTAATAGAGTGGATGATAGTGTCGTAAGATTTAGCCGTGGAAGACCCATGCTTTTAAGGAGGGGAAGAGGCTATACACCTGCATGGAGTAAGCTACCCTTCAGGTTGAAGAGACCGATAATAGCTTTCGGGGCCATGCTTCAGAGCACTGGTGCTATTGGATTCGATGATCGGGCAATCTTAACACAGTACATCGGAGATATCGATGAGTATAATTGCTTCAGAGACCTGGAACGTTATATTAGCTTTCTAGTAAAAAGCTATAGAATAGATGTTAAGTCTTCGATCATCACCGCAGACCTACATCCTAGATATCCATCAACACTACTGGCTGAGGCTTGGGCTAGAGAGAAAGATGTAAAACTCTTCAAGGTTCAGCATCACTGGGCTCATATAACGTCTGTGATGGCTGAGCATCACATTGATGAAGAGGTTGTTGGAATTGCTGTTGATGGATTAGGTTATGGATTGGATGGAACATTGTGGGGTGGTGAGGTCCTAATCGCAGATTATTCAGATTTTAAAAGGGTAGGTCATCTAGAGTTACAGCCTATGCCGGGAGGAGACCTAGCAGTAAGATATCCAGCTAGAATGCTTGGAGGGATACTGAGTAAAGTGTTGAATGGGAAAGAACTGATAAACCTGTTTAGAAAACTTGGGATAGTAGAGAAAGGATTTCAAAAAGGTGAGATGGAATTGGAGATGATGTTGACGCATATTAACAATTCTCCTAAAACATCTAGCATAGGGAGAGTTCTCGACGCTACTTCAACCTTGCTCGGCTTATGCTTTGAAAGAACCTATGAGGGTGAGCCTGCAATAAGACTGGAAGCATCATCTGAGAAATGTGAGGAGATGCTTAACGTAAAGATACTTGATATGGAGGATCAGATCATAGATACTACTTCTATCATCATGCAGGCTGTAGAGCTACTGGAAAATGGTGTGAATAAGGGTAGGATAGGTTACATGGTTCAGAAATCTCTCGGATATGGTTTAGGTTTGATAGCTTCTAAATCTGCAAAGAGGAGACATAGATACTTGGTACTATCTGGAGGAGCTGCAGTAAATGAATTTATTATTGAGGGAGTTGAGGAGGCTATTAAAGAGTCTGGGCTGAGGCTGTTATTACCGGAGAAGTATCCTGCAAATGATGGGGGTATAGCATTAGGACAATTAGCTATCGCCGGATACATGGTAAGAGAAGAAATATGATTGTTATCTTAGGGTATTAAGATTCTATTGAGTAGAGTTTTTTCAGCACCTCATCTTCTACTAGGATTTCTGAATATTTAGAAGGTTTTCTTATTCCCTTGTTTATTGCAAGTTCAGCTATCTCTGACCCGAGTTCAGCCACCCTTATTAGGCCAAAAGCTATTACACCTATCAATGGTCCACACGGCATACATTGAATATACTCAGCCAATTTATGCATAATCTTCGAGTCTCTATCTTGAAAAGTTTCTTTATAACTTTGAATAGCATTATTTGCTTCTTCTAGATCTCCTGAGAATAATGAGCTTATCGCATTGAAACATAGTGTATGTGATAGGTTACTCATATCAAATAGATAATTTAATGCTTCTTCACCTATGAGTTTTCTATTAGGCTCAAGATACTCAATATACCTAGACATGCTCTCTATCCAGTCGGCAATCCTCTCTAGATTCATCGATACAATTCTATACTGAATTATATCTTTAACATCTTCGATACCTATAACTGAAGATATTTCTTTATTCTCTTGTGCTACGGTTAGGAGACGCGAAATCAGTAAGTGAATCTTATCAGCTTCAGGCTCTCTCAAGATTATCTGTCTAGATAGGTCTAAATTGAGTTCTTTTAAGGCATCAGACAGCTCTTTATGCATAGTTGATACTATAATGTAAAGTCTTCTAATAAGAACCTGTAATGGAAAGGATGATGGATTGATAACACATTGAAGTAATACTTGGAGAGGAGTCTCTTCTATTATTGCAACACCGATCAGCTTGCCTACAGTTCCCTTTATGGTTTCAAGATAGCTCGCCCTAAGAGAGGTCGAAGAGACTATCCTTATAATATCTTGTCCAAGAATATAATTACTAACGATTAACCTCTCAAGTAAGGAGGGGTCTTTACACTGGTCTGAGTATATTATTGTTTCCTTCTTCTGTTTCTCTCTCTCAGTTAGCGAGCTCGGTTTAAGTCTTATAGAACCATCATTCTCAAAAGTAAAGACTATTGCATCACCCTTTTTTAACCCCATCTCCTTAATCCATTGATTCGGCAATGTAACAGATAGCGTATTATGTCCAACTTTCTGCAATCTCCTTACTATCACAGATAGAATATATACCATTTAATATTTAAGAATTATTGTTATTACAATTATAAACGGATATACTTGCAGAGCTCGAATTTAGTATATACTTACATTACAAATAAAGTATATACTGAATTAACATTTTATACATAAACTATATACATTTAGAATTATAAATTATTACTGAGAGGGGATGATAGGTAAAAACATAGATGGAAGAATGGCTCTCGTCAAGATTGAAGATAAATGGAAGTCTTTAGCAGAACTTATCATCGATTTAAAGAAAAGAGATGTATATGTACCAGAAAGAATAGTGACAGCTTTTACATGTTGCAAATCTCTGATAAATCATTGTAAATATCATCTAGATGGAGAAGATAATCTCGTTGAGTACTATAAAACACTATCCCAATTATCCAAAGATATTTTAGAAATTGAGAGTAGTTTGATAATAATTGCAGCAAACAAAATGGGAGAAGATTATGCATTAGAATGGACCATGAAGCTAAGTGGAAAATCGTCAGAATTAGAAGATAATATTAGGTGAGAACTTGAACTCTCAAACTATTCATCTTATAAAAGATAGTAAGTATATTCGGACAGTAATTGAGAAATGTATACAATGTGGGACCTGTTCTGCCTCATGCCCACTTAACCAATATATGAATTATACTCCTAGACAATTGATCGTATTGATTAGAGAGGGGTTGGTCGAAGAAGCTTTAAAAAGCAATACGTTATGGTTATGTTCAACATGCTATCTCTGCGCTGTACGCTGTCCAGCCAAGATAAATATTGGAGAGTTTATGACGTCACTGAAAAGATATGCATTGGAGAATGGATATTCTGATGGATTGACCTATCCGAAGCTTATGAAGACATACGTAGACTTGGTGGATAAGTATGGTAGGATATCTGAGACTAGGCTTATGATAACTTTCTCACTAAGAACAAACCCTCTGAAGCTTTTAAAGATGTTACCTCTATCAGCCAGATTACTACGTGAAGGGGTCCTCTCTCTATCTCCTGAAAAATTAGAAAATCTTGAAGAGATTAGAGCATAGCTGAGGTGTGGTTATGAATAGTAAGCTAACTAAAAACGTCAGTTATTATCCGGGCTGCTCATGTTCTAAAAATGGAATAGCAAGATATTATGGGAAGTCTACCCTCGCATTACTCAAGAAGATAGGTGTACAGGTATCAGAGATAAAAGATTGGAACTGTTGTGGATCAAATCTTTATAGAATATTAAATGAGAAGAGAGCATACTTTCTAGGAGCTAGAAATCTGGCAAAAGCATTAGAGATGGGTGTCCCCGAAATCCTTGTTCTCTGTCCAGCATGCTTTCTATCACTAAAAAGAACTTTAACCGAAATATCAGAAAACATGGAACTCTTAAATGAGATTAAGAAAAAGTATAATGTCTTCAACAATTCAGAATCATCAAAGCTTAAAGTACGTCACATAATAGATTTTCTAGTAAATGATGTAGGAGAAGAACTCTTTAAGATGAGTATTGTTAAAGGGTTGGATGGATTGAAAGTCGCACCGTATTATGGATGTCAGATAACTAGACCATACGGATACTTCGATGACCCAGAATTTCCCAACTCTATAGAACGGATGATCTCATGGATAGGTGGTAAACCTATCGATTCTCCTTTAAAAACAAAGTGCTGTGGAGGAATGCTGATGATGACAAATGAAGAGAAAGTATTACCAATGATCAAGAAAATATTTGAATCATATATCCGGCTCGGTACAGAATGTATCGTTACAGCATGCCCACTATGTCATTTAAACTTAGAGATAGCTAAGATCAAGATGAAGAGAGAAGTTAAAGATATCTCTAATATTCAGATAGTCTATTTCACTCAACTAATTGGATTGTCTTTTAATCTTCCGTTCCATGAGCTCGGAGTCAGCAAGGATATGTTAGAGAATCTCGGCAAGAAGATAGTTTTAACCACTACTATAAAAGGTGATGTTAATGGTTAGGAGGATTGGGGTATACATATGCCATTGTGGTCTTAATATAGCCTCAATGGTAGATGTTGAGAAACTAAGAGAGTATGTTAAAGATCTGGATGGAGTAGTCATAGCACGAAACTATCCATATATGTGTTCTGATCCAGGCCAGGAGCTAATAAAGAAAGACATCAAGGATTACAATCTTACGAATGTTGTCGTAGCTTCTTGTTCTCCCACTATGCATGGAGCGACGTTTCAGAGAGTCTGTGAAGAGGGTGGCTTAAATCCTTACATGTTCCAGATGGTGAATATCCGTGAGCAAGTATCTTGGGTTACAGACAATGTAGATAAAGCTACAGAAAAAGCTAAGCTTCTAGTCTCTGCAGCAGTAAACAGGGTTAAATTCCATGAACCGCTCAATAAGATCTATCTCCCAGTAAAACAATCTGTATTAATCGTCGGAGGGGGAATAACAGGTATAGAGACAGCCTTAAAGATAGCTAAAGCTGGTAAGAAAGTCTACTTAGTGGAGAAAGAACCATCGATAGGAGGTAGGATGGCACAGTTAGAAAAGACATTCCCAACATTGGATTGTGCAGCATGCATCTTGACCCCGAAGATGGTTGATTTAGCATCCAACCCGAACATCGTTTTATTTACCTACTCTGAAGTAAAAGAAGTATCAGGACATGTTGGAAACTATAAGGTCAAGGTTGTCAAGAAGCCTAGATACGTTGATGAGAGCAAGTGTGTAGGATGCGGAGTTTGCGCTACTAAATGCCCATCCAAAGTTCCAGATGAATTTAATATGGGATTAAACTTTAGGAAAGCAATATACATAAAATTCCCTCAGGCAGTACCGAGAAAATATACTATCGATAGAAAGCATTGTTTATATTTCACTAAGGGAATATGTAGAGTCTGTGAGAGATTCTGTCCTACTAAGGCGATAAACTTTGAACAGAAACCTGAAGAAGTAATTCTGGAGGTTGGAGCAATTATTCTTGCTACTGGATATGATCTCTTTGACCCAACGATAATAAAAAGATATGGATATGGGCGGTACACAAATGTCTATACAGGTCTAGAAGTTGAGAGACTCACAAGTGCATCAGGTCCAACAGGTGGAAAGATTGTTATGAGAGATGGTAGAACTCCTTCAACGATAGTAATCTTACATTGTGTTGGATCTAGAGATGAGAATTATCACATATATTGCTCAAGAATCTGCTGTATGTACGCTATCAAGCTCGCCCACTTAATTAAAGAAAGACTACCAAACTCTACCGTATACAATCTATACATAGATATCAGAGCACATGGGAAAGGGTATGAAGAATTTTATAGGAAGGTTCAAGAAGAAGGTGTGATCTTCATTAGAGGTAAGGCTGCTGAAGTTGTAGATAATGGAGATGGAAAGCTGACAGTAACATTTGAAGA
Source organism: Candidatus Caldarchaeales archaeon (assembly GCA_039630055.1). Taxonomy (GTDB): domain Archaea; phylum Thermoproteota; class Nitrososphaeria_A; order Caldarchaeales; family Wolframiiraptoraceae; genus Geocrenenecus. The sequence continues at coordinate 52,877 of JBCNVN010000001.1, read as the reverse complement.
TACTCTACTCGGTAGAGTCCAAAACATTGAGGCAGATATGGTGGTTCTCGCTACAGCTATAGAGCCTAGAAAGGATGCGAGAGAGCTTGCCAAGTTATTCAGAGTACCACTCGATAAAGATGGGTTCTTCCTAGAGAAGCATCCAAAGCTAGCCCCCGTCTCAACTGTGACAACAGGAGTATTCGTAGCAGGAGCATGTCAAGGGCCTAAAGATATACCTGATTCTGTGGCCCAGGGAGCTGCGGCCGCATCTGAAGCGTTAGCGCTACTAAGCTCGGGTGTGATAGAAGTAGAGCCGATAATAGCTGAGGTTAATAGGAATACATGTTCAGGTTGTAGGATGTGTGTATCGGTTTGCCCATATGGAGCAGCCGTATATGATGTTCAGAGTAAGACCACACTCATTCAAGAAGCATTATGCCAAGGGTGTGGAACCTGTGTAGCATCATGTCCATCTGGAGCGAGAACGCTGAGGCAGAGAGGGTTTACAGACAAACAGATACTTAGTGAGATAGAATCTATAATTCCAAGACGTGTAGTAAAGGTAGAGGCAATCGCATAGAGATAAATTCAGAAGATCCTCAGATACAAGACATCCTACATCGAATCATGAAGATTGATAACGTTGAATCCCTAGACTAGCGGAAGCGATCTTCTTACTAAAAATGTTAGAAGAGTGCTAGGTTTTTAAGTCTGTATAAACATGTTGATAATGTTGGAGTGGTCAGACCTAAGAACGGCTACCGATAAAATCTTTAGAAGTAATCGGGAATTATCCTCAAAGATAGTCAAAATTATAGATACATTATGGAATAATATTAAACGTAATGGGATTGATAGGGTAAAGATAATGAACTTCTGTGGAACCCATGAGTGGGCCACGACTCACTATGGACTGAGGAGCATTCTACCTGAAGGTATAGAGTTGGTAGCAGGCCCAGGCTGTCCAGTCTGCATAACTCCATCATTCTATATCGAGGCAGCGATCAAGCTCGCCCTCGAAGGGATAAGAGTTTATACATACGGTGATGCCTATAGGCTTCCCACAGTCAGGATTACTGAAGGAGTTAAGAGTCTTGCGGAGGCTAGGTCAGCTGGTGGAGACGTCTCGATAGTTTACAGCCTTCTCGATGCTGTTAAAGATGCTAGAAGCGATGGGAGAGAATCAGTATTTCTAGCAATAGGTTTTGAGACTACATATCCAGTCTACGCCTCAATGATCATAAAGAACTCTATACCTAAAGGGTTCAGTTTTATAGTTGCAGGTAGGTTAACTCCACCTGCAGCCGATTATGCTATAAAGAAAGTGGGTGGAGTAGATGGGATCATCGCTCCTGGACATGTATCAACAATTATAGGGGGAGAAGCTTGGAAGAAGCTATCTGAAGAGCATGGTATTCCGACAGTGGTCTCAGGATTCGAGCCGATAGATGTCCTCATATCGATAGCGGAGATACTTAGACAGATAGATGAGGGTAGGTCGGAGGTAGTGATCGAGTATACTAGAGCTGTAAGTTGGGAGGGTAATACTTTTGCGAAAAAGATGATCGGTCAAGTCTTTGACGTATGTGATGCAGCTTGGAGAGGTATAGGGTTCATCCCATCAAGTGGATATAAGCTGAGAAAAGAGTATCTTGAACTAGATGGATTAAGCCTCTACGGTTTCAAAGAACCTTCGGAGAGTGAGTGGACCCACGACCTATCGGCAGGATGTAGATGTGGGGAGGTAATCTTGGGAAGGATAAAACCTGTAGACTGTCCTCTCTTCTTGACTAAGTGTACCCTAGATACTCCTTATGGACCATGCATGGTGAGCTTAGAGGGAACATGCTCTATATGGGCTAGATACCGTGGATTAAAGGTGGTTAGGTAATGTGTTGGGGAGTATATGGGAAGGTGGTAGAAGTATCTGAAAAGAATGTTAAAGTAGATTTTGGAGGGGTTACGAGAGAAGTATTCTCAGCGGTAGATGAGTTATCTCCCGGAGATTACGTAATCGTCCATGCAGGAATAGTTATCTCAAAGCTTAGTGAAGAAGACTTTCTTGAAAGCTTCAAATATATCAAGGAGATTTCTGAGAAGCTTGTTGAAGAAGGTGAACTCTCCATAGAAGAATTAAAAGAGATGGATAAAATTGTTAAGTATTGGAGAGGTTTGGAGAGATAGGTGTGTGGAGATGGGTAAGATAACTCTTGCACATGGCTCTGGTGGTAGAGAGATGAGCCGGCTACTTGAAGATTTGATCTTCGGAAGGGTGCCATCTTGGATGAAGTTTGTAGAAGGCGGGATAGGGATAGATTTTCCAGATGATGCTGCAGCAATACCTATGGGTGGAGGAAGATATCTTATAATAACAGCGGATGCCTATACGGTTAGCCCAATATTCTTTCCAGGGGGAGATATTGGAAAACTCTCAGCCACTGGAACAATAAACGATCTACTAATGCTTGGAGGGATGCCGATAGCTGTCCTAGATTCTATAATAGTTGAGGAAGGGTTTGAAGAAGAAGTTTTACAGAAGATCTTAGATTCGATGTTCACTGTACTTAAGAGTATGGATGTTAAGTTGATAGGTGGAGATTTTAAAGTCATGCCTAGAGGGCAGCTGGATAAGATAATCATTACAATGGCTGGTATAGGTATTGCAGAACAATTAATAATCGATAAGAATCTAAGACCTGGAGATAAGATAATAGTTTCAGGACCTATAGCTGAGCATGGTGTAGCGATATATGCTGCTAGAGAGAAGGTTATGCTTGAAGAATCTCAGCTTGTAAGTGATGTTAAACCTCTAACAGACTTGATGATCCCTATTACTAGAAGACACCGTGAAAACATCCATGCCGCTAGTGATCCCACTAGGGGAGGGTTAGCAATGACTCTAAACAACTGGGCTTCAGCCTCTAATACCACTATAGTTATCGATGAAGAGAAGATTCCAATAAGAGAGTCTGTTAAGAATTATTGTGGGATGCTTGGATTAGACCCTCTTACACTAGCATCTGAAGGAGTAGCTGTCATAGGTGTAGAAGGAGAAATAGCTGAAGAGGTACTTGAACAAATACATTCTGTAGGATATGTCGAGGCACAGATAATAGGCGATGTGAGACCTAGAGAGGATATGAGTCTAGTAGTGGTCAGGACGAGTGTAGGTGGATATAGGATCCTTGAACCACCAATAGGTGAGATAGTTCCAAGAATCTGTTAGTATATACTTCATTAGTTTAGAATATATTCCTTAACCGATTAGGAGGTATATATAGTAGTAATAGTATATTTTTTCTTAAGAAAACTTAATAAACTTTTTCTTTTTCCTTCTATCGGAAATATGATAAGTCTAGTTGTGCCTCAAACAACAAGAGAAATAATTAGACTGGGAGCAAAAGGTCTCTCTAAATGTTTTAACTGTGGTCAGTGTACTGCTATATGCCCTGTCACTGGTGAAGGACGTGCAAATTATCCGAGAAAACTAATCCGTTATGCATTGATGGGTGTCCAAGACAGGCTTCTATCAAGCCCAGAACCATGGCTATGCTACTACTGTGGAGAGTGTAGTGAATATTGCCCTAGAGATGCTGATCCGGGAGGCTTTATGATGGCTCTTAGAAGGTATCTTACAACTAAGTATGACTGGACTGGACTCTCGAAACTACTATACTACTCAAAGAAAGTAGAAATATTAGCGACGGCAGCTATAGCAGCGATAGTGGGCTTATTAATCTATTTCTTACATGGACCAATAGTATTAGATAGTGTCGAGCTTGAAACTTTTGCACCAATACATATAGTTGATACAGCTGGATTAGCAGTCTTATTCATACTTGCAACATTGCTTTTAACAAATCTCTACAGAATGTATAGATATATTATGAGGGATGATCATGAGAGAAGGATAAAGATACCTTTAAGGTTCATGATTAAAGACTTCATTAAGACTATTCCAGTACACTTATTTACACAGATAAAGTTTAGGTTATGTAGAGCATCCAACTGGATAAACCATTTGATCATAGTCTACGGATATGCTGCAGCTTTCATACTATTCGTCCCATTGCTTAGATTTACTCAAACGAATGAGCCGTTCCTACTAGTCAATCCTCTAAGTATCCTCGGCATATTCTCTACAATAGCATTGCTCTACGGTTCCTCAGTAGCTATCTATGGGAGGATTAAGAGATCTCAACCTATGTGGAGCTACTCTCATCCAACAGACTGGATGTTTATAATCCTACTCTTCATCACAACGGTAACAGGCATTCTCGTCGGAATCTTTAGACTCATCGAGCTACCTCTGGCAACGTACATAACCTACTCGATACACTTAATGGTGGTTGCACCATTCTTGATACTTGAAGTGCCTTTCACCAAGTGGTCCCACTTAGCTTACAGACCCTTCGCAATCTATTTCTCGAATTTGAAAGAGAGATTCTTAGCTTCAGGAGGTGGCGCGCTTGCCTAAGCCTGTATTGGTTATTGGTGGAGGGATCGCTGGTATCCAAGCAGCTTTGGATCTCGGTGATCACGGAATCCCAGTGTATCTGGTCGAGAAGGCTCCGAGTATTGGTGGTAAAATGGCTCAACTCGATAAAACATTTCCAACATTAGACTGCTCTTCATGCATACTTACGCCTAAGATGGTCTCCGTTGCAAGACATCCAATGATAAAGCTCTTAACGTATTCAGAAGTATTAGATGTTAAAGGAGGAGTAGGAGACTTTAATGTAAGGATCCTGAAGAAGCCTAGATACGTTATCGAAGATAAATGTATTGGATGCGGAGTTTGTATGTCTAAGTGTCCATCTAAAGTTCCAGACGAGTTTAATCTAGGGATGAGCAATAGAAGAGCGATATATTTCCTCTTCCCTCAAGCAGTCCCTCTAAAAGCAACAATAGATAGAGACTATTGCTTCTACTTTACTAAAGGGATTTGTAGAGTATGTGAGAGGGTCTGCCCAACGAGAGCAGTAGACTTTGAGCAACAGCCTCAAACGATAGAGCTTAACGTTGCATCCATTATTATTGCTACTGGATATGAACTCATGGATCCCAAGCTACAGCCACTCTACGGTTATGGAAAATATGCAAACGTTTACACATCTTTAGAATTTGAAAGACTGGTGTCTGCAACAGGTCCAACAGGTGGAGAGGTCGTGAGGAGGTCGGATAAAAAGCATCCGAAGAGTATTGCATTTATACAATGCATATGTTCCAGAGATGTTAAGATAAATCCAAACTGCTCAGCCTTCTGCTGTACTGCCTCCATTAAACATGCAATACTTGCGAAAGAACACTTGCCGGATGTTGAGTGCACAATATTCTACATGGATATGAGAGCGTTCGGAAAAGGATACCAAGAATTCTACAACAGAGCTAGAGAGGAATTTAAGATAAACTTCGTTAGGAGTAAGCCTGCGAAGATCGAGGAAGACCCTAAGACTAAAGACCTTATGATTACTTATGAAGATACTTTCACTGGGATTAAGAAGACTATGAGAGCTGAAATGGTTGTATTAGCTTTAGGGGTTAAGCCGAACTATCCAACCGCTCTACCTATAACATTGAGCGAAGATGGATACATACGTTTAGAGAATCCTTACCTAGACCCAACCTCAACAAATATAAAAGGGATATATGTTGTAGGAGTAGCTGCTGGAGCTAAAGATATACCCGACTCAGTGGTCCAAGCCGACTCTGCAGCTATCAAAGCATCTATAATTGCTGGAGGTGTATAGCATGGGTGAAGAGCCTAGAATCGGAGTATACGTATGCCACTGCGGAGCAAATATTGCAGGCGTAGTAAACATTAAAGAAGTAGTTGATTATGTTAAGAATCTACCAAATGTTGTAGAGGTAAGAGATTACCTATTCATGTGCTCAGCTCCTGGACAAGAATTGATCAAGGAAAGCGTTAAGAAGCATGGTTTAAACAGGGTTGTCGTAGCTGCATGTTCTCCAACAATGCATGAACATACTTTTAGGTCGACCTTAGCTGAAGCTGGGCTAAATCCATACGTTCTAGAGATGGCGAATATAAGGGAACTATGTTCATGGCCACATTCAGATACTAAAGAGAGGGCTACGGAGAAAGTTAAGATCCTTATTAGAATGGCTGTAGCTAAAGCATCTCTGCTAGAACCTTTAGAAGATATAAAGTTTAAGGTAGATAGAAGCGTGCTAGTCATCGGTGGAGGTGTTTCAGGATTAGCTGCTGCTCAAGACCTAGCTGGGAAAGGTTTCAAAGTTCACTTGGTCGAGAGAGCACCTATTCTTGGTGGAAGAGTGGCTAGGCTTGGAAGATTACCTTATACAGAACTGAAAGGCTCTGATATAGCTAGAGAGCTTATCCAGAAGGTTGCTGGAGACCCGAACATCAACATATACGTAAATACAGAGTTGATAGGAGTAGATGGATCCGTTGGAAACTTCAAGGTAAAGCTAGCGAAGAAGCCTAGGTATGTTAATGAGAGATGTATTCTATGTGATGAGTGCAGTAAGATATGCCCTGTAGAAGTTCCGAATGAATACGAGTTTGGAATATCTAGAAGAAAAGCAATATACCTACCGTTTAAAGATGCGTATCCAAAGCTATACGTTATAGATATGCAGAACTGTACTAGATGTGGTAAATGCGTAGAGGTATGTCCCACAGCCGCAATAAACTTAGAGGAAAGATTTGAAGAGATAGACCTAGATGTTGGAGCAGTAGTCGTGGCAGCAGGCTACGACCCTTATGAACCTCCTATAGGTGAGTATGGGTATAAGCTATCCAATAGGATCACAACATTGTTCCAGCTTGAGAGATTGCTCGTCCGAGATGGTCCCACAAATGGAGAACTGGTAGTAGATGGGTTTAAGCCTAAGAAGATAGTCTTCATAATGTGTGTAGGCTCACTAAACACAACCCCTAATGCTTACTCACACTGCTCGAGGATGTGTTGCTCCTCAACTATAAAGAATGCATTAATGATCAGAGAAGCATATCCGGATACGGATATCTACATACTCCATAAAGATATTAGAACGTATGGTAGAGGAGATGAACAATTATACTTAAAAGCCGGTGAGCACTTTATAAGATTCGCAAGATTTAAAGAATCTCCAAGGGTGACGGTTAAACCTGATGGTGAGATATATGTAAGCTTCTTTGAAGAAACGATAAATGAAGAAGTGACTATACCTGCAGACTTGGTAGTATTAGTTGTAGGGATGAAGCCTCCAGAAGGTATAGATAAGGTCAGAACAATCCTTAAAGTTGGATGTGGACCAGAAGGCTTCCTTAAAGAAGCACATCTAAAGCTTAGACCTGTTGAGGCAACTACAGATGGAGTCTACTTAGCTGGAGCAGTTACAGGACCTAAAAACATTATTGAAAGTATTGCTTCAGGTAGTGCGGCTGCTTCTAAGGCTGTAACACTCCTATCCAAGGAAGAAGTTATAGTAGAGCCTACGATAGCAGTAGTCAATAAAAGTATTTGTAGCGGATGCTCTATATGTATAGGTGTGTGCCCATATACCGCTATAAGTTTAGAGGTTATAGACCGGGTGAGGTCGGCGAAGGTTGATGCTTCTCTATGTAAGGGATGTGGAGTTTGTGTAGCCGCATGCCCAAGTGGTGCTATGCAGCAATTCAGCTTTAAAGATACCCAGCTTAAGGCTCAGCTCTTAGCAGCCTTAGCGAGGTGATCAGTTTTGGAGAATTTTGAACCTAGGATAATCGTTTTTGCATGTAACTGGTGCTCATATGCTGCGCTTGACCTAGCTGGAACGAGTAGGATGAAGTATCCTCCAAACTTTTTAGTTATAAAAGTTATGTGTTCAGGTAGAGTCGACCCTCAGTTTATCTTGGAGGCTTTCAGTCGGGGTGCTGATGGAGTACTAGTTGCTGGATGCCATCCAGGAGACTGCCATTATATAGAAGGAAATTATAAAGCATTGAGGAGAATGACTTTGCTGAAGAAGATGCTTGAGAGTTTTGGGATAGAGAAGGAGAGGTTTAGGCTTGAATGGATATCTGCTTCAGAAGCAGAGAAATTTGTTAGAGTAGCTCAAGAAATGTATAGGGAGATAAAAGCTTTGGGACCTTTGAGGGTTGAAGGTGAGGTGAGAGTTGGAGAAGCCTAAGGTTGCTCTCTACTGGTGTGCTAGCTGTGGTGGATGTGAAGAATCTGTAGTAGACTTGGCAGAGAAGATCCTAGACTTAGTAAGCTTGGTAGATATAGTATTCTGGCCGGTGGCACTAGACTTTAAGGTTAAGGATGTTGAGAACCTTCCAGATAAATCTATAACTGTCAGCTTCATAAATGGTGGGATAAGATTAGAGGAACATGAAGAAGTTGTAAAACTATTAAGGAAAAAGTCCAAGATAGTTGTAGCTTATGGTGCATGTTCATCTTGGGGAGGCGTTCCAGGTCTAGCCAACCTATACAGTAAAGAAGACATATTTAATTATGTATATCATGAGGCTCCAACCATTAGCAACTCTGAAAAGAGAACACCTATGACAAATGTAAGATTAGAGGAGGGAATAAATCTTAAGCTACCCGAGTTCTTTCCAAGACTCTTACCATTAGACCTAGTAATAGATGTGGATTACTATATTCCAGGATGCCCTCCAACCCCCGAAGTTACATGGAAGGCTATCGAGGCTCTTCTATCAGGAAACCTTCCAGCTAAAGGTTCTGTTCTAGGAGCATCTGAAAGATCCCTATGCTATGACTGTCCTCTAAATGAGACAAAGCCTGAGAAGGTTTTAATAAAGGAGGTCAAGAGACCCCATGAAATAGTCGTCGACCCTGAGAAATGTCTTCTAGTCCAAGGATTAGCATGTTTAGGCCCAGTTACTCGTGGAGGATGTGGAGCACTATGTGTCAAGGCTGCCATGCCTTGTACAGGATGCTTCGGCCCACTTGACGAAGTAATAGACTATGGTGGTAAGGCAGCATCATACTTTGCAAGCATCCTAGACCACTATAATGAAGAAGAAATTGAGAAGGCTCTAAACAACTTTTCAGACTTCATGGGTACATTCTATAGATATACGTTAGCCGCCTCACGGCTACGTGGAAAGATAAAGATGGTTGAGGGGTGAGATAATTGAGAGAAGTAGTAATAGATCCAATTACAAGACTTGAAAATTTTATATTAGCCTAGAGAAGAATAAAAATAAAGAGAGGGGAGGGGGCTATTCGCCCTTCATATATTCAGCTACAAGTTTAATCCATTCATCTACAGCCTCTGTCTCTGAGCATTTCTGGAGAATGTTGATTATATTTTCCAGTTTCTGTCTTTTTCTTCTAGTAATAAAGTTTATTGTAGAGAATTTCATTATTGACAATTTCTCCTGTATGGACAATCTGTATATATCTTTCTTCCTTATATAAATCCTAGAGTTGTTGGGCATTATTAGTGGGGTTCCAGCTTTTGTGGATAAATATATCTTTGAACGAATCCCTAACTTTTCTAGTTGTTTTTGAACCTCCTCTAAAAGTTCTTTGTCCGAGTTCGTTAGACATATTTTTACATCAAAGACTTTTTTAATTTTTCCTTTATCGTTTACTGTGGAAATACTAGCAGAAACATGACCATCACACTCAAATAACATTCTCATAAATTCTATAGGAAAAGATCGCAATAGATTGAGAATGTTGTCTCTATTACTTAGATAATCTACGAGATCCTTTCTATGACAAGCAATCCAATACCTTCCCTGTTTTTCACTAATTATATAATTATATTTGCAAATTTTAAGTAGACAGTCTCTTACCATCAATACTGGTTCAATGTCTTTCATGGACAATTCTATCTTTTTTTGTACATAAGGTTTGGGACGCAAATGTTTACTAGTAGTTATACAACCGTCTCCTACAACGGCAGCAGCTACTACAGCGAGTTCGGGAGATGGTGAGAGATTAGTTGTTCTGGGCTTTTTACCCCGCAACCACCCATTTATTGTTGGGGGACTGATTCTAATGCCATACTTCATATGAAGTATCTTGCTTATCAATACGTAGCCGAATACGTTATGTAATTTGATTGCCTCGTCTCTGAGGGTGAAGTACGATATTTCTAATATTGGAGTTTCTAGGTAATCGATCAAGAAGTCAAAACGAGAACCCCTCTTTTTCCAACGCTTTATGGTGTCAGGGTGTATACTCACATGGAATTTTTCTCGAATCTGTTGGGCGAGGTTTTTAGCACTCTCAGTCTTTTTTTCCATGACGTATCTATAAACTCTCAGTTGATCTTCTAAAGAAGATCTCGAGAACAATTTGTTTTCACTATTCAATATATCACCTTCTAATGGTGTAGATAGAGTAGAGCAGCAGTAATATTACAATCAAGAGCATCATTGAGAATACTGGCACTAAAGGATTACTGGGAGCGACAGCGATAACATACATCAATGAGAAGAGTAGAAGAACTTCATCTTCCTATATTCAATTTCCTAGCATTTATATATGCTTCCTCCAACCTTTGACATCTTCATACTCTTACATATCTACATGATAATTGATAATCGTTTATGTAGTATGTGTGTTCAAAGAACGACGTGATGCTGATCTCCTCTTAGAACTTTATGAAGATGATCCATGATAACTCCCTAAACTCTATACGATGGATAATTCAGAAAGTCACGGTATCTTTATGATATTGTATCCGCTTGCTTTCCGTAACCTATTCATTATAGTCAATCCTAACCCTCTCTCTTCAAATCCTTCAGATACGGCCAAATCTACTTTAAGCTCATCGATAATCCTCAGGGTTGAGAAGAGGTTCTTAGCAACTTCAAAAAGATTACTTCTAGAACCTAAAACCAGTACATCAATATTTTCATAGAGTTCTCTAGTCTCTCTCGAGGCCAATATTACAATCTTCTTTCCAGAGCTCTTCAAATCTCTAACATACTCCTGAATCTTCCTACAATAGGTCTCCAGATTAGAATAATCTCCAGCCTCAATAACAATTAAAGGTGTAATAGGTGCATAATGTCTATACTTCATCCCAGGAGATATTGCCTCAGATACTTTTACCAGTCCTCTAGCAAAATCCGGCACATCCACCCTCTTCTGAATATATTTCTCAACCTCTTCTACTGGGATCGCTCCAGGTCTAAGAAGCATCGGAGGATCCCTTGTCAAGTCTATTATCGTTGACTCAACACCATATAGTGTCTCTCCCGCATCTATTATCACATCCACTTTTCCCATCATATCTTTCTTAACGTGTTCTCCACTAGTAGGGGATGGTCTACCGGCTGGATTAGCGCTGGGACCTACTATCGGGGTCCTGCTCAATTCTATTAGGTTCAAAGCTACTGGATGGGCAGGCATTCTAACCGCAACTACTTGATGGCCGGCCGTCACCTCATAAGGTAATTCTCTTGATTTTGGAAGTATAAGGGTTAAAGGACCAGGCCAGAACCTCTCCATAATTTTGTAGACTTCTTCTCCTACATGGATCCTAGATATGACATTATCTAGTTGACCCATATTTGATATATGTACTATCAATGGATTATCTAATGGTCTCTTCTTAACCTCGTATACTTTTCTTACAGCTTCTCGATTCAACGCATCTGCTCCAAGCCCATAGACAGTCTCGGTGGGGAAGACAACCAAGCCTCCATCCCTAATCACTTCAGCAGCCTCACTAATATAATCCATGTTAATATTTAATGTATCAACCTCGAAGATCTTTGTCTCCTTGTCTCTACTCATTTAATCCACTCCTAACCTCGCTAATCTAATCTTTAAGATCTTCGTTATATCAGAGATACTAGTGGCTCCCCATAGTTTTAAAAGATTAGTAGAGTCTCAAGATCGTAACATCTATCTCATAATACTTCTTAAGATGTAGGATAATGGAATAGATATTAGAGTAGTAATTATCCACGATCTTGTAAGATTCTTGAAGAGTCTCATGTTGATAATGGATGAAGGAGAGGCTGATGCTGCTCCGATAAACCCTCCAAGAATTATATGAGTTAATGCTGAAGGTATACTGAACTGAGTTAGTATCCAGAGTATTATAGATGATGATAAAAGGCTTGATGAGAGCTTAACTGGGCTTAGTATCGCAAGCCTCTCGCCCATAATGTAGGATATACGTTCTGAGAAGAAATAAGATCCTAAAACTATCCCAAGAAAAGTAGTTACATAAGTAATCGTGGAATCATTATCGAGCATAGATATAAGGAATCCGAGGTTGTTCGCTGAGATTACATAAGCAGCATAGAAGGTAGTAGAATAGATTATAACCTTATTTAGTAGAGGAAGGGAGTCAATCTTGATAGAAGAGAACCTCTTTCTCAAGATATTATATATGATAGATGTTAAGAGCATTGATGATAAGGGTGCTAATAGCCAGGCCAATACTGTAATAGAGAGAAAAACAATGTTTAGTCTGGAGCCCGATGCTATCGATGATCCTATTAAAGATGCTATAGAGATACTTGATATGCTTATCGGGATGCTTAAGAGGTTTGAGATAGCCAGCATAATCAAGATGGTGATAAGCGGAGAGTGATATCCGTCGTAAAGGAGTATATTCTCAGGATCCATCTTCTGACTCTCCGCTGAAAATCCTATAATCATGGATAGAGCTGTAAAGAGAGCTGCAATCCTAAGCTTAACAATACCAGAACTAGTTAAACCGCCTATGAAAAGCGAGCTATTATTCCAGCTGAACAAGAAAGATATGAAGATAGCTATCGTAAAGGCTTCGGCTTCTTCCACGAAATTCTTAAAGAGGTATACATTTATTAAAGTGTTTACCCATATCCCTCTGCGATTATCTGGAAGAGTATGTCTGAAGCATCTTCAGCAGAATCACATATATTATCCATCATACTAATCATTTCTTTGACAAGTATTACATCTATTATCCTAAATCTATCAGCTTCTCTAAGAATATTCTTTATCAATGATGTCTTGAGCTCATCAGCCTCTTCCTCAATATCTTCTATCTCTCGTAGTATTGGTTTAGCCTGCTCCACATCTTCTCTAAAAACCCTGAAAGAATGGAGTAGCTTCTCTGAGGCCTCGATACATGATTGGATGTACCTATCCATCTCGGGGATATTGAATACGAAATACAATAGATCCCAGCTTGGAGTAGTCTCTACAAACTGTTTCACAAAGTATTTAGCAGAATCTGCAATATCATCTATCTCTTCTACAAGGTTTAGTAAGTCTTCTCTAAGATGGGCGAAGAAGGCCCCCTTACATAGTTCTTCAGAGATCTTCCTCCTCATATTATCTGCCTCACTCTCTAAGAGATCTATAAAGTTATAGAGGCGTGCTGCATCCCCCATCTTTTCACTCTTAACCAATTCACTGACCACTCTAAGATATCTAACCGTGTCTACAACCTTCTCAATATATTCTTCAATAAAGTCCATGATCTTCTTCTCTCTTCTATAGAAGAGAGACCTAAAGCTTAGATCCATGAACTAAATGTGAAGGTCCTAGTTGATTAACTTGTCTCTACTTCTATTAATATTAATCGTTCTATTCGTTGAGATGAATTCCTCAAATAGTTAGGATATGTTTTATTAGAGCAGCTCTAACATATACTCCATTCTCTGCTTGTGCAAAGTATTTCGCTTCAGGGAGAAGGTCGACATCTCTCGAGAGCTCATCGACTCTAGGCAATGGATGCATTATTAAGGGTATCCTCTTAAATTTCTTCAATAAGTCGCTTGTTACAATGTAGCTTCCCTTTAGCCTCTCATATTCAGCCAGGTCAGAGAATCGTTCCCGTTGGAGCCTCGTCACATATAGGATATCAAGCTCTTCTATAACTTCTTCTACTTTCTCAACCATTCTAAACTCGACTAAACCATCTATCTTATCTAAAACTTCTCGACGGATCTGTAGTTCTTTGGGAGCAATATACACTATCCTAACACCTCTATATCTTGATAAAGCGTAGCTTAAACTACTTGGAGTCCTGCCATATCTTAAATCTCCCATAATTCCAACTGTTATGTTATCTATTCTTCCCAGCTCTCTCCTTATCGTGTAAAGGTCTAGCAATGCTTGAGTTGGATGCTCATTCCATCCATCCCCTGCATTTATGATAGGTGCAGAGGCTATCTCTGCTGCTCTCGCCGCTGAGCCAGGCTCTCTATGTCTAATCACGATTATGTCTGGATTATATCCATCGACCATCTTAACCGTATCTTCAAAACTCTCTCCCTTAACTATGCTTGCAGCTTGCTCTAACCCGAAGTCTATTACTATGCCTCCGAGCCTTATCATTGCAAACTGGAAGCTTAACCTTGTACGTGTACTCGGCTCGAGAAACAGTGTGACCATGATTTTATCTTTACAATAGTCTAGAATCTTCTTGCCTCCCAGCTCTCTTCTAATACTATCCGCTTCTTCGAATATAGAGTCCATTATATCCCTACTGAATTCAAGAGCAGATATTATATCTCTACAATATAGTTGGCTCAATCTCCATTCACTCCTATTCACTTTTTAAGAGATGAGCTTGCCTATTCTTAATCTTTAGCCGATAAAAATATGCTTACACGACTATATGTAACGATATAGGCTTCTAGCATACTCAGTATAATGATCTCGGTTATTTCTCTAGATCAGCCAGATATCTCTCAACTAGTTCATTTGTAAGCTTTTCATATTTCTCTATCGATCCAACATCGTACCAGAATGAATCTGTAATATACGCTTTAACCATTCTCTTAGACTTGATGAGATAAGGGATAAAGTCTGACATAATATCTAGACTTCTCATATCTGTAGCAAGTCTATTAAGATCAGCCAAAACCTTTGAGTTCAAGATTACTATACCTATGCTGACATATATGTTTATTGAAGGCTTCTCCTCAAAAGATACTATCGTGTTTTCTTCATCTACCCGTGCAACTCCTACAGGCAGTTGATATTTTGAAGATAATGCAACCATTACGTCTGCTCCACTCTCCCTATAATTCTTAAGCATATGGGATAGATCAATATTTGAAAGTATGTCTCCATAGTGGATTAGTATCGTATTATATTCTTGAAGATATCCTCCTCTGAATATATTTAGTAGTGATCCACCGGTACCCTTCAGATCCGGGCTGTCATGTACATATCTTATGTTTAAACTATATTCGTTACCGTCTCTGAAATAGTTGATTATCTGTTCAGCTTTATAGCCGACCGCGATCAAGATATCTCTCAAAGAATGTTTTTTAAGATTCCGTATAATGTATTCGAGTAATGGTTTCTGTCTAGAGCCTATCGGGATCATACATTTCTGAAAATAGTAGGATAATGGTCTAAGTCTGCTACCTTCTCCACCAGCTAAAATTAAAGCTACAATGTCCGAGCCCATCTCTTGATGATAACTTCTCCAGACTTAAATAATAAATATTCTGTATACATCTTATCTTGACGATTTTATATGTTAAAGTTTATTGATTGAATCTATGGATGAAACCAAGAACCTAGATAATTTTTAAAATAAAATAGATATATAGAGTAAACGATTAGTTGAGTCGTAGAATGGAGGAATAAGATGAACGGTAGCATACTCGTAAAGGGGGGAAGGCTAGTACTACCTAGCGGGGTAGAAGAGCTCGACCTACTCATAGTGGACGGAGTCATCGAGGCCATAGGTAAAGATCTCAAAAGCAATAGTGTAGAAGTCTTAGATGCTAGAGGCCTACTAGTCTTTCCAGGAGTAGTAGACGAGCATGTACATATGAGAGAACCCGGACTAACGTATAAAGAAGATTTCATGACGGGGACTCTTGCGGCGGCCGCTGGAGGTGTGACGACAATATTAGAGATGCCTAATACTCTTCCACCTGTAGACTCCGCTGAGAGATTGAGGGAGAAGAGAGAGATCTTGAAGAATAAAGCATATGTAGATTATGGATTGTACGGTGTTCTCCATGACTCAAATATAGATGAACTAGAAGATATGTGGTTTGATGGAGCTATCGGCTTCAAAGTTTTCATGGGTCCTACCACGGGAGATATCCCTCCTCCACCTGATAAGCTTATCATCGAGGCCATGGAGAAGAGCCATAAATACGGTTTTACACTAGCATTCCATGCAGAAAATTACGAGCTTATAAAATATTATACTGAGAAAGTGAAAAGTAGTGGTAGGAGAGATCCGCTTGTACATCCAGACTCTAGACCAAACATATGTGAAGAAGAAGCTGTATCTAGAATCCTCATCTATGCAAAGAAAACAGGTGGGAAGGTTCTGATAGTCCATATGAGTACCGGTGAGTCTGTAAACCTTCTAGCTAGAGCTAAGATGATGAGGGTTAATGCTTATGGAGAGACCTGCCCCCAATACTTGTTGATGACTTATGAAGACCAGCTAAAATATGGTCCACTCGTAAAGATCAATCCACCTCTAAGAAGTAAGAAAGATCAGATAAGCTTATTGAATGGTTTAAATAGAAAGATAATAGATTGCATAGCATCTGATCATGCTCCACATACATTAGAAGAGAAGACAAAAGATATCTGGGAAGCCGCCTCTGGATTCATAGGGGTCGAGACATTGTTCCCACTAATGCTTGATGCTGCATTAAAAGGTAGGATCCCGATAGAGACGATACCTCTCACCCTATCAGAAAACCCGGCAAGGATCTTCGGAATATATCCTAGAAAAGGTTCTTTAAAGATTGGTGCAGACGGAGACCTGGTAATCGTTGATCCAGAGAGAGTTAACATAATTCAATCTAATAAACTTCATAGTAAACATAAGATAACACCCTATGATGGATGGAGTCTAAGAGGAAAGATAAGGTACACTATACTTAGAGGGGTTAAGATAGCTGAAGAAGGCGAGGTTATTACAGATAAAGCACTCGGAACATTCATCAGGCCGAATGAAAGTTAGGGATAAGAAGAGCCTAAAGATCGAATTAATATTTCTCCGATAAGTAAAACCTCTATCTAGTATTAAGGTTGATTACTTACTCCATATAGATATAATTGAGGATGGAGAAAATATGGAAGACTTGAACTCATTCTTTAATCCAAGATCTATTGCCGTCATAGGGGTTTCTAGTGACCCGTCAAAACTTGGTAGCATAATATATCAAAAACTTATGAGGAACAAGATTTCTGGAAGACTAAAAGCAGAGATCTATCCAGTTAACCCAAAAATAAGTACTCTAAACAATGTAAAAGTTTATTCTAAGATCTCTGAGATAGGGGAAAGAGTTGATCTCGTGGTAATCGCTATACCGGCTGAATCTGTTATAGATGTTTTAAGAGAAGCTGGAGAGAACGGAGTAAAAGCCGCCATAGTTATCAGTGGAGGATTCGGAGAGATCGGTAGAAGAGATCTAGATGAAAAGTTGAGGAAGGTGATCGTAGAAACAGGAATCCGTGTTCTTGGACCTAACACTATCGGAATACTCGATATGCTTTCAGGTATAGATACCTTCTTTCTACCATTTCAGAAACCCCTATCCGATGGAAGGCTTGCCGAGAGTCTTCCAGAAGCAGTATTAGGGAATGTCACTGTAATCTCTCAGAGTGGTGCGATAAGCGAGATATTGATGGACTGTCTTAAAGCAGGGGGAGTAGGAGTAAGAGCAGTGGTTAGCGTGGGTAACCAGATCGATCTAAGCACCGAGGATTTCTTAAAATATTTTGCATATGATGAGGCAACCAAGGTTATCGTCATATATCTAGAGGGTGTGAGAGATGGTAGAAGATTCCTAAATGCTCTTATCGAGGCCTCCACGATGAAGCCGGTGGTAATAATGAAGGCTGGCAAGACGGAGGCAGCTAGCAAAGCTGCATACACTCATACGGCGAGTATGGTCGGTAGAATGCAGGTCTATAGAGGTGTATTCAAGCAAGCTGGGGTGATAGAGGTTGAAGATTTAGAAGAGATGGTCGACGTAGTCAAGGTCTTCAGCATGCTTAGACCAGTAGATGGAAATAAGCTATTCGTCTTAACTAATGCTGGTGGGCTCGCTGTACTTTCTTCGGATCTAGCCTTACTTCATGGATTAACATTACCAGATCTAACCGTAAAGCTGAAGGAAAATCTTGAAGAATTAAAGAAGCATGGAGTTATACCTCAAATAGCCATAGTCCAGAATCCTCTAGATCTAACCGCTCAAGGAACCTCTGAATCATTTGAACAAGTATTCAGAACAGTATGCTCAGAAGGTTATTATGATCTCTATCTGATACTGCCAAGCCATCAACCTCCAGCGATAGATGAAACGATCACCGATAGGTTATTCAATGTTATTAGAAAGTATAATGCTCCAACCGTTGTATGTGAGTATGGAGAGTCTGAATGGTCCAAGCTGATTAGGGAGAAGTTTGACAAGCTGAGAATACCTTCATATCCAGATATTAGAAGAGCTATAAAAGCACTATCAGCACTTACATCTTATAAGAGACCTATGCCTAGAACCTTCAACTATCCTTATAGAAATGATAAACTAAGCTGGATAGGAGATCTATCTAATGGCCCACTATCATTAGAGCATACTATAGAGATAATAAATCAGTACGGTATAGAGGCTCCTAAAACTATTAAAGTTACAGAGGAAAAAGAACTAGAAAAAGTTATTGAAGATCTCTCACCACCATATGTCATGAAGATCTTTTCTAGAAAGATCGCTCATAAAACCGATGTAGGTGGAGTTATATTAGGATTAAAAAAACCAGAAGAGCTGTTAGAAGCATATAGACATCTTAGGGATAGAGTAGCTGAGATTGGAGTAGAGTGGGAGGGTGCGATTATACAGGAGATGGTTAATGGCTTAGAATTAATACTCGGCTCAGACTGGGACCCTATCTTCGGACCTATAGTTAGCATCGGCCTTGGAGGAGTCTTCACAGAGATCATGAAAGATATCTCTGTTAGAGTTGCACCCGTAGAAACTCATGAAGCTGAAGAAATGATAAGCGAGTTAAAGATGAAGAAGTTACTAGAAGGATATAGAGGTTTACCAAGTGTTAACCTAAAGATTCTGGCAGAAAAGATCTCAGATTTCTCATCTATAATCTTTGAGAATCCTTCAATAAAACAGTTTGAGATAAATCCGCTGATAGCTAATGGTGACAGATTCGTCGCCGTCGATGTAAGAGGGTTTATCTATAGAAAGTAGTCGAAATATTATATGGTTCAATAGGGAGCTTTCATGATCTCTACCATCTCTATTTCTTACTCCATTCATCTTCTCGGAATACTTGTCTAAGAGCTTCACCAAAAGCCATAAAAGCAGAGATCCATAGATTATGTGGGCTCTCAGCCCGGACTAGATCTAAATGAATAGTACCATTGAGTTCTTTTGAAAACTCTTCAAAGAATAATTTTATAGATTCTTCTGGTAATTCTTCTACTCTTCCAAAAACCTTTATAGCTCCGCTTCTGCTTATCCAGCATCCAGCTCCAGACTCAAGAGATATCCTTGATTCTGAAACCGCTTCTTTAAAGATTCCTTGCCCATACCCATAACCATAAATCCCATATCTTCTTGACCTCTCATCTGCGATAACTCTGAATGTTCTTCCTAAAACTCTGCCAGAAGCCTCAACGATCTTGTAGCTAGGTTTACCAGATTTATAATTTACTATGAGCTCTATATTAAATCTAGAATAATATGAGATAATATGGATAAGCTTGTCGAGTAGCTTTATCCCAGTATCGATCTTCCAAAATTCTCTTGGCCCCTTAGAGATCTTACAATCGATGACAGTATCATCAGCATCTTCAACTAACTTTACAAGCTCAGGACCAGCTTCAATAATCTTTATAATACTCTTTTTTTGGGCTGCCCTTACACTGGTACCTATCCTACTAAAAGATAGATCGACAGTCTTTGACATACACTACTGATCTATATTGTTCTTTAATGTACTCTATTATTAGGTTTTCCAACCCACACACTCTAGATTATAACATATTTTC
This sequence comes from Candidatus Caldarchaeales archaeon, assembly GCA_039630055.1. Classification (GTDB taxonomy): domain Archaea; phylum Thermoproteota; class Nitrososphaeria_A; order Caldarchaeales; family Wolframiiraptoraceae; genus Geocrenenecus. Next base: position 32,957 of record JBCNVN010000001.1, on the reverse strand, counting down.
CATAAAATGATAAATTTATTGTAAAATTTTTAATTTTACCCCTCAAAACAATAATTATTACCCTTTGGTATGTGGCGGTTTTCGTAACAATCTTGAATATATTCTAGAGTAGGAGGCTCATCAAAGAAGTTGATATTGTATGATCTTCATTAGATTATGCCAAACTAATTTTTATATCTATAATTCTTTGGAAAGAGAGACCCAGTATTGTAGTTATTAAGTTCCCGGTGATACTTCTCCTACTCGCCTTCTACTTCTATCAACCCCTTCTCTTCTAAAGATGCTAAAATATTCCTTACTTCTTTAACATCCAACTTTAATTCTTTAGAACACCTCTCTAGATCTATCTCATTACTATTTTTAGATAGATAGGCATAGACTTTCCTCTCGTTTTCATCCAGCGTAGGAATATCTGGAAACTTATCCTTAACGATCTCTACAGCATGCTTCTGAGCCTCTATTAAGATCTTCTCCGCCTCTCTACTCAGTTCTTCATATCTCACAGGCTCCAACCTATTATGGATCGTGGTAGATGTAAATTCTTCTATACAGACTGATAGTTCATGGAGGTTCTGAACTACTTCAGGTGCGATAGGCCTAAGCTCATCTTCTACTTCAGCCAGTAGAGATGTTATAGGAAATATCAATCCTATTACCTCAGTTATCTCTACGATAGTTTCTACCCTGATCTTTACCTGTAGTAGGAGAAGCTGACTCTTCTTAACCATCTCGGCAAGCTTTCTTATCTCAGCAATCTCTTCAGCATATATTCTAGCTCTCTCTTCATCCATATTCACCAAGCACTCAATAACTTTCTCAAAGTATTCTCTACCTCTCGACTCCATCTCTACATATCTAATTCTAAGCCGTTCTATCTGAGAGTTAAGTATACTGAGAAAATTCTCTAATCGGCCTCTGAATTCTGCTCTAACTTCTTCATCTAATAGATTATCATTCATTCTATTCATCTAGAACGATAAGTCTTAACTCTATTTTATCCCTTACTCGTAGATTGGTTTAGATAGATTCCATGAAGAATACTTAGAAAATACCCTGTATATATTGGAGGATTGGCCATTAAAGGTTCTAGAGGTCAGAATGGTAGACTTGATTATTCTAGAAGAGCAATCTCTAAAAGCATGCTATATTGAAGAGTAATCGGATTAAGATGTGTGGCATAGCTGGATGCATTACCAGAGAAGGTGATGTGGCCAAAATACTCTACAGCTCTCTCAAGAGGTTAGAGTATAGAGGATATGACTCAGCAGGGGTCTCAACAATATTCGGTAATAAGGTTATCATTAAAAAAGATGTTGGTAAGATAGACGAGATACATTCTAGACTGAACTTTCTAGATATGCCTGGAACAATAGGCGTAGCCCATACTAGATGGGCCACGCATGGAGCACCCTCCAAGGTTAATGCCCATCCACACCTAGACTGTGAAGAAAAAGTAGTAGTAGTTCACAATGGTGTATTGGAGAATTTTCTAGAGCTGAGGCAAGAGCTTGAAGCTAGAAAACATATCTTCAAGTCTAAGACTGATACAGAAGTTATAGCCCATCTAATAGAAGAATATCTGAAACTTGGTAAGAATCTTACTGAGGCTGTATTAGAATCTGTTAGAAAACTTAGAGGAAGCTATGCTATAGCCGTTATCTATGCTGATGAGCCGGATAAGATAGTTGTTGCCAGAAATGAGTCGCCTCTAGTCATAGGTTTAGCAAGAGATATGAAACTTATCGCAAGCGACGTAGCTGCACTAATCGAACACACTAATAAGGTAATTTTCCTACAAAATGGAGATTTATCAATAATAACCCCAGAAGATGTCAAGATCATTCAGATAGAGACTGGGTTGAGGGTTGAGAGAAAGATTACAGAGCTTGATTGGACTCTAGAAATGGCGACTAAGGGTGGGTTCCCACACTTTTTCATTAAAGAGATATTCGAGCAGCCTAGTGCTATCAGAGAAGCATTAAGAACTCAAGAAAAATACCTAGACCTAATAACGGAGCTAGTAGATAGGGGGAGAGAGATATTCTTACTAGCTTCAGGTACATCATATAATGCATGTATTGTTGGATCTTACATGTTCTCAAAACTTGCTAGACTTACAGCTTATCCTGTGATAGCCTCTGAATTTATAGAGAACTATGGTAGCTCGATAGGGGTGGACACCGTCATATTCGCGCTGAGCCAATCAGGTGAGACAGCGGATGTCTTAACAGCATTAGACTATGCAAGATTTAGAGCCGCCACCATAATTGGTTTAACCAATGTTTTAGGCTCGACACTAACAAGGATTGCGAGAGCATATATTCTACAGAATGCTGGACCTGAGATAAGTGTTGCAGCAACCAAGACTTTTACATCCCAGTTAACTGTTCTAGCTCTACTAGCCTTGAGACTCGCGAGGAAGAGAGGAAAGATCTCACAGCATGAGATAGATGAATTCCAGGATGATTTAAAAAGTCTTCCCCAAATAGTTGAGAAAGTAATAAAAAAATCGGAGAAGCCTATCGCTGAGTTTTCAAAGAAAGCAGCAAGATTCTCAAGTATCTTCTTTTTGGGAAGAGGTATAAGCTATGCTACAGCACTCGAAGCAAGATTAAAAGTTATGGAGCTAACCTATATTCCCTGTATAGCTTATCCAGCTGGAGAGAGTAAGCATGGCCCGATAAGTGTTGTAGAAGAAGGTTATCCAGTATTCTTTATAGCGCCAAACGATAGTACACGTAAACATATTATAGGGAATATAATGGAGATGAAAGCTCGTGGAGCAGATATCTATTGTGTTGGAGATGAAGAAGATAGAGAATTGGAGGAGCTCTCAGACTGGTATCTAGGATTACCGTCCATAAGGGAACTACTTTCTCCGATAATATACATAATCCCATTCCAGCTTCTAGCATATTATATAACCATCGAAAAAGGATTCGATCCAGATAAGCCTAGAAATCTGGCCAAGAGTGTTACTGTTCTCTAATAGATGTAAAGAAGAGCCTGGTCTCACCCATAGTCTTCACCATTAGTTCTCTAACCTTGACGACGACAGGTAGATCATTTACGACTCTACCTATAACGAGACATTTCCTCGGAGGCAAAGCTTTCACTATACCCTTTACCGTCTCTGCATCTACCCGAGAAGCCTTAGCTAGATACTCGAGATCCGAATCATTTGTAAAATTGAAGAGAAATATGTTGTCTGCTTGCCTGTATACTGAGTCTGGGATCATGTCGGGCTGATTAGTAACGAATATTGGGAATATACCTATATGCCTCATCCTAGTAACCAGGTCATCCCAGTAAGTCTCCCTTAGATATAGATGAGCCTCCTCAGCTACAAGGAATAATGGTAGAACACGACTTCTATCCATCATCGATGATAGCTTGCTCAAGAGATACTCTACCACAACTCTTCTTCCATTAGGTAAACTGGTAGAGAGGTCTACTATTAGTGCTCCACCATACTCTAGACCTTCGAGAAGCTCTTCTACCGTGGTGGGATCCTCATCATCAAAGAATTCTAGACTCTCTATAGACGAGAGCCTGCTAACTAATGCCTCTCTTATAGATTCATTCATCTGAGCTCTAGATACTGCCTCGATCAATCCTTTAAGGGTTACCCTCCTGTAAGTTTTCTCTACAAGATACCATATTCTACTAAATTCTCTAAGGCTGGATGGGGGAGTATCATAGACATATCGAAGTATATCTAGAAGAGTCTTCAGACCTGTTTCTTCTATAGATACCTTAAAACTTTTTCCCGGTATCAGTATTACGAGTCTTTCAGATAACTCGCTCTCTGAACCATCAATCCTTCGTGATAATCCACTATACTCACCATTTATATCGAATACAATTACTCGGGCTCCATACTCTATGAGACCTGCAACTAACAATTTTGCTAGATGGGATTTACCCATCTCTTTCTTCCCTGTTATTATCGTTAGCCTACCATCTAGAGACTCGGCATTAATGGTAAACCAATCTCCCATAAATTCGCCTAACACTATCGATCTTCTCCCACCACTCTTCGATAACTCTATAATTAATGATGGTGAAGCTCTCTGAATCCTTGAGTAGAATCTAGATGGAAGCCATAATACATCATTTCTAAGCTCACCGTTGATGATTATACCCCTGAACTTAGCTATTATTAACCGGGTCTCTCTAAGCTTGGCTATCAGAGAACCGATAGAGTAAGGATCGACTAAAGAGACCTCTTGTACATCTTCAATTGAGAGCTCTCTAAGAGTATCTTCAAGCTTCCCAGGTAGATCTGCATACTCTATATCGATTACTTGGACTAAGAGTCTTCTACCCCCATCTTCTACTATAAGATAGTCTCCACGTTCAAACAATTCTTCATCTGGATATGCTAAGAACTCGATCTTATCACTACTCTTAGATAAAATCTTCATATTCTAGCCTCCATCTAGAGGGTTGAATAACATTTCTCTCACAGATTCTGGATAGAGTAGCTCCACCTTCATCTTCTTCAACATTATTTGAAGAGTTATCGTATCTAGCCTAGTAAAGGTTGAGTAGTCGTGGGCAAGTATTAGTGTCTCTGGATATCCATATACTAGTGGGTCGCTCCTAAGTAGGAGGCCGAAAACAGTCGAAGCATCATTCTGAAGATATGTATCTACTCTATATCCTGGAGACCCTTTTACTAGACGTGCTAGATATGTTCTCCCATATAATCTGAATCTACCTAGATTATAGGATTCTAAGGCTCTAGTTAGATCTATTATGTATGGTGGCTTCTTCTCGGTCTGAATTATTTGGAGAGGCTCACCAGAGACTTGGAGGAAACAAGTTTTAGAAAAGGCTAGAACCTCACTCCCATTCTCGAGAGCCTTCTTCAATATCTTTTCAATGCTATCTGGAGAAATACTAGATGAGCTCGATGTCAGAGAGCCGTCAAATAATATTATCGAATCTCTGAATTTTTCTACGACATATTCTTGGAGCCATCTCTCTAAGAGCTCTGTCAAAATCTTTTGAGCATAAAGATAGAAATCGTAACCACTTCTAGACTTTAATAATTCAGAATGCTCCTTTAAGATCTTCACGATATTTCTTCTCGTAATATAGAATAGGAATGGGCCTATAGACTCTACTTTTGTAGATCCATCTAACTCCCTAAGGACTGCAGCCCCTTTGATAGATACGACAACACCTCTAGCAGATTCTGCTATTCTTATAGATGAAGTATCTACAGCGATAACCTTCTTCGGTTCTCTACCAATCCTAACTTCTTGAGTTTCAAAGAAATATTCATCTAGAGTTGAGCCAAAATTAATATGGAATTCATCTAGATAATCTCTAACGAGATCCTCCCTAGGGTAACCGTACATTCTCAGACCCTCTATAGAGGTTAGAGTCTGTCGTCCTATCTCATAGAAAGCTTTAAAAAATTCCATATACATATTATTATGGTGTTGAAGATGTTCCATGCCCTATATTCCTCCAATATAATTGTGATCGATGTGCTTATAAATGTTGCTCAACTTGGACATGATGAATTATGAGCAATCAAGAAAAAGTTAAAGTAGAGGTAACATTAGGACCTGCTACGGTTAGAATAGAAGCTACACCTGACAAATTAGAAGAAGCCTTAATAAATATAATATCGGCTTTAAGATCTTCTCTACCCCAACTTAAAATAGAGGAGAAGCCATCCATTAAAGAGGAGAGAACTAGAAGTCTCCCAACATGCTCAATATTGCTCAAGAACTTGATAGATGAAGGATGGTTCGATAAGCCTAGGACTCTATCTGAGACTGTTCAAGAATTGGCCAGGAGAGGATATAATTATGATTCTACAGCGGTTTCACACTCTCTACTAGATCTTGTAAGAGAGAGGACTTTGGTAAGAGAGGGTACGCCTAGACGGTACACCTATTATAAGGCCTCTCAGGGTACCGTAAGCCTACCGGCATCAAGGGATAAAGAATAACTTAAAAATCTACCCATTTCTTGATAAGCTAACGGACCCCCCTCTTAAACATATATTGTAGAATTTTAAAATAGTTTTAGATGTCTAAGAAGTTAATCGGTAAGGAGATTCTAGATCAGCCTGTTATAAATTATATTATAAAAGACTATCTTGTACTTGAATCAGGCAGCAGCGTTTATGATGCTGCGCAGATAATGAAAGAGAAGAAGCATGAATCTATAATTATCACAGAAGAGAGGAAGCCTTTAGGAATACTTACATTAAAAGATATAGTTTACAAAGTAGTTGCAGAAGGAAGAGACCCTAAGAAAGTAAAGTTAAGAGACTTAGTATCTAGACCATTGATAGCTGTAGATCCAGAGACTAAGATAGGTGAAGCGATCAAATTAATGTTAGAAGAAGATATTCGTAGACTGCCAATAGTAAAATCAGATACAATTTTAGGAGTATTGATCTTAAGAGCAGTAGTTGGAAATATCGTGGAGAGATCTATAACTCTCCCAGACCTAGAGATACCTGAAGGATTGAAATGTCCTTACTGTGGATCAATATTCAAGACTCATGAAGAATTATCAAAACATATAGATAGAATACATATAGGAGTAGGAATTCTAGAGGGAATAACATTTAGAAGAGGATGATCTTGAAGAATCTAGAATAAAAAGTAACAATCTTTATGACAATCTTAGTTTAAGAGATGAACGTGTTGGAGATCTCGATATTTGGACATCTAACAATAGATGAGATAGAGTTCGTTGATGGAAGTATGAAAACCGCTCCAGGAGGCACCTCATTCTACTCTTCTATAACATCCCGCATCTTAGGTTCCTCTACAAAGATCTACTCTATTGTTGGCGGAGACTATCCAGATGAGTACTTGGAAGAACTTTCAAAGATTGGAGTAGATATTAGTAGAGTGGTCAAGAATAATAGATGCAGAACAACTAGATATAGAATAAGATATAGAGATGATGCTAGAGAGATGTACTTAATACAGAAGGCTCCAAAGATAATAATTAAAGAGGTGGAGGGCTTGGATACAATATATCTTGGCCCAGTCGCTGGAGAGATAACTGAAGATGATATTGTAAATTTTAGTAGAAGGTTTAAGACAGCTCTAGATCCTCAGGGGATGCTGAGAACGGTAGATAAATCTGGAAAGATTAGACTGGAGAAAAAATTAGATATAAAAATTTTGAAGGATTTATGGATTTTAAGACTTTCCCAAGAAGAAGCAGAGATAATGACAGGCTTGGCTGATCCGGTAAAGGCGGGTGAAAGACTACTGAAGATTGGTATAGAGAACATCATACTAAGCATGGGTTCGAAGGGGTTTATAGCGATGAATAAAGAGAAGAAGTATTTCATTCCACCTTATCCAAAGGTTAAGATAGTTGATCCAACGGGGGCGGGAGATGTTCTAGGAAGCGCTTTTCTAGTAGAATTATCGAGAAGCGGAGATCTCGCTTGGGCATCTTCAGTGGGAGCTTCAGCAACATCGATTGCTCTAGAAGATTATGGCATCAGATCTATGCTATCGAAAGATTTTAGAAATAAGCTCAATGAGAGAGCTACCGAGATCTTTAATATGATAAAAGTACTTTAGACCTACCGAGAGATGACGTCATCAATTCATCACATATAATCTTACTATTTACGTAGGCTTCACAGTATATGGATTCATAGAAATTGACAAAAGAATGGCGTTTAACCATAACGTTTACGAATCACTATATATATCCATATATTGGACATGGTGGTTAGAGGATTCAAGTATAAGGTAGGAGTCTATGAGAAAGATAAGCTCAACTTAAACGACCTCTTTCAAGAGATCTTAGATGTAGGGTTCGAGGGAGAAGCCGGTGCCACTGTTATCTTCATTGGAAGAGTTAAGAGTTTAAGTAGAAAAGGTGTAAATGTCTCCCATCTAGAGATAGAAGCATATAAAGAATATGCAGATAGGATAATCGAGAGGATCTGTCTAGATGTAAGAGAGAAATACTCTCTAGCTTATGCAGGGATATGGCATCTTATAGGTAGATTCGAGGTTGGTGAGCCACTAGTTGTAGTGGTTGCCGCTGGAAGAGGTAGAGAAGAAACCTTCAAAGCGTTAACCGAGCTGGTTGATAGATATAAGAAAGAGCCTCCACTCTTTAAGAAAGAAGTCTACATAGATGGAAGCTATAGCTGGTTAGAAGAATGAGGATCCACCAGCTATTGGAGGTATAACAACAACTTCATCCTCATCTTTAAGAATGGTCTTATCATAGTCACTCCTACGGATAACATCTCCATTTACTGCTACATTTATTCCATCTCTAAGACCACCTTCAGAATTAAGAAGATATCTCTTTAATCCACTATATCTTCTAAGGAGTTCTTTAATGTAGTCGTTGATATTTGAGTTGTCTGGAAGCACTATTTCTTCTTCAACCTTCTTCGTCTCTTCTCTCAAGAATGCAAGATATCTAACCTTAACCTTAGTCATACTATGGTCAATAGGTATTTGGAAATATTAACCTTATCTTAACTAATCAATCTCGATTCCATGCTTCTTCAAGGCTTCTTTTATCTTAGCGACCTCTGCTTTCAACATCTGGACTTCTCTAATCAGCATCTCAATATCTGATGGAAAGATTGTAGATGGGATCATGTAGATAATTGATCAACGCACCTTTTAAATCTAACACAACATAAAATATAGAGGTAGCTAAGATGTTTAAATTGGAAAGTCAGAATAGATCTATAAAAGCCCCTATTATCTGATCTACTCCTTCTCCTATAATCAGTAACAATCCAAAGTTGAAAGCTAATTGGGCGGTCATAGGATCAGCTGCATCAGGAACCTTTTCATAGAATGTCTTAACAAGCCTTACTGCTCTTGGAATTGTCAAGTATGTGAGTAGTGTGAAGATAGATAATACTCTCAAAGCTGTGAGCAATACAACCGATAAATATATTACAATTATTGTATATTTATAGAATTCTAGAGACCTTCTATTCCCAAGGATTACGGCTAGAGTCTTTACCCCTGCAGATCTGTCGTAATCCATATCTCTAATATTGTTTGCGAATAAAACCAAAGAAACGAATAATCCTATCGGGATAGATGCATATATTGGTGTCAAGCTGAGTTCACCTGTTAATACATAATAGGTTCCCGTAACCATCAATGGACCCCATGCTAAGAATACAGCTATCTCTCCCATAGAAAGATGCTTAAGCTTTATTGGGTCAGCTGTATAAGCATATGTGATGAATACCCCTGCAACGGTAAAGAGTAGAACTATCCATCCTCTAATAAAAGTAAGATATGCAGCTATCGAGATCATTAACCCATATGATAGCAATGTCTCTAATATGAACGTTTTTCTACTGATTTCACCTGTCAATAGATAATGTCTCCTATACTTTGCAGTTGGAGATGATGGTTTATCAACCCCATACTTAACATCATATAGATCATTGACTAAGTTGGCTGCGGCATGTGCTGAGAGGAGCCCAACCAAGACCAGTGGGAATAGTAGTAGGTTATATGATTGAGTATAGGTTGCTAACACTAGCCCAAGAGTAGTAGATATGATGGTCAGCTGAAATGACCATGGACGTGTAGCGAGGAAGAGAACTCTAAGTTTAGACGTTTCAATATGGGACCTCATACCAGTTCTTAAAATGAATCTTCAGAATGGTCTATATGTAGTTTTCTGTAAGATTTTCAGAGACCTAGGATTAGTGAAGTTGCTTCATCCTATGAGGTATTATCGGTCTCAATGTTACTTCTATTTCTTTGTACTTATTCTTAACTTCAAGTTTCAATCTTTCATCTTCATTAGCGTATAGTGGATCAATGTATCCGAGACCTATCCCGATGCCTAAGATGAATGAAAACCCTCCACTAGTCGTTTCTCCAACAACATGATAATCCCTACTTAGTATACGGTAGCCTCTTCTAGGAATACTTCTCTCAATAGTTTTGAAACCTATCAAGACTCTTCTAGGCTTTGATTCTTTCATAGCTCTTTCCACAGTATCTCTCCCAATGAAAGATCTCTTAGATAGGTCAACTGCAAATGTTAACCTAGCCTCTACAGGGTTTATATTCTCATCTATATCTTGCCCGTATAGTGGATATCCTGCTTCAAGTCTAAGACTATCTCTTGCAGCTAACCCACATGGGGTGGATCCAAGCTTGACTATATTACTCCATATCTTCTTCAACATATCTATATCCCAGCTCCAAAGCATAAGCTCGTAACCATCTTCTCCAGTATATCCACTTCGAGTGATTAACGCATCAGTATCATCTATCTTGCAATCAACCCCGGTAAACCATTTAAGCTTACCCAAATCTATCCCACTGAACTTTGACATTAGCTCTACAGATCTCGGCCCCTGCACAGCATATAGACTGGTCTCAAATGTTAAATCCATTATCTCTACATCAGTTTTTTGGGATATTTCATATAGTTTCCCTAAAACTTTATCATGGGTAATCGCATTACATACTATTACGAATAATCCTCTATCAGAGGGATGTCTAAAGACTGTTAAATCATCTATTATCCCACCTTTCTCATTACATATTAAACAGTATTTCATCTTCCCCGGCTTAAGCTTCTCAACATCTATGGTTAAGACCTCCTGTAATAGTTTCTCTGAATCTCTCCCCTTCACAGCGATCCTCGTCATATGGGTAATATCGAATATGCCCACACTATCTCTAACAGCTAGATGTTCTTCTCTATTATTAGTGAACCAGAGAGGTGTCATCCATCCTGCAAACTCTCCTATCTCTGCACCGATCTCAGAATAATACGATAGAAGCGGTATCTTTCTCACAGTCTCTCACTCCTCATAGTATATACTCTCCATGATGGGATCATCGTCTTAGGATGAGAAGCTCTTACTTCATCTACTCTCGCTACAGAGGTATTGTGGGGTGAAGTCTTAACCAATTCTGGATTCTGATAAGCCTCATTAATGACATTTGATAGAGCATTATAAAAAGCATCTATCTCTCTTTTCGACTCCGACTCTGTAGGCTCCACCATAAATGCCTCATCAACAATCAGTGGAAAGTATATCGTTGGGGCATGGAACCCATAGTCTAGAAGCCTCTTAGCTACATCCCTCGCAGATACACCGGTCTCCTTGAATAGCCTAGATAGACTCACCACGAATTCATGCTTTCTATAAGATTGTGGAGCATATGGTAGAGTCACCCCCCTCAACTTCCTAACCTTGTGGAGTAGATAGTTTGAAGATAAGACGCTTGACTCAGCCACCCTCTTCAACCCATCGCTACCCATTCTTAACAAATATCCATAGGCTTTGACTAGAACAGTGAAATTACCATAGAACATCTTGATCTTCCCAATACTCTTAGGTCTATCATAATCTAGATAGAAGATCTTTCTCGATTCATCGTAATTTACTAGAGGAGATGGAAGATAGTCGACGAGCTTATCAACTACTCCCACTGGTCCGGATCCGGGGCCTCCTCCTCCATGAGGTGTCGAGAAGGTTTTATGAAGATTTAGATGGACTATGTCGAACCCCATGTCACCTGGTCTAACCTTGCCGAGTAGAGCATTTAGATTTGCTCCATCATAGTAGAGTAATCCATCGACTCCATGAATTATATCGACGATCTCTTCAATATTCTTCTCGAATATGCCTAGCGTGTTTGGATTCGTCAACATTATCCCTGCTACTCTATAGTCGACTATCTTTTTTAGATCGCTTATACTTACACATCCATCCTCATCGCTCTTGACCACTTTTACATCGTATCCAGCCATGGCCGCGCTAGCCGGATTGGTCCCATGAGCAGAATCTGGAACGATCATAACATTCTTTTCTTCCAATCCCTTATCCTTATGGTATGCCCTTATAATTAGACATCCTAAGAATTCTCCATGAGCCCCGGCAGCAGGCTGGAGACTGAACCTATGCATACCAGTAATCTCTTTGAGGATCTGCTCAAGCCTCCACATTATCTCTAAGCATCCTTGAACCGTCTCTTCAGGCTGTAGTGGGTGGACATCGAATATTCCCGTAAAGCTTGTTATCTCTTCATTTATCGCTGGATTATACTTCATAGTGCAGCTTCCAAGTGGATAAATTCCAGAGTTTACTCCATAGTTCATCTGGCTAAGCCTAGTAAAGTGTCTTATAACATCCAATTCAGAGAGCTCTGGAAGATTCAGCTCTCTTCTCCTCAAACCCTCAGGCAGGTCATCTAAGGCCTCAACCAATGCCTCTTTCAATTCTCCATCTAGATCTGTGAAGTCTACGCCGACAGCTCCATCTCTAGATAACTCGAATATAGTAGGTTCAGACCATCTGGCCTGTCTAAAGCTCATCTCTCTACCACCTCTCTGAGAGAGCTCACATAATAGTCTAAGTCTTCTCTTGAGTGTACTTCAGTAACACATGTCAAGATACCGTCATCTAATCCATTAAACATTCCGCCAATATCGATACCTCCAAAGATCTTCTTCTCTAACAGGTTCTTCAAGATTTCTCCAGACTTTACACCGTGAACCCTATATGTAAACTCTTTAAAGTGTATATTTTTGAATAGTGGCACCTCTACTTTGCCGATCCTTGATAGCTTATTTATCATATACTTTGTTCTAGCTAGAATCTGTTCTCCCAACTCTTTGATACCTTTCTTTCCCAATAAGGCTAGATAGACAGCGGCGGTGACAGCGCATAGAGCTTGATTTGTACAGATATTGCTCGTAGCCTTCTCTCTCTTAATATGCTGTTCTCTAGCTTGTAAGATCATGGTATAAGCTCTCTCTCCTTTAACCGTGAGAGTCATTCCGATAAGTCTGCCTGGAAGATTATGTATAAGCTCTCTATCCATCCTACATCCCATTACTCCTAAGAGAGGTCCACCGAAATTCAGCGGCATCCCAAGCGGTTGACCCTCCCCTACTACAATATCTGCTCCAAGCTTTCCAGGAGACTCAAATATTCCTAAAGCAATAGGGTCTACGCCTATTATGAATAATGCGTTGTGGTCGTGTGCTGTCTCTCCAATCTCCCGAATATTGGTTGGAATAAAACCAAGATAGGATGGATACTCTATGTAGACAGCTGCAGTATCATCTCTTATCTTATTCTTCAAGTCTTCGAGATCAGCTAACCCATCAACTCTATTCTGTAGATATTCTACCAGTCTAATGTTGGATGGTTTAGAATAGGTCTCTGCAACCTTCAATCTCTCAGGAGAGATGTATCGAGGATAGAGTATCTTGTTACGTTTAGTTACTCTAGAAGCCATTCTAAATGCTTCTCCGAGGGCTGTAGCCCAATCATACATAGATGAATTAACGACCTCAACGTCTAGAAGCTCCGCCATAAGGCTTTGATACTCGAATAATGCTTGAAGCATCCCTTGTGAAACCTCAGGCTGGTAAGGAGTATAAGATGTTAAGAACTCGCTCCTCCTAACCACCTCTTTAACAGCTGAAGGTATTATATGGGGCCATAATCCACCGCCAATAAATAATTTAAACTGGCTGGCCGTCTTATTCTTGGAGGTTATAATTTTCAGATGGCGTCTAACTTCTTCTTCACTCAAAGGTTTAGAGTATTGTAGAGCGTTCTTGATAAAGAATCTGGAAGGTATATCCATATAGAGTTCATCAATACTCTTTAAACCCATCTCTAAAAGCATAGAGGTGACTTCTTCTCGAGTCAATCCGATATATGGGTGGCTCATAAAACACCCTTACTCACTAGATCGTTATCAGGACTACTTAAGAATTAAGCTTCTACGGAACACTATTTTCTAAAGTAAACTCACTAAAAACTCTACGATTGATGGATTCAACTGGTAAGTTTAGCAGATTTAAATAGAAGTTTTATTCAATAAAACTTAGAAGGATATGGAACACTTCTTGAAGAAAGATAACAGACATCGACATCTCTCAATATTAATAATACCACTTTTCCTCATATCTATCTTAAAAGGTTCATCTGTATCTCTTGGAATTGATGAGGCTGAAGTCGGCAAGATAACGGTTGTTACGGTGGTAGAACCTATAGCCTCCGTAGTTAGAGAGATAGGTGGAGAGAGAGTAGATGTCATAACGATTATACCGCCTAATGTTGACCCACATGATTATGAGCCTCCTACAGGTACGCTTATAGAAAAGTTGTCTCAAGCAAGATTGCTGGTTGTGAGTGGTCGGCACCACCTAATAGTTGAAGAAAAAATCTACGAGTTGGTTGAAGAGGGACTTTTAAGGGTTAAATTAGTAGGATATGGAGACTATGTAGATAATGGGTTGAAACAGCTAGTAAATCCGAAGACGAACGATCTCAATCCACATGGTTACTATTACTCAATAAGTGGATTGAGGGCCATAGCCTCTACAGTCGCATCCAGCCTCGCTGAGATCGATAGAGATTATTCAGAATATTATCGTGGAAGACTGTCGAAGTATTTGGAAAGCATCGATAGTTTGGAGAAGAAGATTAGAGCCACGTTGGATAAGCATTACAGAGTTATCATATACTCTCCGATCCTCCAGTACCTTATCAACGATTTAGGACTTGAGCAGGTTGATATCGTCGTAAGTGAACATGATATAGAACCATCCGAGAGAGATATCTCGAACATGTTTACAAGATTGAAAAATGGAGATGCAGATCTTGTTATATTCACCGATGAGGAAGCCGTGAAGAATCAGAAGCTAATCGATCTACTCAGAAGAGAGAACCTACGATATGTCGTTGTGCCTGTTGCCATCTTCTATGATACCCCTGAACTAATCTCTCTATCAGCATCAGTTCTAATATCATCTCAATCACCTACCTCTACCTATTCGAATGTCCCGCTAATCGACCCATTCACCCTACTATGGCTTTCTATCATAGTTAACATAGTCTTGACCGTGATGGTCATCTTCTTGATAATCAGGTTGAGGAGAATTGGTAGGTGAATTGACAGTAGACGGCTTAACCGTAACGTTTGATGGTTTGAAGGCACTGGATAATATTTCATTTAAGTTGGACTCGCCTTTTCTGACGGTGGTTATGGGGCCGAATGGAGCCGGCAAGACAACTTTACTCAAGTGTATAATCGGTATGATAAAACCCAGTTCAGGAATGGTCAAAGTGTATGGCTATGACTCCGTTAGAGAATATAATAAGATTAGGCGGTTCGTAGGCTACGTTCCACAGATCGTAAATATAAATCTACATGTTCCAGTAACCGTTAGAGAAGTCATCTCTATGGGCATCATTAGTAAATCCGTTCCTCCTAGGATATTCAATAGAAAGATTGAAGAAGAGGTTGAAGATGCTCTAAGGCTTGTTGAGCTAGAAGGATACTCTGAAAGATTATTCTCAGAGCTAAGTGGTGGTGAGAGACAGAGGGTACTTATAGCGAGAGCGATGGTGAGAGGGGCTAGGCTCCTCCTCTTAGATGAACCATTCTCGATGTTAGACTTCGATATAAAATGTGAGATAGCGGGTCTACTTAGTAGAATTCACTCTAGGATGGGGGTCGACATCCTTCTCGTGGCCCACGAGATAAGCCCGTGCATAGCATACAATCCACTAGTAATCCTACTAAACAAGAAGATATATGCTATAGGTAGAGTAGATGAAGTATTGAGGTTGGAGATATTGAAGAGAGCCTATCCAGGGATAACAGAGGTTCCCCAAGGATTTATCATAGGAGAAGACCATGCTTGAGATACTGATTGTAAACTATATCGTCGCTGCCCTGAGCGGTCTCCTAGTAGGCTCTATAAGCATCCCTCTCACAACCTCGAGAAGTGTAACTTTTGGGTTAACGCTTCTCCACTCGATCTTGGGAGGAAGCCTCTTAGGCGTCTATCTAAGCGCTCTATACGACCTACCGATCCCAGTACCATTGGTATCCACCTTAACCGCGATCACTCTATCGATCATAGTGGGTGAGCTCATGGAGAGAGGGTTCTCAGAAGATATGTCTATAGCCTTCTCAGTATCGATTGCAACCACTATGACTATAATCTTTGGATACTTGTCCAGCCTCGTCTCCAGTATAGCCTTCGCTAAAGCTTGGGCATACATCGCTGGAACATCGACTATAAGCTCTATCGAGGATATCTTGAGATTACTCCTCGGATTATCTATAGTGGTCCCAACCACCCATCTCTTATTCAAAGAGTTTAAATACATAGCATTCGACCCGGATGGAGCTGAGGCCATGGGTTTGAATATAAGATTCTACAGATATGTCTTCTATAGCTTGACCGCCATCTCTTCATCGATCCTATCATCTACCATCGGTGTACTAGCAACCCATGTTATACTCGCCATCCCAGGGATCATCTATATGAGATTATTTAGAAGACTTAATATTTCAGCCTCTTATCTACTAGGGGTGATGATCATGGTGGCCGGATACCTTCTAGCCAGCCTGATGGCCATCCCTCCAAGCGGCGGAGTAGGATTAACATCTATTATAGCGGTCTTAGGTGTAACGGTTTATGGTAGACGTACATAAGATTAGTGCAAGAGAACTAGAATATCTCTTAACAATATTTAGAAGGTCTATGGAGGATGGATATGCGAGGAACAAGCAGATAGTTGAGGAATTAAAGGTATCGAAGTCGACTGCTTCACTCATGATAAAGAAACTGTCAAGGATGGGTTTAGTAGTAAAAGTTGGTAGAAGATTTAGATTGACCAGTTATGGTGAACACTTAGTGGTTGAGAAGCTTTGGAAGCATGGTGTCTTGGAGGCTGCATTATACTCTCTAGGAACCCCGCTGAGAGATTCATGTAGGATAAGCTGGAAGATAGAGGATGTCTTCTCGAGAGAGGTGGTAGACGATATATGGGAGAAGCTTGGAAGACCTAAATCATGTCCTTGTGGATATATGCTTCCAGATAGATCTTCACATAAACGTCTATCCAAGTACAGTATATGCAGTATCTAGAATTTTCTATCTAGTATAGAAGCTGATCTTATAGACAGATTCATCATCGCCAATACATCATCTAGAGTAGCTAGAACTGATCTTATCGTCCTACTCGACTCAATGTAAACATATACTTTACATCCTTCAGCCTCCATATGTATCGAGAGGCCGCTAGGGAGAGGATAATTATCTGGCTGAATAGCTCTTAATGCTATCATCGCCTCCTCTAGATCTTTAAACTCTAGACTTAAAGTAGCGGATGCTTTAACTTTTAAGCTCTTCTCCGACAATAGAATCTACCTCGGCCAGGAACATGGTCTTCTTTCCTAGGGGTATCTCTGCACCTGCGGCCACGTCATGGCCTCCACCAACCCCGCCCACCCTCTCTGCAGCCTTCTTCATAACCAGTCCAAGATTAATCCCTCTAGCCGTTAATTTTCTAGAAGCTCTTGCAGATACCTTCACCCTATCTTCTCTCGTGGCCATCATTATCAACGGTTTATCCTCTGGTAAGAGTTCAGAAGATGATAGTATAGATGAGGCTGAGCTAACCATTCTATCATCGACAGAAGATCCGACATCGATCGCGATTATATTTCTAAGCTCTTGCCAAGCCTCTTTCTTAACCAAGTTCTCCAACAACTCTGATAGCTTTCTCCTATAATCTTCTAAGATCTTTTGAGCTTGTAGGAGTAGCTCACCCCTCGACCCCATGGCCACAGCTATACCTACCCATTCATTCCCAGTCTTACCACAAGCATTTAATAGAGATGCAAACTCTCTAGCATCCTTCAAGGGTGTCCAGTCTTCTTCCTTGGTAAGCTCGTAAACCTTACCCACCAACTCTTTTACAATGCTCGGTTGAAAATTTATTGAGGAGAGATACTTCATCAGGCCATTATATATCGTCTTCTTCTCTTCTTCATCTAGCTCGGCGAAGACCCTCCACCTATCATCTTCTTTAAGCTTTATCTTAAGAGAATTTAGGAAGCTTACAGCATGGGCTTCATTTCCAGATATGGTCGGAATATATGGGCTGGTTGTTGAAGCTAGGGCGAGATGTATAGGTCTATAGCTTCTACCATAGAAGAGTAGGTCGTCCATGACTCTTATTAAACCCGCATTTACAGCATCTTCAACTATCATCTTGTTAAGTCCTCTCAACTCTCTCTTCTCAGAAGATTTATCTTGGAGGTCTCCTAGAGCTCCAACTATAGCGAGTGGAGATAGAGTTATATTCTCTTCTCTAAGAGTCTTGGAGGCTAGGTATGATACGCCGGAGCTACTCACCTCTCTTGAACCATCTATACCGCATAGGTGTGGGTTTAAGTGTATCCATTTCTCCAAAGCTTCTCCATCGGGTTGATGATGATCCAGTATTATGAGATCTCTATCTATAAACCTCTCCTTCAAGCTATTTAGGTAACCGCTCCCGATATCTGTCAAGATTATAACCGAGTCGGCTGGGATATGTGGGATTGCCGCGAATATCTCTTCTATGCTTCTCACAGACCTAATGGTGAATCTTGAACCGGCTCTCAAGAGCATGACGGAAACGATAGCTCCAGAAGAGATACCGTCAGCATCTATATGGCAGAATATATTAAAAGCCCTACCGCCATCTATATATTCTCTAATCCTATCTACAGACTCATTAACCAGATCTATGAATCCTTTATAACCCATCGGGATCATCCTTCTAGAAGATCAGGACTTGACCTAGACCTATACTATACCAGATCGACCTATCTATAAGCATAGACGAGCCTGGGCTCCCAATCTTCCGACAGTTCACCCAACCTCTTATAATATTTAACGAGTCTATGGATCTTTGCCTCGACAAGCTGAAGCCTATGCCTATTGTATTTATCAGACTTGTTCCTCTCTAAGTGGATCCTCATCCTTCTAGCCCTCTCAAGTAGGTTCATCAAGTCTTCAGGTATCTGGGGTTTAACATTATTCTCTTCAAGGATCTCTTTGATAGTCTTTCCCGTAACCTGCTTGACTAGGGGGACACCATGCCGGTCTCTCAATACTATACCTATCAAGCTGGGAGGATAACCTTCTTTAGCATATTTAACGACTAGAGCCTCAACCTCTTCAGGGGTGATCTTTAGCCATGAGGGAGGAAGCCTACTGATAGGTCTCTTAGAACCTGCCCTACCCCTTCTCCTAGCATGCATCCTAGCCATACCGTATAATCCTAGAAGATAATCTGAGAACCAGTATTTAACCTAAAAACCCTCAATTCTCTCTATGAGATTCCCTACGACAAAGCATACATTAACAGTATTCGTGAAATGTGCAACTTTCAATTCTCTCTATGAGATTCTGGTATAGATGTTGTAGAACCACCTATTTATCCTAATGGGGATACTTTCAATTCTCTCTATGAGATTCCGGAAAAAAATGGAAGAATGTTTTCGGAAAAGATTTAGTGTTTTCTTTCAATTCTCTCTATGAGATTCATTGATGAAGACCTAGGACTTCTCAGAGAAATAATTAAAGACTTTCAATTCTCTCTATGAGATTCAGAACTCCATACAATTTTGTGAATAAGCCTACTGAGGACTTTCAATTCTCTCTATGAGATTCATCAGGCAAATATATATTTAACTTCCTACAACCAGTCAACTTTCAATTCTCTCTATGAGATTCGAAGAAGAGTAAGGCTAGCGTAACCACTATGGCTTTAGCATCTTTCAATTCTCTCTATGAGATTCTGATAGCAGCATACCTGTCAGCATACTATCTATTGAATTATTCCTTTCAATTCTCTCTATGAGATTCGAAAGACTACATGTTTTTTAAGCCTGAGGAATTCATCCAGACTTTCAATTCTCTCTATGAGATTCATATTTAGCCAGTCTTACTATGGCCCCGAAGATCTGTGGCTTTCAATTCTCTCTATGAGATTCACAACATTCTTTAGACCTAACAAGATCATCCAATGGGAGTACTTTCAATTCTCTCTATGAGATTCTCAAGGTGGAGCACTGAGAGAACATCGCAGGAAGACCTGAGAATCTTTCAATTCTCTCTATGAGATTCGCTGTAGGGGTTACCTCAACCCCTCAAGCCCCTACCCCTCTTTCAATTCTCTCTATGAGATTCCATAGGTATTCCATATATTTTTATGAGTGATGACGACCATAGACTTTCAATTCTCTCTATGAGATTCTTAAAACCATTCTGAATAAGCCTCTAAGCTTTTATGTAGACTTTCAATTCTCTCTATGAGATTCAGTATTCTAAGATAGTAGTTGCCTGCCGGAATGTTTGCTGCATCTTTCAATTCTCTCTATGAGATTCACGAGGTGAAGGCGGACTACCCAAGAGTATACTACTTGTTTCACCTTTCAATTCTCTCTATGAGATTCTAGAGGGGAAGGCGGCGAGGGTTAGAGCTCTGCTCGAGGTGGAGCTTTCAATTCTCTCTATGAGATTCCGTATTGTTTTCTGCCTCTTTAAGCCTTTGTCTAGGCATTCACGATTCTAATCTTTGGAAGTTCCCTATTCTGGGAATTCATATATAAAGGAGATCAACCAACTAATAAATATTATGTATTACCTAGCTCAAAGTATTACATAATATAAAGGACTCTTGAAGAATAATATTGTTATAGCCCGGGCCGGATTCGAACCGGCGTCCCCGGGGTTCTCCTCCCAATAGATCCAGAGCCCGAGATCCTTAGTCCATAATCTGACCATTCTGTTTGACCGCTAGACGACCGGGCTTCACAATCTATATTGCTCCTACCTCTATAAAACCATAATACTAGAAGAGGCCATAGATCTATCATAATAACCCTTATAAAAAATCTATAGATATGCCCCGCTAAATCCTTCACCTCTTGTTTAGTTTCTCAGCTATCTCTCTCGCCCTCTTGGTTGCTGCCTCAACAGCCTTCATTATAGCCGTCCTTATCCCACCTTCCTCTAGATAGAATATCCCTTCAACCGTAACCCCGGCAGGCGTTAAAACCATCTCTTTTATTATAGATGGATGGAGCTTTGTATCTAGATAGAGCTTAGCTGAACCATAAACTGTATAGGCTGCAGAATAGTATGCTAGCTCTCTCGGTAGACCTACCTTTAGCCCAGCATATGCCATGGCCTCGATCAAGGTTGAGACATAGGCTGGCCCACTACCGCTTAAAGCTGTGATAGCATCCATAAGCTCTTCATCTACTTCAATAGATTCACCTACTAGATTAAACAACTCTTTAACCCTAGCTATATCTTCACTATCCAGATTGGGCCCGATAGAGTATGCTGTAAAACTACCCCTCACTAGAATAGCGATGTTAGGCATAGCTCTAACTATCTTCGCCCCCGGAGCAGCCTCAACCAAGCTACTTATAGGTATAGCCGCTGCAACCGAGATAACGATCTTCCCAACCACATCTTCTGAGATCTCTCTCAATACATCCACCACCTTATGTGGTTTAACAGAGAGTATCACTATATCAGATCTAGAAGCTAGAAATCTATTATCTTTGGTAAGCTCCACACCTAGCCTCTCAAGCTCACTAATCTTCAAGATATTCCTCCTAGAAGCGATAACATGATACCTTCCAGACTCAGCAAGTATCTTCGCTATAGCAGAGCCTATCTGTCCAGCTCCTACAATACCTACAACAATCATTTTCACTAGCATTATCGAAGCCGATATATAACTTTTTGGAAAACGATAGCTTGAAGAGAACCAACCCGAGTTCTCTCCAAAAAGAATCTAAAAGTCGATCTCTAGAAGTTTGACGAAAGATATGTATCGGAAAGGATGAGCTTCAAAGTAGAACCTGGAGAGATCTTTGGATTGGTTGAACCTAACGTTGTAGGTAGGACGACTACTCTAAGAATACTGGCCACAGTCTTGAAACCCTGTTAGGAGTAGTAATCTCGATGGCCACAATATTTACAGCAATGATATCAACTATATCTATAGGTATACTCATAGGTGTAATAGCTGAAGATGTTAGAGGTGCCCAGCAACTGGTTGGTGCAGCAACATCTCCACCAATGTCTCCATCATTCTCTATTACAGTCTTCGTAAACTTAGAAGAATCCTACTACCCGGTCTACCTACTTATGATGTTAAACCCCTACACCCACTTCTTCAGAGCAATAGATTACGTAATCTTAGGAGAGATCTTGGAAGGTCTATCCTCTATTACAGTTATAGGGATCTATGCTTTATTCTTACTAGTCATCTCGGCTTGACTATTCACGAGGGATAGGCATATGACATTAAAGATAAGATTAAAGAAGAAGAGAGATAGAGAATAAGATGATATTCTAAATCTATGTTATAATTTTTAGCTTATAGTTTTTTAGATAAAAAAGAAGAAGAGAGAAGGTTGAGTCTTCATCTATTCTCTATCGGTATGTATTCTTTATCGACTTCACCATCATAGTAGAGTCTAGGCCTGATAATCCTGTTATCGGCTATATACTCTAGTATATGTGCAGACCATCCTATCGTTCTAGACGCTACAAACAATGTACAATATAGATCTATGGGTATCTTCAGAGCATAGTATACGATCCCACTCCAGAAGTCGCAGTTAGTACATATATTCCTAGTTTCACAAAGTTCTCTCATTACAAAATCTTCAAGCTTATTAGCTATCTCATAGAATTCTTTAACCCTACCACCCATCTTATCAGCAAACTGCTTTGCATAGTCTCTGAAAACCTTAGCTCTAGGATCATACGTCTTGTATACTCTGTGGCCCGCACCCATAACCCTCTTCTTACCTGTCAAGATATTCTCTCTATACCACTTCTCAACATTATCTGGACTGCCTATCTCTTCAAATTGCCTCATAGCGGCCACGTTCGCATATCCATGAAGTGGCCCTCTAAGAGCTCCTATCGCTCCAACTATCGCACTATAGTAATCACTGAGTGTAGATGCTATTACGACCGCGGTGAATGCGGAAGCATTCATCTCGTGCTCAGCTAATAGAACATTTGAGACATCCATCGCTCGTATGGATAGGGTGTCGGGCTTCTCACAATGCATCATGTATAGAAAGTTTTCTGCATGATCCATTCTAGGATCAGGTTCTACTATTGCTTGGTTACTCCTTATTCTATGCCAGTATGCGATGATAGTAGGTATCTTAGATACTAGCCTAATAGTCTTTCTAACCATGGCCTCCCTACTAGTATCATGTCTTCCCGGATCTAGATTTCCAAGATATGAGACTGCGGTTCTAAGGACCTCCATCGGTTCAACATCTCTCGGAATCTTGCAGAGGAGCTCAACCACATCTCTCGGAATGTCTCTCTCCTCTCTCATCCATCCTCTAAAATCTGCTAGTTCTCTTCTATTCGGAAGCTTATCGTATAGAAGAAGATATACTACTTCTTCATATGTACTATTCTGGGCTAAATCTTCTATGCTGTAACCTCTATAGTATAGTTTGCTATGGAATCCATCTATAAAGCATATCGTACTCTTATCTATACAGACGTTCTCGACACCTTTATTAATGAAGACTTTCCCAGTAGTCTTATCAATACACCAAGGTTGTTCTTCCAGTGATAACTTTCTACCCAAACATCAACACCCCTAACAATTACATATTTTAAATATCGAGAAGCCGTTAAAAAATCTTAATCTAGACTATAAATATTAAAAGATTCAGTATGAACAATTCGACACGAGTCGATTTAATTGCTTCTCATGAGGTGGAGATTCTGGCTAGGTCTCGATAATCTCGAACCCGACTACATGTATACCCGCATCTAAAGTGCGCAGTTTTGCATAATATACTCCAGCTGATACATATTCTCCTAGATCGTTCTTCTGATCCCAAACCCATACTAACACTCCACCAGGTTTAACATCTATAATAACCTGTATCGCCAATGGAGAATAGATTATCCCACCCTCTACATCTATTATAGACCAGGGAGCAGGATTAGGAAGTGTCAAGGTATAACTACAATCATTCTCTAAGATTAGGACGACTTCTTCCGATATCTTGTATAAATCTTTACTGGTTCTAAAGACTACGCATGAAGAGTCTCTATCTCTATTAGTCTTGTTAGTTATCTCAGTGATTGTTACGGTTACCGTGCTCGTAGTAGTCTTCTCTTCTAGGGAAATTATCGTCGTAGGATTGAAAAGAGTAGTAGTTGTAGTGTATACATTGATTAGTGAACCTGAGACAAAACCCAAAACCAATCCTATGATGAAAAAGACGACCAGGATCATTGACGGAAACTTCATACAACTAAACCTTCTAGACAATTATATTAATCTACTTTTTAGAACGGAGTAATTCCATGATAGTTATATATCCAATCCTCCAAGCTCCAACATAGCTTCCAATATCTCCATGAGTATTCTATCTCAAATAGAAATCGTCAGCAAACATAGAAAATTGGGTCTAGGATCATGTCTTAGGCCGCGGCTGGGATTCGAACCCAGGCATCCGGCTCTCTCCCCAGCCTCTATTCATACTAGTCCACAGGCCGGAAGGCTAACCGCTACCTCACCGCGGCCACTTCCCCTCGTTAATGTCTAGCCTGTCAGCATTATTTTAGGGTTTATTATTTCTAACTTTTGGTCAGCTTCACTATGTCTAGGGGTATAGGTAAAAGAGTAAAGTTAATCTATCTCTCTATAGAGTAATAGAACAGATCTTAGTGGATCTGTTAAGTCTCTTACTGCTTGTCGTAGTGGTTTCATCTTCAGGCGCCCTCTCCCCCGGCCCACTTACCGTAGCAACCATAAGATATTCTCTCGGACATGGTAAGAAGGCTGGCTTACTAGTGTCTCTTGGGCATACAGCATTCGAGCTTCCACTAGTAATAGCGATCTCCATCGGCATAGCATCCTTTATAGATAATCCTTTAGTAAAGTTCTCTATCGGTTTAGCAGGCTCAACAGCTCTGATAATCTTTGGATTAATCGAGATCCGGTCTCTTCTAGCAATGTTTAGGTCTCGTAGAAATTCTATAGAGCTCCAAGATGATCCTCGAATGGTAAAATATTCTTCCTTAAACGGGAGAGGCGTTTTCCAAGCTATTCTCATCGGATTCATCTTTACTAGTCTTAACCCATATTTCATCATATGGTGGATGAGTGTCGGTTTAACATTGATCACAAGCTTTCTAGCTTATGCATCACTTCTAGGCGTCTTAATAATGTATATATTCCATGTATGGTTAGATTATGCATGGCTTGGTTTTATCTCATATTTAACACATAAAGGTAAAAAGTTCTTGAGACACATACACATAGAATTATTATCATTAGCGCTCTCGATCATTTTAGTAATAATCGGAGTCTACCTGATGATATCAGTCTTCAACGAGTTCAAGATAATCTAGATCCCTGAAAATCTTATACATGGAGAAGACTTCTTATATTTTTTACTGAGATAGATTAAGAAGTGGGTCATGTTCTCGATCGTCCTAGAGTTCTCTATAGGGCCACCATCAAGCGCTCTCACACCAGGTATCTTTTCAGCTAACTGTATGCATACGCTCTTTGCTTCTTCATCACCACACACGACAACATCGCATTCTACCTCTCTATCAAGATCTAGAAGGGCTTTGTATCCGATGTTCTGGAATGCTGAGGCAACCTTAACGGATCTTGGTAGACGCTCTCTCACAGTCTCTCCAGCAGACTTCAAAGACCCTGAATGTGCAACGATAGTTGAGATAACGATCTTATTATCGATATATGGAGTTATGCTGCCGAGTATATGATCTAATCCCTCGAAAGGTATCGATAAGATTATTATCTCCCCTATCTTAGATGCCTCTTCATTCGTTAACCCATAGATAGGTTTGCCAACGATCTCTGTTAGATGGCTTGCTACCTTCTCAGCCTTCTCTCTATTACGTGAGCCTATAACTGTTTTTAGAGAAGACTTAGCCCATCTCAATGCTAGACCTCTACCGAGGTTTCCAGTTCCACCAATCAATGCAATAGTTTTATTATCGATCGAGATGCTCATCGATAGATAGATTATCTAGTAGGCCTGTTTAAATATTTATCTAAAACCTATATTCGGCTAGATCGGAAAAGGTTTGATCTACCGCCTCTTCTAGATTATGTTCATCCCATATCTTTCTCAGGTCTTCTAAGGTAGCTCTAGTCTCAGGGTGTCTAGCTATTATCGAACAGCAATCTCTATATTTTTCTATACTATAATTATACGTTCCAATCTTCTTTGCAAGGTCTACTATCTCTTGTTTATCCATACCTATCAACGGACTATAAACTGGAGTCTGAGAAAATGTATTCACAGCATAGAGGTTTTCAAGAGTTTGAGATGCTGCTTGTCCTAAGCTATCTCCAGTAGCTATCCCCAGATATCCTCTATTCTTCGCCAGTCTATCTGCAACTCTTAAGATATATGCTCTGAAGGTTACTAAGATCATTTTTGGAGGTATCTCAAAAGACTTTATGAAAAACGGTTTAAATGATGATAGATACAATGTTAATCCTAGACTATAGCTGGATAAGCTTCTAGCTATCTTCTCTATCTTCGTCTCCAGTACTTCTTCATTTCTTAGAAATGGATGAATATGTAGTAGGTCTACATCACATCCACGCTTCATCATCATCCACGCGGCCACAGGCGAATCTATGCCGCCCGAGAGAAGAGATAAGATCCTTCCAGAAGAGCCTGTGGGTAAGCCTCCTAGACCTTTGATTTTATCGAAGAGAACATAGAAGCCATCCTCTGTAACCTCTACATATGCTTTCTTCTCCGGGTTCTTCAGATCTACTTTGATGTTCAGCCTCTCAGATACTTCTCTTCCGATATTCTCCGCTAGCTCGATAGATGTTAAAGGAAAAGTTTTATCACTTCTCTTAACAACTATCTTAAAACTTTTTACATTCTCATCTTTAAAAACCTCGATAATATTATCTATTACTTCTTGAATATCTCCTTTTATACGAATTGCTGGAGCATACCAGGATACTCCAAAAACCCTACCTATCTTATCGCATAATAACCTACTATCACCATTCTTTACTCTCACTATAAGTCTTCCTCTTAATCTTTTCAACTTCATATCCAAAGTTTTCTCAAGATTTCTCTTTAGCATCTTTTCATACATCGGCCTCCTCCCACGTTTTAGTGTTAACTCACCATAATGTACTACTATAGAATTATATGCTGTCATCTTCATCTAAGACCTTCTTCAATCTACCGGTTAGACAGTGGGGTCTAGCATCTAAAACCTCTACCTCCACCCACTTACCGAGAAGAGTTGATCCATTCTCCCCCCTCAATACTATTGGTTTATACTCTATGTTTCTAGCGATCGCCTCTCCACGCTCTCCTACTTCATCTACCAGCGCAGTCCCTACCCATCCAATCCATCTAAGATTCTTCTTATATGCAATACTCGAAGCTAAATTAGTGATGATCCTACTCCTTTCTTTAATTATCTTTGGATCTAATTGTGTAAGCTTCTCTGCAGGTGTTCTAGGTCTCGGAAAAAACTTTGAGATATTTACAGAGTCTGGTTCCACCTCTCTCAGCAGTCTTAAAGTATCCTCGAAGTCTTCCTCATCTTCTCCAGGATAACCTACGATAATATCTGTTGAGAGATTGAGTCTATCTATTTTACTCTTCATGAAGTATACTATCTCTTTAAATAATGAGATGGTGTATCCTCTATCCATCAATCTCAGTATCTTATCCGACCCTGTCTGGACTGGGAGATGTAAGAATTTGTAGACTTTTGGATGGAGATATACTTCACTTAGATCTCGGAGTATTGGCTTCAAGTATATGGGGTTCATCATACCGATCCTTATCCAGAATTCTCCAGGAATCATAGATATTTTTCTCACCAGCTCTGGTAGAAGGTTTCTCCCTTGATCTAGTCCATAGCTACCCATATCTTGACTTGTAAGCCATATCTCTTTAACGCCTCTAGAGATCAATCTATATGCTTCTTCAATTATCTTATCCATCTGGTAGCTAAAGAATCTGCCTCGAGTGAATGGAACTATGCAGAATCCACACCTACTCCATCTACATCCCTCCGAGACTGGAACTATCCCAACAACCTTATTCTTTAAAACTCTTGGTTGATCAAGCTTCTCCACAAGATCTTCATCCATCAAGTCTATCTCCTTTTCGACTGCCTCTACTATTCGTAAAATAGATCTAGGATGAACTAGTATAGAATCAGGTGCCACGTGTTTTATTCTCTCTCCCTCTCCAGAGGCCATACATCCAGTTATCACCATCTTCTTTCCATAGGTTTTTAACTTCTTAATTCTGTGAAGCATTCTATCACTAGTAGGCTTCTTAACAGCGCATGTTACTAGTAGGATAAGGTCTGCATCATCCGGTCTATTCACGATCTTCCAGCCAGCCTCATTAAATAATCCTAGAGCTATCTCTCCATCGGCTAGACTCGCTGTACATCCATATATCTCAGCGTAAAGCCTTAGGCCTCCATGCCCCATCTCTAGACCCCACCCTAAAACCCAATCTCTCAATTGATAAATATTCTCAGAAACCTCACTATTTAGATCTCACAATCTATCTCTTTTTCTTATACCTCTTAGATTGCAAGATATCCCTCTATATGTACTATTTACATCTAATGATTATTATGGATTAGGAAACCGTGGTGTTACTTGTAGAGCTTACAGCTAAAAGTATCTCTCTCACTTTACTCCTATCTTTATCTATGATCTCTGCCAACTCTGTTACCGCCTTCTCTTCTCCTAATAACTCTATAAATTTTGGACCAAGGAGTCTTATCATCTCGTACTTCTCCCATGGATAGACTATCCATGCATCCACCATCTCAACATAATAGTCTGGCTTAAAGATGCTCCAAGGTTTAATATGAAGAGTTGCAGTCTTACAATCTTCTGGATTCTTCGGAGCTATAACCTTTTCAATAATGCTCTTCAATGTTACACCGCTATCTGCTACATCATCTACTACTAGTACTCTTTTTTTCTTTAAGTCATTTAAGATGAGAGGATGATATATCTTAAGCTTTGAGCGTTTATATACGTCTACATAGCTACTGCATCCTATTGGATAGATCTCGTCTATCCCCATTATATCTGAGAGTAGATGGGCGACGACTAAACCTCCCCTAAGTATCCCTACGAGAAGATCGAACTCATAATCTCTAGAGATCTTCTTTGAAAGTTCTTCTACAATCTCTTCTAAACGCTTCCAAGAAACTTTCAAGTACTTTATGTCTCCAATTCTATAAATATCCATAACGATAATTATTCAGGCTACAATAAATCTTTTAGCTCTATGGATGATAGGAAGTATTTTTCCAATATTTCTAAAATCATTAATGGTTTAAATAGGATGGAAAAAGCTACAACTTATAACAATATCTTTTTTAAGAATTCTAGTTTAGAATAATTTTCCTTAGTTTCTTCAATATATTTCTTTAACCCTTCATAATCTTTCACAATTATAAGTTCATATATCTTATAGAGGTTATCTAGTAATCTCTTAAATATCTTTTCTGTATCTTCATTATAGTAGATTATTGATGTGAGCGTCTCTCTACTCTCGCTGAGAACTAGGTCGACCATCTTACACATTTGTTTAAAACTTGTTCCAGAAAGTTCTCCATACTTTTTCTCTTCTACATCTTTAAGCAAATCTACTATTGCTAGAGATAGTATATGGGTTAGTGAGAGTATGTATGCCATGGCCTCATCGTGCTCTTCAGCCGTTACACTTACAAATCTTGCCCCCGGCATCATCTTCTCAGCAATATCTAATTCCTCTACTACATCTCTTACAGGTATGAGGGCCACAACCTTACCCACGAATCCTTTAGAAGATGGACCGAACAAAGGATGGATGCATACAGGCTTCAAGCTTTTGGGAAGATTCTTCAAAGTACTGTAAACAGGCTTCTTAAGAGATGATACATCTACTATTATCCCCCTCTCCATATCTTTTGACGCATCCATTATTATGCGGTGAGCACTACCTAAAGCTACAGATATTATCACTACATCTACATCTTTAACAGCTTCTCCTAAATCTCTACATATAGTGACCCCAAGAGGCTCAAATTTAGTAGCTTTCTCCAAATCTAAGTCATACGCTTTAATCTTTAAGCCTAGATCGAGATATTGTTGAACGAGCCATGAACCGAATGCTCCTAAACCTATGATAGCGAGATCCATATCGATTAATTTATCTAACCTTTAGATAAGAATTCATCTACAAACTCTCAAAGATAAGGAACGTGGCCCACTCCTTCAGGATCCTAGAATTTTTTCCATGAAAATAATTGAGGAGATTACGATGTGGCCGGTATCTATTCTATTGGGACTTCCCTTCCCTTCATGGGTTTCGCAAGAGGAATCGTTACGGTTAAGAGCCCGCTCTTGAAAGTTGCCTTGGCCTCTTCTGGTTTAACATCGTGGGATAGAGTCCAGCATCCGAAATACTCTATGTCTTCTCTAGGCGCCCTGACACAGAATCCTCTCTCACTCACCTCGAGGCTTATCTTATCCTTCTCAACTCCAGCCAACTCGATCTCGATCGTATACTTCTCTTCATCGTGGGTGACATATACAACAGGTAAAACGGGTACCTTAACATCCGACCTCTTCATAAACTTCAACCTCTATATCTTTCAAAGGAGGTTAAAAAACTTTTGGTATGAAAAAAGGAATGAGAAGATATATACTTAAGAAATTAAGGACTAAGAATCTCTCTTGCATAGATTCTCTCAGTCTTCTCTTCTATCGATACATGTATTTCGGATAGGGCCATAGTATTGAATTAGTATATTCTCCTTTTTAAGATCTTAAGGATGATCTACAAATCTATAAACCGAAATCGTAAAATAAGAGTAACCATCCCTATCTAAAACCTTCAACATCATCACTAAAACATCCCAATATGATATTACTCGAGATACAAGATACTCATAGAAAGAATAGCTAGATCTTTTGGAGAAGCTTTATCATCTATGAATCTATGGATCATACATGTGCGGGGGGTGGGATTTGAACCCACGAACCCCTATGGGAATCCCCAAAATCTTCAGGGTCTCTTAGCCTTGGAATAACCAGCCGTCTATTATCTTCCAAATCCTCCTAAGCCCTGCGCCTTTGACCAGACTTGGCTACCCCCGCCTAAACTATCTTATCCAATACCAGTTTTTATCCTTTTAACCACAAGGATACTCTAATACTAGCCTATAAAGCTTGTCACAATATCTTAAATTTATCGGCCCCCTCAACAATACATCTAATACTATCTTAGATTCCTTCTCTAATTCATCTCTAGATAATGTGAGTATGGCAGGTTCTGGAAGGGTCCATACATATTCTTCATTCATGCTCAACCCATACTCATCATGTATCTTCTTGAGATGTTCTTCATACTTGGCGTCAGCCTCGATTAGCTTCTCCTTAAAACCTAATCCCAAACTTGAGAAAAAATCATCAGATACTATATCTCCACCTCTTAGCATATCTTCTCTAAACCTCCATATCTTTATCCTTATAACTTCAGGTAAAGAATCTGGGACTGTTGACATCCTCCAAGATAGATGAAACCATGCTAAATATAGATTTAACCATCATAAACATCTTAGAGATGAATAGACCTAGAAAAATCAACTCTTCCTACAATAATCAATTATCTAGGTTCTTAAATCTTTTTTAGAAACTCCTCCATATTAACAAAAGACCCGTATTGATGAAGAAGAACATAGTTCTAGCATCGATGTTCGCATCTCTCTACGCTGTACTAGTTATAGCTTTAGCCCTGATAAGCTTCTTACCATTTCAGGTTAGGTTTGCAGATGCATTAATACCTCTGAGCATCCTTTTTGGATGGCCCTCCATCATCGGACTAACCATAGGATGTGCAGTATCTAACTTTGTCGCTGGACAAGTATTCTTCGTAGGCTGGACATTTATAGATGTAATCGGCGGATCCCTAGCAAACTTCGTATCTTGCTACGTCGGTTGGAAGATCTGCATAAAACATACCAGTAAATTCTTCTTAACCAGTACTCTCATACAGTCAATAATAGTATCTATTATAGTTGGAACATATCTATGGTTTATCTTCGGTTCTCCAGAAAGATATGATATCTACTCATTCGTTCTCCCAGGCTTACCCGCATTCTGGCTATCTATATTCATCGGAAGCTTCATCGCGATTGTACTGCTGGGAAACCTGCTACTTACAGCTATCTTAAAGTCAAAACTCTATCCTATAGAGAAACGTTAAAAAACCTCTTAGGATATTGAGGCATTAGATGTATACTTCTAGGATAGTTGACCTAGCTCGTAAGAGAGATGTCATAAGATTGAGTTTAGAGGTTATCCATCAGAATATCCCCTCAAGTAATTTGGAGATAAGCTACTCTACACCTATAGGGTACAGGTCGAAGATACTTCTAATTCATTCAAGATCTGTCTATGTGAACATCGATAACAAGAGAGTATTCAAGATAGAGAAGTTCATGGATATAGAAGAATATGTAAAGAGAGGATTGAGAGAATATGTAGCTAGAAGAAGTGATACTTTCTGGGCTCTACTCATAGGATTAACAGGATTGATAGGGCTGATCGCTTTCCATATACCTAGACTTAGAGATCTTAGAAGTAGGATTAGGCGGATGGTAGATGAAGATGGAGATAGAGTATATGTCTTTATGTCTAGAGAAGGATTGATGATCCCGCTCATAAAGATAAGCACCGCCAATAATAAGCTGGTCATATACTCAGCCTTGGCCTCAGCACTCAAGATCGCTGGATACTATATCGTAAAATTCGTATATCCTGCATCATACGTTTCTTGGGAGGAAGCAATAGGGCTTGAGCAAGATCCAAAGATAGAAATAATATCTGAGCCTTATAGAGTGGTGAAAGATAGATGAACTTTAAAGAATTCTTCATAGAGTCCTCGATGCTAGCGATCTTGATGACTACGCCTCCAATAACATTACTAATAGTATTGAGACTTACAGATGTTAAACCTCTCTGGTTAATGCTAATAATATGGGCCATGATAACAATATCTTGGATGACAATC